>CAYGXU010000115.1:0-10557 GCA_964353875.1 uncultured Anaerolineaceae bacterium | reverse complement strand
TTAAATCCGCCTTGATCTTGGGTTAACTCCCATGCGCTACATTATGTAAGGCGTTAATACGCACACTATGATGAATAATTGGAGGAAAATATGAAACAAAAAGCGCATGAGAAAATAAAAGGGTTCATACTAATCCCCTTGCTTCTCTTGACTGTTGCGCTTGCAGCTTGTGGAGGGGTAGAAAAGACCACTGTGGCGCCGCAATCCACCCAAGCGACGACAACTGGGCTATCCGGACAATTGCAACTGGCAGGCTCCACCACCGTGCAGCCTTTGGCGGAAGAGCTGGCGGAAGCCTTCATGGCGCTCAACCCCGACCTGGTCATCGAGATCCAGGGTGGAGGCTCCAGCGTAGGCGTCACTTCGGCCGGCGAAGGCACTGTCGATATCGGCAACGTCTCCCGCGCCGTGAAGGACTCAGAGCTCGAGCAGTTCCCCAACCTGCAGATCTTCACCATCGCCTTCGATGGCATCGCCATCATCACCCACCCCGGCACTGAGATCCCCACCCTCTCCAAAGAGCAGGTGCGCGCCATCTTCGGTGGTGAGCTCAGCAACTTCAAGGACATCGGTGGGCCTGATAAGGAAATCATCGTCGTCTCCCGTGAAGAAGGCTCCGGCACGCGTGGCGCCTTCGAAGAACTGGTCATGCAGTACAAGGACGATGCCGGTGAGTCGCAGTTGATGCCCATCGCCGCCAACGCCATCTTGCAGCAATCCAACGGTCAGGTTCGCACCACCGTCGCCACCACTCCCAACTCCATCGCCTACCTCTCCTTTGGGTTCTTAGATGACTCGGTACGCACCGTCGCCATTGACGGCGTGGAACCTGCCGTCGCCAATGTGAAGAACGGCAGCTATCCCATTTTCCGCCCGCTCAACATGCTCACCAATGGCGAACCGAACGACATGGCCCAGGCTTTCCTAGATTTCATCTTGGGTCCGCAGGGGCAGGAGATCGTCGGAGAGGATTACATCACGGTCAACTAGATTGAAGTTCCGCTCCATCGAGGGGCGCAGAACACTTGCGCCCCTCGATGCTGTGGATTGACATGGAATCGATGCACAAGATGCGCATAACAAGCGAAAACTCAGGCTCTCCAATGACGACAAGCGACGGTCATCATCCTTTTTTCATTAATGCCATCTCCTCCCTTCTGGGGATTGGTGCGATGGCGACCATTCCTGCGGCGATCGCTTATGGACTGCTATTCAAAGAGAGCGGCATGAATTGGCTGCAGCTCCTTCTGGCCGCCATCCTGGTTGCGCTTGTCTTTTTCCTTCTCGCTCGCGGGGTCTGGACAAGACAGAATTGGGCCCGCACCGCCATCATGACCTTTCTGGTTGTGGGCATGCTCTTCGCCGCCATCCGCATTCTCTTCAGCCTTTCTGCAGAGGTCTTTGCCGGTGAGCGTGTCATCCCACTGACGCAAATTCTCAAACTGATACTTGCATCCCTCCTTCGGCTTCTTTCTATTGGGCTAATTCCAGGGGCGATCTTCTATGGCTTGCTGCGATATGGCGACCATTTTCTGGAAAACCAGGCTCAAAGGGCCTTCATTGATCGCAGCGTGCGCTACGTGCTGATCGCTGCCGCCCTGAGCGCCATCTTCATCGTCATGCTCATCATCGCCTTCACCATGGCAGAATCATGGCAGGCGATCGAGCAGATCGGTCTGGATACGATGCTCTTGGGCACCATTTGGCGCCCCGGCCAGGAGCAATATGGCCTGGCGCCGATGATGATCGGCTCGATCCTGGCCACCTTCGGCGCCATCGCATTGGGTCTCCCCCTCTCACTGGGAACCGCCATCCTGCTGGCGGAAGTGGCCCCGCAACCCGTGCGCGATACTGTCCGACCAGCGATCGAGCTCTTGGCCGGCATCCCCTCTGTGGTCTATGGTCTCTTCGGCATGGCGGTCCTGGCGCCGTTGATCCAAAGGATCGACATCCCCCGCAACACGGGCTACGGCCTGCTGAATGCGTCCGTTATCCTGGCGGTGATGATCATCCCCACCGTCACTAACATCGCCGAGGACTCCATCCGCGCCGTGCCACGCGAATATAAAGAGGGCTCTTTGGCGCTCGGAACGACCCATTGGCAGACTATATGGCATGTGATCCTGCCCGCTGCCCGATCAGGGATCATTGCCTCGATCATCCTTGGGGTCGGTCGCGCCTTGGGGGAGACCATGGCGATGATTATGGTGATCGGCAATTCGATCGCCATCCCATCGCCCCTAACCAACAATCCCCTGACCCTGTTTCTGAACACCGCCCGCACCCTGACGGGGAATATCGCAGTGGAGATCAATTACGCTACCGGAGATCAGCGCAGCGCGCTTTTCTTCACGGGCCTTTTGCTCTTCTTGATGATCTTCCTCGTCAACAGCCTGGCGCGTTATCTGATGCGAGAAAGAAAAACATGACCAGCACCGAAATGTCGCCGATGCTCTCAAAGGCGCGCAGGAAAGGCGCCATGGCGCCCTATGCGAGCGGGAATCTCTTTCGCCGCAAACTCGTCCAGAAAGTGGCCTTCTCGCTCATCTGGTTGGCGGCCTTCCTGGCGGTGGCTGCATTGCTCTGGATCATCGGCTATGTCATGGGCCAGGGGCTGAAGATCATCAATTTGGAGTTCCTCACCACCCGCCCCATGGGCGGCATCTCGGGAGAGGGCGGCATGTCGACCACCATTGTGACCACCATCTACCTGGTGGTGCTGACGCTCGTCATTGCCGCGCCGCTGGGGATCGGCGCAGCGATTTACCTGGTGGAATACGCCCATGAAGCGCAACGCGAGAGCCGGGTGGTCGCCACCCTGATCAAAATCGCTCGCAATGGCGTGGAGGTGCTTGCCGGTGTGCCCTCCATCATTTTCGGGCTATTCGGCTTCGCGCTCTTTGTCTCCTTCATGAAATTGAAATTCTCGTTGCTTTCGGCCGGCCTGAGCGGAGCATGCCTCATCCTACCGGTCATTATCCGTACTTCAGAGGAGGCCTTGCTGGCGGTGCCTCGATCCTATCGAGAGGGGAGCCTGGCTTTGGGGGCCACCAAATGGCAAACGACGGTGAATGTGGTCTTGCCGGCGGCGCTATCAGGCATCGCAACCGGCATCGTCCTCAGCGTAGGGCGCGTCATCGCAGAGACAGCCATCTTCTGGGTCACGCTCGGTGGAAGCTATCGCCTACCCCAGAATCTGCTTTCAGCCGGTCGCACGATGGCTTTACACGTTTACATCTTAGCCACCGAAACGCAGGCATTTGAGAAAGCCATGGCGACAGCCGCCGTTCTCATCCTAAGCGTCATTGCACTAAACTTGATCATCAATCTCATTTCGCGTCGATTGCAGGCCAGGGCGAATGGAAGGTAGGGTATCGATGATGGACAACAAGATTCAAGTCAGAGGTTTCAATGTTTACTATGGGGATTTCCACGCCCTGCGCAATGTGGATATGGACATCCCTGCCAATAAAGTCACGGCCATCATCGGTCCTTCCGGATGCGGGAAAAGCACGTTCCTGAGATCATTCAATCGGATGAATGATCTCATCCCTGCGACACGCCATGTCGGAGAGGTGCGCATGGATGGGGAGGACCTTTTTGAGATCGATCCGGTGGAGCTACGCAGGAAGGTCGGGATGGTCTTCCAAAGGCCCAATCCCTTCCCCAAGACGATTTTCGACAATGTCGCCTATGGCCCGCGCGCCCACGGATTGCGCGACCGAGAGAAGTTGGAGGAGATCGTTGAAAATAGCCTCAAGGCGGCCGTGCTTTGGGATGAAGTCAAGGATGGCCTTGACAAATCCGGGATGGCCTTGTCGGGGGGACAACAGCAGCGGCTTTGCATCGCGCGCGCCTTGGCCGTCGAGCCGGAGGTGATCCTGATGGACGAGCCTGCCTCGGCGCTGGACCCGATCGCCACCCTGCGCATCGAGGAGTTGATCCGCCTGCTCTGCGAGAATTATACGATCGTGATCGTGACCCACAACATGCAGCAGGCGGGGCGCGTCTCCGATTTCACTGCCTTCTTCAACATGGAGGAGGACCGGGCAGGATATCTGGTGGAGTATGGTCCGACCAGTGACCTGTTCACCAATCCTAAAGAAAAAGTTACGGAAGACTACATCACGGGGCGCTTTGGGTGAGGAAGCCAAGGTAGCCCCTTTTTTTCGGAGTCCAAAAGCAAGCTTTTGGGCATCAGCAAGCTGTTGCACTCCGCAAGCAGCCCTTATCACTCAGCCTTGCGCGCCTCTCCCAAGATCTTCAACCCATTCCTTTACCCGCCCTGCGATCTGATCCCGCACCTGGCGAAATTTCTCAAGCTTCTCCTGCTCCGCGCCTTGAAAGGCGGCTGGATCCTCAAAGGCCCAGTGAAGCCGCTTCCCCATGCCGGGAAAGGTGCTCGGGCACTTCTCATCCGCATCAGAACAGACGGTGATCATATATCCAAAATGGACCTTGCCCATGTACTCGCTGAGATGCTTGGAGGTGTGCCCCTCCAAATCCAATCCCAACTCCTCCATCACCTGGCGGGTATGGGGATGGATCCCTTTGGCCTCTAAGCCCGCGCTATAGGCCTCAAAACGGTCGCCAGCCTCATGATTCAAGAAAGCCTGCGCCATTTGGCTGCGCGCCGAATTGCCCGTACATAGAAAGAGCACTTTTATCTTCTTCATATGCCTCTTCGTCCTTCCAAAACCTTTTTCATCTGACCAGAAACCCCCAAAAGACTTTCGCACTATGCATTAGAAACACCAAGAGACAGGCCCTGTCCCTCTGCGTTTTCTGCAACACGCCAGCAGGATTAACCATGAAATTGCTTCAATGAAGCGACCCCACCCTCCCGCGAGCAAAGCGTTGCCTGGCATCGAAAACCGTCAATTAATGGACGACTCATGGTGTTCCGGGTTAAGCTCTTGGATCTCGCCGCTGGCCATGAAGACCACCCGCTCGCTGATGTTGGTGATGCGATCGCCGATGCGTTCGTAATTATGGGCGGCGAAGAGCAAATACAGCGCCCGTCCAATGGTGCCCGGATCCTCGATCATGAAGCTGAGCAACTCGCGAAAGATTTGTGTGTAGAGGGCATCGATCTCGTCATCCTGCGCAGCGACCAGGCGCGCCAATCCCACATCCCCTTCTTCGTATGCCTTAAGCGCCTTGCTCAGCATCCCCCGGCAGGTTTGCGCCATGCGCGGCATGTCGATGAGGGGCTTTAAGAGCGGCTCATCCCCCATGCGCAGAGCGATCCTGGCGATCCCGGCGGCGTGATCCGCCATGCGCTCCAATTCACTGACGATAATCAGCGCTGCCACCAGAAACCTGAGATCGCCCGCTAACGGTTGGTGCAGAGCCGTCACGGTCAGGCATTCCACCTCGATTTTGTAGCGAAGCTCATTGATCTTGGCGTCATTCTCGATGATCTCATGCGCCAAGGATGGATCACGTTCGGCCAAACAGCGGATGGATCGGTCGATGGCTGCATCAACCATCCCGCCCAAGCGCAGGATATTATCTTGCACTGTGCGCAGCTCCTGATCGAACCTGGCGCGTGTCTGTGTTTTCATCTGCTGACCCCTTCCATCGATTTTGGATCATTCCTTCTGCTTGAATGGGATGCAAGGATTCATTTCCGGGAATCCTCTATTCCGTCAGGGCATTCTGCTGCCCTCATCATAATCCGTTATCAAGTATTCCGCCAATCTGTGTCCAATTTACCATGGCTCGCTTAAAAGCGGGTCAAGAGAGGGTTAACCCTCCTTAACCGATCGCAGCGAGAAGGCCGCCGCCCCCGGCCAGCCATTAAGGCGAGCTAGCCGGCGTAGATGAGGATCATCGCGCATCGATCTCCCCCCTTCCTTTTCGCCCCAAAAAACGCGAAGGTGGTTTTGCACATCAAGCGCCTTTGCTCATCGAGAGTAAAGCCATCTGCCATTGCTGTCTCCCTAATTCGTTGGGGCCACGATGATCCTCGATCCTGCAGGGAATGCTGCTATGGGAGGGCAACCGATGCTCTCCATCCTTCCTGATGGTATCTTGTTGTAATGCAGCCAAAGCCATCGCTGCTTGCTGTTCACCGATGGATATTGGGATAACCAAGACCAAAGCAGGCAACCTTCGTTGCGCTACATATACATGATTCACAGCCCACCTCATTTGAAAGATCCGCCTGACGAGGAATATCCATTCCTCATGGGCCTAATCTTGGTCGTAATGTCGATATAACTATATAGGAAATAGCTTAAGGTGAATTCATGGCAGGATTAAGCGCCTTTAATCTCCCCTCAGCACAACCAAAGGGTCACTGAGAAAATCATCAAGGATCTTAATCCCATGTAACAGCAGGCTGAATGGTTAGAGGCAGCTTAGGTCGATCAAACATTGGCCTTTGGGTAGGGTGCGGTCGCCAAATTGGCGCGAAATCTGCCTACAAACAGCGGTCGATCGCTCGCTGGTGATGATGGCCCGCAACGCTTGCAGCAGTAGATGGCTTATTCCCCCTCCGGCACAAAAATCACCTCCTCATACCCCAACTGACGTAGCATCCGGCCCAAAAAGTTCTCCGCGTTCTGACGCGCCATTTTTAGGATTCCATCCTGTAGGGCAGCTTTCTCGATCTCCACTTCAGCGACTCTTCGGGCTTCCGTTTCCAGGTTGACATCGCCTTTCGTGAGGAACCCCCTCTGACGATCGTAGATGTAGGATTGATCGTTATCCAACGTTGCCACAAAGACCTCCGCTTCGGGAAGGCGCATGTAAAGGACGCCATTTTCCAGCCAAAGATCCTCCGGACCCACTTTTTCCAAATCCACCCCAGCGACGACCACCCCATGCGCAACTAGTAGAAGACGATCTCCAAAAAGGATCTTCAGGAAGGCCTGCCCCGAATCGGCTGTGACCACCTTCTCCACGCTGTATTGGATGGTCTCCAGGCGCGCCAGGGAACGCACGTCATGCACGATCGTCACTGGGTCTGGAAGGATTGTTGGAGTCGGATGGAGGACCTGCGCCACCTGGGTGCCCAACTCGCCGGCCAGATCGCTCATGGGCCGTACAGCCTGTTCGGCTGTGTTGCGCGCGATCGATATGGCGCTATATGCCAACCAGGCGAAGATCAACAACGCTGCAATCGGCAACAAAATGCCCTTGAGAAATCTCTCAACCTTCATGGATTACCTCCTCTTGAACACTAGCACATACCATGGAACCATAGACTGCCATTATAAATGATTCCGGTGCAGCTGCGATATTGGCGTGGCCATTTGAAGAACGCAAGAACCTCACAGTCTTTAGCTTCCATTGCTTCAGGATAAAGATTGTATCTCAGTTGTAGTGGAAGAATTCGCCCGAGTCGTAATCGGCGGCGGTCAGGCGGTAGAGGGAGTCGTGGGCGTAGTCGATGGTGGCGGCGATCACCTTCAGGGTTGGCTCCGGCGTGTGGATGCAGGACGCCACGTCGATCCCTGACAATCCAGGCCTTCTCATGGAAAAGGTTATGCGCTGTCAATTTAATTTCGAAAATCCAATGCAGACCTCGAAAAGTTGCTTAGGTTCAATTTCACGAAATCTATATCTCGAGGTGAGACTGCTCTACAAAACGAGTCACACTGTGAAAATGATTGTAAAAGGACCCGAATAATTTCATTCAAAGTATCAATCAAGAGCGAGGGATAGAACGAGACCTTCATTAATCTCCTCCATGACTTGGCTAGATAATTCACCCAGCGGCGTGATCAGTCGCTCTTCGGATATCGAACGAGCTTGATATGTATCCGCTGATGTCTTCTTAGATAAGCCATTCTGAGGAGTTACCTCGACTAAAACATGCCAGGGCGCACGCGCAAACTCTTCTTTCCATTCCGTCAGGGGAACAATGATTTTAAGTGGCAGCCGTGCAAGTGCATCTCGACTGACAATGACACAGGGGCGGATTTTTTTTATCTCCGCCCCAATTGTTGGATCAAGATTCACTTCCCAAACCTCGCCTCTTCTCATGAGAAATCCTCTCCATCAAGGGACAAGAATGCAGTCAACTCCCCATCAGATGCATAGTGTGCTGCCAGGGATTCTGCTGCCTCTTCAAGGACTTGTTCCTGTGTCCGATTGCATTCTCTCTCTATTGCTTCACGGACAAAGGCGGACATCGACATACCTCTGTCTTCGGCACTCGCAGAAAGGCATTCGATCAGCGACTCACTCACCATGATATTTAATCTTCGGTTCTTTGGCACTTCACCTGTCATGATAACGCACCTCCATCTGGACAAAAATATTACTCATTTAATATACACAATTTATATATCCATGTCAATGATGGATTTTACATGCACATGTTTGCAGAAAGCGCTATGAACGCAAGATTGTTCATTAAACCGCAAAACGGCTTTGAGATACACGACGCCTGGAAGCATTTTCGCGCATTAGGTAAGGAAAGTATCGATCTCGAAAACCATTCTACTTCAGGCCTCCGCTTCATTAAGCTGTTTTATTCAAAACGCAATGCAAAGCTTGCCCTCATCGGAAAAACCATCATGCTTTGCGGGGCAAATACGATTCGCCGGAAAGGCCCATCGCCGCCCGCAAAATAGAGAAAGGACAGTGATGCGGTAGAGGGAGTCGTAGCTGTAGTCGATGGTATGAGAGATGGAGGGGTTTCCAAATATCGTAGATTCACTTGTGTTGCCCATAGAGTTTGGCGTCCCACCTTCACCCGTTTGATTGCTCACGATTGGAAGATACGGTTTGTAAGGGGGTTCAGGCTCTGCCCCGGGGAGGAGTAGGAACTCAATTGCTTGGGCGCGATTACCCGTATTCTAATCAGTGTCCAACAAAACCTCTCAAGCGAAAACCAAAAAGTACTTTACGTTTCTCTCAGCAAGAAACAGGCCCTGCATTGCGGCGTAAACGCAACGCTGAGATGCATGCCACGGGGCAAAACCTGCGGGCAGGCGCCGAATCCATGATGCGATCGCTGAAGCATCCCTTTAGGAATGGCAAACTTCCTGTACGCGGGAAGCCCCGCGTGAACATGATGGTCATTGCCTCTGCGGCAATGACTAATATCCGGCGTATTCATGGGTATCATGAGAAGCTAAGAGAAGCGGTGCGGAAAGCAAGAGCCATTCATAAACAGATAGAAGAGGCGACAAAGAATGTTTTTGTCTCCTTTTGTGGCCTCCTTCATCGTCGTTTAATACAACGTCCTTATTCGAAAACGGCAGTTGGGGTAATACCAAACTGAGTTATTCAAGTGGACCCATTAATACATTCTTAAATAGCGTTAGGCTCTTACCTTTGTCTTAGTGAACATCGAGAAATTCAACGGTTAGGTGTCACATCTTTAAGGTTTTGGAGTATCAGAAGAGTCAATCTCAATAAGAATGTCCTGAATTAATCTGGTTGCTAAGTCTTCCAAGGAGGATCTCAACTCATCGATTTCACTATTGGACATCTCAATTAAGGGAACCGAGAATTCAAGTTCTGAGACTTCTACTTCCAAATCTGCATCATCCGAATACTTCACTGGTAAAGATCCAATCCCAAGATTTATTCCATTGCAAATTCCTTTAAAGAATAGTTGCTCTCTTAGAAATAAATCATCTCCAAATATTTCGGGGTCAATATAGATTCCTACTTTGCCAAATCCCTCTTCATGAACTTCGAGCTGAATTGTCATGGTAATACGATTTAGAAGTAGTGATTTTGATAGAGTAATTTGTGTGGACAAAGTCTTGCTTAACTTAGCCATATCATAATTCACTCTAAACTATTTTCCTTGGGATTAGCTAAACTTTGATGAATACTGCAAATTAAAGCTTCGAAAAGGGAATTTTATCGTCTTAAGTGATGTCCAGCAAGAATATCTATATCAAATCTCCAGTTATTCTTAGGGTCCTTACGATCAAAGTGAAAACTGAACTTCGCGTCCCCTCCCCCATAGACACCAATAGGAGGTCGCGAAAGTACCCACTTTACTGCTTTATCATATGCTTTTTGAGCATTATTTTGTTGCCTCTTTGGTATGAAAGAGCTCGACCGTAAAGTTGATAGAGCTTCAAGAACTTGGACAGTTGTTACGCCAAAACCGCCTCCTGGATCCTGAAGCAAAATACTTTCGTAGGTTTCTTTCCATTCTTGTAGTTGGACACGTACAGGTGAACGTTCATCTGGTTGTTGGGTTCCTCGAGGTTCTATATAAAAATCTGGTCCTGTTTTTCTTGGCTCAGGTGCGCGCTCAGGTTCTGTCTCTTGATCGGCCAATTCCATTGCGTAATACCAGACTAATTCATCCTCATCCACCTTGGTCTCAGTTTGCCACTGACCAAGCGGAAATGCCTCCCTTACATACTGAGCAAGATATGATCCACATATTAATGCACCATAGATAAGGTATTGCAGGTAGCTTCCAGGCGAAAGCGATGTTGCTTCCCTTACAACTCCTAAGGGTCCTGGCGGCGTGTCAAGCCACCACGGCAGCCCATTAGGCCGCGGCTTGCATTGCCCAGTAGCTGGATCACGACCGTAGCGACAGACGACCTCTCCGCTCGGGTCGACATT
>CAYGXU010000114.1:0-10607 GCA_964353875.1 uncultured Anaerolineaceae bacterium | reverse complement strand
ATTACATGTAGGAATGAGGAGGGTAGGGAAATGCAAAAACGTCGTTTGGGGCGGACGGGGCAGTTGAGTTCCGTGGCCATTTTAGGTGCTGTTGCCCTGAGTGGGATTCCGCAGTCCGAGGCGGACAAGGCGATGGAAAGGGTTATTGAGGCAGGCGTCAATCATATCGACGTGGCGCCCTCCTATGGAGATGCGGAAGTAAAGCTGGGGTCCTGGATGGTCAAGGAGCGCGCCCGTTTCTTCTTGGGATGCAAGACTGCGGAACGCAGCAAGAAAGAAGCTGCAGAGGAATTGCAGCGATCCCTGGAGCGATTGCACGTGGACTCCTTTGATCTGTACCAGTTGCATGGGGTTACCAATATGGAGACCTTAGATCATGTGACCGGTCCGGGAGGGGCTTTGGAAGCCATTTTGGAGGCGCGTGAGCAGGGATTGACACGCTTTGTCGGCATCACCGGTCATGGCCTGGAGGCCCCCGTAGTCTTTTTAGAAGCCTTGAACCGTTTCGACTTCGATACGGTGCTCTTTCCATTGAATTTCATCCTCTATGCCAATCCCAAGTATAAGAATGATGCAGAAACGTTATTGAAACAGTGTCGTCGACGGGAGGTGGGCGTGATGATTATTAAATCCATCGCGCAGGCGCCATGGGGAGATGGGGCCAAGACGCGTGCGACCTGGTATAAACCTTTTGAAAACGAGGCGATGATCCAGAAGGGGGTTGATTTTGCGCTCTCACAGGATGTGACTGGATTGTGTTCCGCCGGAGACGTCAATTTGCTGCCGAAATTCCTGCAAGCCTGTGAAAACTTCTCACCCATGGATGCGGATCAACAAGCGGCGTTGATCGCCAAAGCCGAGGAGTATGAATCGATTTTTGAAGGGCCGGATTTTCGAATGTGAGTAAACGCTTTATTGTTCGCCAACTTTCTCAGAAGCTTTAACTGAGGGGGTTCAAATAAATGAGGATCCGTTGTTGTGTCATGGGAAACCCGTTCTTCGTCGAATCCGCATCCCGCCTTCATAATTCCTTGATAACTTTCTGCTAACCTGCTGGCAACGATGAATACAACAAAAGGCATAAAGGATGGAGGTAAAGATGTCTAAGGTGATTAAAGTTCTGGGTATATTGGTTGTGGTGGGTGCAGTCGTTGCCATTGGCGTGGTTGCGGTCCAGGCGCAGGAAAATCGTCCCAAGACGCCGCGGGAGAGCGGGGATTGCGAATGTAATGAACGAGGCGGAGGCATGGGGCGCGGCCGAGGCATGGGTAATTTCCCAATCGGCGAAGAAAGCGTGCACGAGCGCCTGGCTGAGGCTCTGGGAATTAAAGAGGAGGAATTTGAGACAGCCATAGCCGAAGGCGAAACCCTCCTCTCCCTGGCGGAGAAGTACGATGTGGATTACGAGACGCTGCGCCAGGTGATGCTAGAGGCGCGTCAGGAGGCGCTGGAAGAAGCCGTTGCTGAGGGCAAGATCACACAAGAGCAAGCGGATTGGATGCTGGAGCGTTGGAATGCGATGAGAGAGGATTTCGGTCCCCGCCGGGATGGCCAGGGCAGCTCCCGCTTCCAGAGCTTCGGTGGAGGTCGAATGGGTAGGTCTGGAGAGTGTCAGGCAGCAGACGAGGACTGACCGAGTCAGATAATATTTCTGCGGAAAAACCGGGAGAGGAGGACCCCCGGTTTTTCTGTGTTTTTGGCGGTGGATCATTCTGGTGTAAACTACGGTCAGCAAATAGACCACCTCTGAGGCTGAATATGAGTGATACACTGCCGATCTCATCGATCATCATCGATACTTCTAGAAGTCAATATGCTCGCCTAAGACCGATACCCATCACCTCCATCAGGCTCGAGGACGGTTTCTGGGCGCTGCGGCTGGAGCTTCTGCGCCAGGTCACACTGCCGACCCAGTATCAGCAATTGGAAGAGACCGGTCGCATCGATAACTTTCGTCGAGCTGCCGGGAAGCTGGACGTCCCTTTTCGCGGTTACTTCTTTAATGATTCAGATATTTATAAGTGGCTCGAGGCAGCTGCCTGGTCGCTGGCAACGCACCCCGAACCCGAGTTGGAAGGAAATGTGAAGGCGATTATTGACGAGATCGAGGCAGTCCAGGATAGCAGTGGTTACTTGAACTCCTATTTCAGCTTTGACAAGGCCGCCGAACGCTGGACTAACTTGAAGAGAATGCATGAACTCTATTGCGCAGGGCATCTGATTCAGGCGGCCATCGCCCACCATCGTTCGATGGAGAGCGATCGTCTCATGCGAATAGCTATTCGCTTTGCGGACCATATTTGCGAGGTGTTCGGACCCGAGGAAAGGGGCAAACAATTGGGAACGCCGGGCCATCCGGAGGTCGAGATGGCGTTGGTGGAACTCTTCCGTGCTACCGGTGAAAGGAAGTACTTAGAACAAGCTCAGTTTTTCCTGGACATGCGCGGGCGTGGACTGATCGACGGTGAGGTTTCACTTCAGGATCACCGTCCTTTTCGAGAACTGACCCGCATGGAGGGGCATGCCGTGCGCGCCGCCTATCTAAACGCCGGCGCGGTAGACCTCTATACGGAGACAGGCGAGAAGGCGCTGCTGGAAACATTGGAGCGCCTTTGGGGGAACATGACCACGCGCCAGATGTATGTCAGCGGCGGGATCGGCTCGAGGTATGAAAGGGAAGACTTCGGGGAGGATTACGAGCTGCCCAACCAGCGCGCCTATGCCGAGACCTGCGCCGCCATCGCCAGCCTGATGTGGAATTGGCGTATGCTCATGTTGGATGGGGAGGGGCGTTTCGCTGACCTGATGGAATTGACCCTCTATAATGCCATTCTGGTGGGGCTGGGCCTGGATGGGAAGAGTTATTTTTATGTGAATCCTTTGGCAGATGAGGGAGCCCATCGGCGCCAACCTTGGTTTGAGTGCGCTTGCTGCCCTCCCAACATTGCTCGTACCCTGGCCAGCCTGCCGGGCTATTTCTATAGCGTATCGGAGGAGGGAATCTGGGTCCATCTCTACGGACAAGGCGATGCTACGCTCCGATTGGTCAACGGAAAGACCGTCGATTTGGTTCAGCACACCCGCTATCCCTGGGAGGGCGAAATTGAAATCGAGGTGCGGGGAGAAGGCAGGTTCAGCCTATTCTTGCGCATCCCCGCCTGGAGTGAGGGAGAGAATGCCCTGGAAGTTAATGGGGTAGCTTTTGATGGAGAGATTAGGCCGGGGAAATATGTGGAAATCGAGCGAGTATGGCATCGAGGCGATACCCTCCACCTACATCTCCCCATGCCCGTACATCAAGTCGAGAGCCATCCCTATGTGCTCGAGAATGTCGATCGCGTGGCGCTGATGCGCGGTCCGATCCTATACTGCCTGGAGGGAGTCGACCATCCTGGGGTCGATCTACGTGACGTCCTCCTGCCCGATGAAGCCCCTTTCACTGCAACTTTCCAGCCCGATTTATTGGGTGGAGTCGTTACAATCCATGCCGATGGGCTGATGAACCTCCCAGGAGTGGGATGGGAGAATCGTCTCTACCGTAAGTTTCAGGAGGACAGGGTTAGAGCCGATATGAAACCTGTGGCGATGCGGGCGATTCCCTATTACGCTTGGGCCAATCGCGAGCCGGGGCAGATGCGAGTCTGGATTCACACAATCGCCTGATTTTGACCTTGGGGAATCCCAAACGAATAGATTTCCTCAAGTTTCAGTGACTACCGCGATCTGTTGTTCGGTGGCTAGATTGGTTTTCTACCAACCGAAAGACTGCCGGTCAATCTACTAAGTCAAGAGCGATTCGCAGCGCCTGATTCAATGCCTTCAACTTGGGCGGAGGGAGTGTGGCCACATAACTGGTCAAGACGGATTTCGTCAGGCTTACCAGTTCATCGCAGTGAATGCTGCTCTCGTGCTTCAAGCCTTCATCTGGTCCGACGGGTACTTGCGTTGCCAAGCCATCATAGGTTGTGTAAACGGGGGCGCAAATTACAGTAGAGAAACGCGAATCGATGAGCACCTGCCGACTTACGATCACAAAAACGCGCTGTTTTTTGGGATCCCGCACTGAGGGGTGTGCGACTCGATACATTTCCCCGCGTTTCATAGAGGGACCTGGTAAGAGAGCACATCGCTGGCTTCTTCGTTGAGGTAGTCTGCGCGCCGATTGATGATTTCCAGGTCTCTTGCATTTAGCTCGTCGCGGATCAGCTGTCTGATAAATGCCCAAACCGCCTTCTCAATGAAGTCGGAGCGATTCTTGCTGAATTGTTTCGCGTGCTGATCAACTTCTTTGATCAATTCTTCAGATAGTGTGACAGATGTCTTTATTTTCATACCACCATTATACTAGCATTATGAGGATATCTACATAGTCTATTCCGGAGTGAAACGCGCATTGAATTGCATGTTGTGTTGATGACACTTACCCTTCCCTTATTGCCAATAATATTTATCGGTCTGGAGCTAAACTTCGCTGGAAGTCCCCGCGATGCAAAGATGAAGGCCGCGTTTCAAACCCCACCGGTTGAAGCTCTTTGTTTATCTGAAGCGCTGCGCACCCTTCGACGGACCTGATCTGGCGAGTCCATTTTAAGGACCTCGTCTACCAAAGCCTGACCTGCTTGAAACGACCAGGATCGAATGAGCGCTTTGGCGCCCGGGATCCTGTTTGGAGACATGCTCAATTCATCCAGCCCCATGCCAAGCAGGATGGGGATCGCCTCGGGGTCGGCAGCCATCTCGCCACAGACGGCAGCCCGAATGCCAGCGGCATGCGCTTCTCGGATCACGTTCTGGATTTGGTGTAGAACGGCCGGATGACAAGCTCGAGCCATCGTTCTCCAGATAACGAGATAACTGAGATGCTGAGGGATTGCGTTCAGGCTTCCCATGAGTTTAATATTGGATTTAATAACGCTTCCCCATACACTCCGATAACACCTTTCTGCTATATTGGGGCAAAATCAATAGAGCTGATGGACATCGATGCGGTTCTCTTCCCCTGAGAAATTAGGAAATTGTGTTGGGTCTGGAGATGCATATGATAGAGACAAGATTTCAAAGGAACGTTACGTCCGAGGAGAGGAAGATCGCGCGCAATTGGTACTTCTGGCTGTGGTTATCGCCGCTCCTGACGATTCCAACACTAATTATTGTTTTCCTCATCAGCGCGAATTGGTCATATCGATTTGCTTCGGAACTCCTATGCTTTCTTTTCGCAGTGTTGGGATCAGCGCTTTGGCATCTCATCTTGCTCATTCCAATTTATGATGACGACCGATTTATCCGTTGGCATGGGTTCCAGGCACTGTCTCTGGCTCTTATCCGTACGGCAATCCCGCTCTTTGCTGGATTGATTTCCGATTTGGATACCGGAACCCTGCTGGCAATTCCCTTTCTTCTCGTTGTCTGGTTCTTCGGGACGTTATGGGGTCAGCTCGAAGCAAATAGGGGCAAGTGCACATTGATGGAGCGGTTTGGCAGCAAAGAAAAACAGCCATTAGAACCGACCCGGGGGGATATATGCTCGCCGGAGGAGACCAATATACAGGCATGGATGGAGACCATTCGTTTCAGCACAGATCCTCAAGATCGCGCCCAGGCGCTTCAGGCGCTGGAGCGACTCGGCATGATCGAGCAATTATGAGAGAGGAGATCAGCATGCATTGCCCTCATTGTGGAGCACAGGAAAAGGTGCGCGTGAAGGTTTGTCCCCAATGCGGGGAAGCCTACGCCAGCCAGGATCTATTGACGTTACGGCAATTGGAATTCCTGATCGAGGAGACGAAGGATTGGGACATCTCCGAAGGGCGCAGGGCGCCTTATATTGATGCGCTTTCAGCGCTGAAGGCGCGTTTACTGCGGCAGGCTCCGCCGGCAATTGAAGAAGAGCCTGTTGTGACGGGCGAGACCATTCCTGAACCCGAGGCTCCACGTGAGCCCATCCCAGTGCCTACTACCCCTCCAGGCAGAAGGGCAGAACCTGTTAAAGCCCCAGAACCGGCGCGCGCGAAACCGGCACGTGAGGCGATCCCATTCGACCGCTGGCTCTTGAGCGATCGCAACATCAAAATCGCCTTGTACACCGGCGCCATTCTGCTTGTACTGGCGGGCTTGATCTTCATTGGGGTGAATTGGACTCGTATCCCGGGGCCGGGCAAATTCGCCATCACTCTGCTGATTACAGGATTGATGTATCTGGGCGGCTACCATCTCTTCCGCCGTCCGGCCTACCGCTTGGGCGGAATCGCGCTCCTGGGTGTGGCTTCTGGATTTCTGGGATTGAACTTCGGCGTGCTGCAGATTTATGTGCTAGGGCCGAAGGGCCTGAGTGATGATGTCATGTGGTTAATCGCCTCGCCGCTTTGCCTGCTGGTCTATGGATTGACTGCCAAATGGACAAAGGGCGATCTATTCACCTACCTCAGCCTGGCGGCGTTGGGCAGCACGCTGGCGGCGGGCCTGGTAGTGGCCTCGGCTCCGGAGTTCGCCTTCCTGCCGGCGGCCGCGCTACTGGCATGCCTGATCATCAGCTTCGGATGGGTCCTGGAGGGGACCCCATGGGCGGAGTTCACGCTGCGGCCGATGCAGATCTTGTCGCATATCCTGATGCCATTGGTCATCGTGTTTTCCATGGGAGGCTGGTTGGCTGAGTCGGGTTGTCATTCTTGTGACCAGGGTAGCCCTTGGCTGCCCCTTTCCGCTTTAGGTTTCGGAGTGCTGTTTTATGTCTTGAATGATGTTGCCTTTCATTGGAAACCCACGCGTTGGGTCGCCGCGCTGCTTTTCCCCTTGGCCCTTAGCCTGGTCATGATCGAATCGGATTGGGAGGACAGCGCCATTGGCCTGACATTAATGATCCTTTCGTTAACTTATCTGGGGATTGGATTTCTCCTGGAAAGACGGGAAGGGAGCAAGAGTGGTGCATGGCCTTTTTATATCACAAGCTATATCGTCGCAATCGTTGTGACGGTTCAGGCAGCGCCGGATAAAGCGGATGCCGCCTTGATCCTCTTAGGCGATGTGGCATTGCTGGCCATTTCCGCCGCCATCCATCATGACTATCGCTGGGTGTATGCTGCAACCTGGTTGTTGATGCTGCCGGTTTTCCTCTATATCTCCATGTTCGAGGAGAGGCTGGTCCAGCAGGGATTATTAATGGGGGTCCTGGGGATGAATTACACCGCCGTAGGTTTTGTCCTCGGTCGGCGGAAACTCAGCCTGGGCGGTCCTTTCCTCACCGCCGCAGCCTTCCTCACTATCCTCACAGGGATAATGACTTGGGGAGATCCGCTAATCGCCAGCCTGGTCTTCAGTTGGATCGCGGTGCTCTATGTTTTGGCGGCATTCTGGCTTGGATGGACCTGGCTGCTGCTTCCTGCCCTTGCAAGCATTAACCTGATCCTTCTTGCTGTGCATAGGCAGCTACTTGGCGGCGCCCTAGCCCTGAGCGATCCGGTGATCCTTTCCTTTGCCATATTGGGTGCCGTTTTCCTCTTTGCTGGGCTTGGCATAAAGCGTACCGTCCAAAAGGATTGGCATTGGGCTCTCTATCTGTTTGGCGCCCTCGATTTGGTCAGCGCCTATTTCGCGGCCTTGATCGAAGGTGGCTATCTTGCGGCTGGCCTATCGGCCTGGCTGGCGGCTCTGTTCTTCGCGTTCACCTGGTTTGAGCAAGAGAACTTCAAAGGGCATTCATTGCCGCCGATCCTGAGCTACCTCGGCGCGGCTATCCTCTTCATTGGCCATTTTTATCTGGTCGCCGAGGTGGGCGGAGCAACGTGGGATATTTGGCCCTTTTTCGCGGCGGCTTTGTGCACCCTCTTCGTCTTCATCTCATGGGCATGGGTGCAGCCGCCCTATCGTGATCTGTATGGTACGCCCCTGCGTCATACCGGTTTGGGCTTGTTGATCATCCCTCTGCTGGGTTCGGTAGCGATTTTCGATCCTCTGCTGGCGGCGGTCACCTTCGCCATTGCTGGGATCGTCCTCGCAACGGACGGAACCATCAGGATGAAATTGCTCCTCTTTTATCTGGGATTGGCCGCCCTTGTCGTGGCCTTGTGGGCATTGCTGCTGCATTTCGAGGTCGAGGAAGCGCAAGCCTATGTCCTTCCGGCTGGGATCATGCTGCTTGGGATCGGCTGGAACGAACACAGGCGAGGAAGGGTTACAACCTATCAAATTGCGACAGCAGCGGGCTTGCTGATTCTCATGGGTTCCGCATTCTTGCAGTCCCTCCCGCGAGGGGAGTATCCCTATGCGATTCTTTTAGGCATTGAAAGCCTGGTTGCCATGGGGTGGGGTTACAGAACGCGCTCGCGCGGGTATATGCGCTGGAGCGCCTTGGCGCTGATCGCGGATGCTTTTGCCCAGTTCATTCCCGCCTTTGCCGAGTTCCCCCGTTGGGTGCAACTTGGGCTGACAGGCAGCTTGTTACTCGGCGCAGGTTTAGCAGCGCTTTTCAAACGTGAACAGATACTGACGATGCGTAAGCAAATAACCGAGGAATGGAGGCGATGGGAGCCATGAACATCTTTACGGATATCTTCGGAATATTTCGTCAACGCGGCCTGGTCTCCAGGATTCAAGAAGGGCGGCCCCTGATCGGATTTGTCTTGCTGGCGCTGGTCTTTTCTATCATCGGAGCTGGGCTGTATGGTTTTGCCATGGGGATAGGCTTAGGGCTGGAGACTGCGCTTAAAGATGCCGCCAAGTTAGGGTTGATCGCCCTCTTAGGGATGGGCTTTACAATGCCCATCTTCTGGGTGGCTTATCGGTTGCTGGGTCGTGAGGAACGACCCGCCCAGGTAGCGCTGGTGCCGCTCACCCTGATGGTCTCTGTCGCCATCATCCTGGCAGTGATGGCTCCGGTTGTCTTTCTTTTAAGCGTGTTGATCGGCTTCAACCAGGAAGCCGTTTACGTTCATGTGATCATTGTGGACATTGCCGTCCTGGTGGGAGTCTACCTGGCTGGGACATTGATCTACCACAGCTTCGGTGAGCACCATCGCCTGGTTGTACCGAATGTGGTCAGCTTTCTTTTGTTTGCGATAATCGTGGTGGTTTTGATCATCTTCTTCGGACCGTTCCTCACTCCCTACTCAAACTTCAGTGTGGGCGTGGATCGCCTCAAGGATGGTCTGGGCATCGGTGTAGCTCAGAAAGCCAACCAGGCCTTGGAGGCTGCCAGTTCAGCCGAGAGGATCATGTATCGTTTTCAAGCTACCAATACCAATGGCGACCTGATACGGGATTACACCGTCACGCGCGTGGGGGAGGACGCCCTCATTCAAATTCATCTGCATACCATCCCCAATGAAAGCTTCCAGCAAGATAAGCTGATCTGGATTTTGGATGGTCTGTATTACACAGACTTCGAGGGGGGGCGGGTGAATCAAGTTGCGCGAGAGGATGTTTCCCAGATCATCGATTCGGCGTTACCGTCGGTTGTTTTCGACCTTCCTCCATCATTCGATGAAGCCACATGGCGCGCGCATGAGAGCCAAGGTCTTTACACGGTCATTGGGACAACCTCGGATGGAGAGCGGGTCACCCTGGTGTTGGGCGCGGGGGGCAGGCTCTCATCATTGCGCCTGGGGCGAGCCGAACGGGGCTTGCAGGCTGAAACGAACCTGAATGATATCGGCCCAGGTGAACTGGATCGAAGTGCCTTAGAAAAGACGCTTAACCAAGCGATCGTCTTGGGATCTGTCGACCAAATGGATGCCTCCATGCAAAGCTACGTTCAGGATGCAACGTTCTTCGTCGCGCGCTACCCGCGCAATTGGTCAGCAGGCATCTGGGACTCCGTCGAAAGGCAAGTGGTGTTCGAGGAGAGATGTCTGCAATCCAATGGGTGCGCGAGCTTGACGTTGAGAGTATATGATCTTGCTGAGGGCAAAGGACCTGAGGAGTACGCACGCGATCTGGCCGCCAGCATGGGGATTCAGCCCGAGTATCGCAACGTGAGAAGCACGACCGGATTGATCGGTGAGGAGACGGTTGGTATCGTTGAGTACGATTTTGACCGACCGATCCAGGGACGGATTGCGACGACACATCATGTGGAAACCATCTTCGTTGGAGCGGCCTACCGCTACCACCTGGATTTCTCGGTAGGTGAGACACGCTTTGAGGACTATCGCTCGTTGTTTGAGAGGATGGCGGAGGGATTTGTATATTTGAAGACTTCTTGGAAGGATTAGTGATGAATATCAAGGGGAAAAATAGTGTTGTCTCGAGGCAATCCCTTTCTCTGCCATAATTCAAGTGGGGGAATTCAGATGTCAGCAGATCGAAAAATTGATAAGCCGAAGTTAAAACCGATTGAGGGGAATGGTGATTTATTTGCATTTGTGAATTTGGAGCGAAACCCCCCAGAAAAGAAGGCAGCCCTTCACGCGGAGCTTGCTGAAGCCTCACAGAGCAAATCCAATCCAATGCATAAGAATGATGATTGACTTGGGATATGCACATTTGGACATTGCCGCTGATGAGGCGGCTTTTTGTTTTCTGATAGCATTCCACAGAAATGGGAGCATGGATCGATATGGATTTCGATGAGCGAGATAGAGATCTAACCCTACATCCACTCTAGGAGTGCCATT
>CAYGXU010000113.1:4234-10760 GCA_964353875.1 uncultured Anaerolineaceae bacterium | reverse complement strand
GAAGGTCGGATCGGCTACTCCGGCCACGTGCACAGGGCTGACGACCCGCGAACCCGGTCCCGGTTCCAGGATGAGAATGGCCTCTTCCGGTCCACGCGGTTTATCCGAGGACTGCGTCGGCGGCACAGTCGTGCGCGTTGGCAGGGAAGGCGACAGGGGTGAATGAACCGGAGTCTCCAACGTCTTGGTGCCCGTCGGACCCGGAATTGCGCTAGGCTCGGCGCTTGAGAATGAAAGAAAATTACAGCCGATAAGCGAGATGATCAAAAGAAAAACAGCCAAAATCCCATTCCGTCTCATGACTCACTCCTCCCAGAGCACAGTCTAACCCTTTCCCATTCATTTGACATTAGAACGTTTGTTCTATATAATATAGATAACGTCGGCTCAGTCGTAAGGGGATGGGGGACATCCCCTGTTGTGATATCGCTCAAGCAGGGATTGGACGACAAAATACCGTCGCCGTCCAACCTGCCCCAATGTGGAGGTTTATGTGTGGTTCTACCGCCGGTCGTCGCGTAGCAACGGGCGCCTGATCCTGGAGATTAACGACGATCTGTCCGGCCTGCTGCGCCGAACGGCGCGCGCCTGTGGGCAACCCGTGGAGGCCTACACCTCCGAGCTATTACGGCGCGGGCTGGAACAGGAATCCTTGCAGGCCCAAGTACAAGCCATCCTGGAGAACCTCACCCCCCGCGAACAAGAGGTCACCTGGCTCACGGCGCGCGGCTACACCAATCGACAGATCGCCAAGGAATTGGTGATCTCCCCCGAGACGGTAAAGACCCATATCCGCCACGTGCTCGAAAAACTTGGCGTGCGCAACAAGGCCGACCTGCGCTTGCTGTTGCTCAACTTGGGAATCCGCTGGTGGGATGAACTCCCATCCGAATGATCCCCCTCCAATATCACCTCACTTCCGGGTGAGCACCCTTCATTCGAATTAAAAGCCATGCTGCGCGATCCTTGGAAAGCCAGACAACTTTGGTTACGCGGAGATGAAATGCAGACATGATTTCCCTCTGCGGCTTTCTCATTCCTTCCTACAGGATTGGAGCGCCAATCCAACCTTGCAGAGCGAGATCGATCGAGGGGTGAAAACCTTGGCAGGGGTCTTGAGAAGAAGCAAACCTTTTCGCTGATGTGGCAGTCCGCCGGCTTTCAGGGGAAAAAACGAATAAGTATGATACATTAGCGCCAATCTGATGTATTGCGCTGAGGGTTAACCATGAGCGAAGCTGAAATAGTTGAAAAAACACCCACACCCTGTACCAGGGCAAATCTCGCCCATGATTTGCGTCAATTGGGATTAAAGCCCCCCATGACCGTCCTCGTCCATAGTTCACTTTCGGCGCTCGGGTGGGTTTGCGGCGGTATCGTGGCGGTGATCCAGGCTTTGATGGACGCCCTCACACCCGAAGGGACCCTCGTCATGCCTGCCCATTCCGGTGATCTATCAGACCCTACCCATTGGAGAAACCCTCCCGTCCCTGCGGAATGGTGGCCCATCATCCAGGAAACGATGCCAGCGTTTGACCCTCGCATCACGCCCACTCGTGGTATGGGTCGGGTGGCAGAGGCCTTCCGCACCTGGCCGGGCGTCCTGCGCAGTTCACACCCGATTGACTCCTTCGCTGCCTGGGGAAAGGAGGCCAGCTTCGTGACCGAAGGTCACGTCCTTGAGCATGGATTGGGAGAGACCTCTCCCCTGGCGCGTATCTATGACTTGGACGGCTGGGTGCTCTTGTTGGGAGTCGATTACAGCAACAATACCTCATTCCACTTGGCGGAATATCGCCTTCCTGAAGTTAAAGAAGTGCAGCAGGGAGCGCCGATTTGCGAGGATGGGCGCAGGGTTTGGAAGACCTATAGCGACATTGAAGTCAATGCAGAACTCTTCCAGGAGTTGGGGGGCGCTTTTGAAACTCATATCCCTATCTGTAAGGGAAAGGTCGGGTCAGCAGAGGCGCGACTATTTTCTCAACCCGCCGCCGTGGATTTCGCCCTCGACTGGCTGAGCAAACGGCAAGGGGCAGGATGAATGGGAGCATCGTTAAAAACTGATCGACCTCATTGCATGACAGCCCATTTGCGGTAGATAAGTGCGCTCAAGCTCCGACCGAATTCCCAAGATCAGCACGCAGAAATCTGGTGAAATTTCACGTAACTGATCCATTTGGTGGGCGTTAATACTATCATGTAGTGATCCCGCTAGTTACAATTAAATGAAGGAGCTGCCTATGAACCACGCGATGCGGATAGCAGACCAGGGAAGCTGAGGCTTCCACACACCCGCCATCATATGAGGAGGAGATTATGAACAAGCAAAGGGTTAAAATAACGATGATCGGCGTGGCAGTTGTGCTCATGGTACTGGCCGCTGGCTGTGACCTGATCGCGACCCCTCTAC
Source organism: uncultured Anaerolineaceae bacterium (assembly GCA_964353875.1). GTDB lineage: Bacteria > Chloroflexota > Anaerolineae > Anaerolineales > E44-bin32 > MGNI01. The sequence continues at coordinate 8,350 of CAYGXU010000113.1, read as the reverse complement.
CGCCCACACCTACCCAACCGCCGCCCACGTCCACCCAGCTGCCGCCCACGGCAACGCCAATACCGCCAACGCCAACAATGGAACCGCAAGCAGTGATATTGGCCTGGCATGAAGCATTTAACAATAAGGATATCGAGGCGTTCATGGCTTTGGTTGCCGACGACGCTGTGCTCGATCGTGGTCCTTACGGGATTATCGAAGGGAAGGAAAGAATCCGGGAAACCGTTTTATTGGAGATGGAACAGGATATAAAAGCCACAGTTACTAAATTCGAAGTGGAAGGTAACATAGTTACATATCAGTATAGGGTGTATGAGGGCGGAAGAGCAGTGGATCGTGGGACTGGAGTAGCGATTATTGAGAATGGAAAGATCAAATCTGACCTTCCTGTTGAGTAACTGACGGGCTAACAGCGTGGGCAGCCAACGCCAACCCGTTCGCTCAGATCAGGCATGTCTTGACTATGCAGGGGGTCAGACAACAGCCTTGTACCCTATCGGAGAGTTGGTGTGGCTCTCACTGGCCGAGCCTGTCAATCTATCTCTAAAGATTAAAATGAAGCCACGCTTATGTAAAAGCCCATTATGCTGCTTAAGGATTCTTGCCGTCGCCTTTAATGGGGCATCGATAGGATCGTGGTGCGGGATCGAAACATGATCTCTCTTCAAGCTTTTCATGGTTGCCTCCGATTCCGGGGCTGGACCTGTCATCTTGAAGGCCATTCTCTATCGTCTTTTGTCAACCTTGCTCGGGAAGGACGTTACAAGTGAATGTGTCTCAAAGATAATGTAAATGGCCATTGAGGGAGCCGAAAAAATTCACCAGCAAAGGTGATCCATGATAGGGTTTCTCAATTCGCTCTAGTCTCATCAAGGAGAAATGCCACTCAGGGGTGGAAGCATTGAAGCCATATCTCTTGGATCGTAAGTCCCTTGAATTGAAAGGGGAAAGGGTCGATAATCCAAGATGAAGAGCCAAGCGTGGCAACGGCGGGATGATCGTTATAAAGAATTGCAGTGCATGGTTTTTTTGTTATTGATATCCCTGCGCGGGTGAGCCATTTGTGGGTCATGATGGACACGATGTCAGAACGAAGCGCGCTGCAACCCCCTGAGGGCGATACATGTCTCAGTAAATTTTGCAGGACTGAGAAAAAATCAGGGAACGAATGATCGAATTGCAGGAAGGAGGGCTAATATCACAAACACCCATTTCATTGAGGTTCAGACATCCCATAAATCCCATCATACAAGGAGATAGAACATGCTTATGAATCGCATTATCGGTGCTTTCACCTTCCGCAAGGAGGTCTATGCGGAAGTCGAGAAAGACACCACTTTCACGTCTACCGCCTGGTTCCTGGTGATCGTTGTTAATTTCCTTAATCAATTCGGTGCTCGTTCCTACCAAAGCTTCGGCGGGAGGATATTTGGCGCCTTGGTCGGCACCGTGATTTCCGTGATTGCATTTGCGGTTGCGGTTTTCATTATAAGTTGGCTGGGCAAGCAGCTTTTCAACGCCGATGTGACCTTTGATGAGTTGGTGAGGACGTTAGGTCTGGCGAGTGTGTGGAGCATTTTAGGCTTCATTGGTATTCTGGCTTCATTTTCAGTCGCCTTGTCCTGCCTGCTCTTCCCGGTCACGTTAGCCGCTGCCATTGCAGGCTTAATTGCCTGGTTTTTTGCCGCCAAAGAAGCCTTGGATCTGGACTGGGGTCAGACCATCATTACCGTGCTCATCGGCTGGGCTGTCATGCTCGTCATCAGCATGGTCATTGGCGGACTCGTCCTCGGAGGCTTGGGGTTAACGACGGCCGCAGCAAGTACCATCTTACGTCCATAGGTCATTTCCACAATCCTCAATATGAAACCCTCCCGGAAGTTTCAGATCTCCGGGAGGGCAAAAAAAACCGACCATCGCTCACGGTTGATGAAACGATCCATCTCGTGTTCGTATTGTAATAGTCAACCAGCTTCTCGATACACCGCTATGCGATCCACCTACAAATCGCGGATGTAAACGCGATGGTTCTTATACGGCACGCCACCCACGTTCTCCAGATCGTGCCGCATCTGCACCGCCGTCTCCGCTACTTGCACCAGCTCCGCGTGTAAGAATTTAGATTCATGGATCGTCTTTTCCATCTCGGAATAGAGAACCGCGTTTCCTCCTCGCCCATGATATTCCGGCAGCACACCGGCCCCATTGATGGCTACCCACTTCGTGCGTTTCATCTCTAAAAGCAAGTCGAAAACCCCCAAGGGAAGCAGCCGACCTTTATTTCTCTGGATGGCAGCGGAGACATCCGGAAAAGCGAAGAGAAAACCAATCACCTCCTCTCCATGGACGATGATTTTGATCAACCTTGGATCGGCGATCCCCAGGATGTTCTGCGTGACAAACTTGATCTCACGCTCTGTGAGGGGATAATATTCCCAATTATTCACAAAAGCCCGATTATATGCCTGGCCAATCCTTGGAGCCCAGGCGAGCATCTCCTTTTTATTATTGAAACGCAGGACTCGAAATCCGCCCCTCTCTGCCACCCGTTCGGCAATGCGATGGATGCGCTCCGGCAGGCGAAAACGGTCCGCACCCAGGTAGCAAGAGACGAAGTCTACTTCCTTGCGGAAGCCCAATTGCTCCATGAAGCGTGGATAATACGGCGGGTTGTAGGACATCATCGTCATCGCCGGGCGATGCTCATAACCCTCCACCAGCATGCCATACCCGTCAAGCGCCCCGAATCCTTTGGGCCCAGCGAGTTGGGTCAAAGCACGCCCCCGCGCCCATTCATAAGCCCGTTCGAAAAGCGCCTGAGTTACCTCGAAATCCTCGACGCTCTCAAAGAAGAAGAAGGTCCCCCAGCGCTTATCGTGGTAGCGGTTATAGGGCTTATTCTCCAGCAGAGCAATCCGCCCCACGTCCTCGCCATTGCGCTTTGCCAGGAAAAACTCCGCCTCAGAATGTTCGTAAAATGGATGTTTCTTCGGATTGAGTTGCGCTCTGGCATCGATCATGATCGGAGGCACCCACAGAGGGTGCTCTTTATATAATCGAAATGGCAAGTGGAGAAAACGGTGCACATCAGCCTTACGGTGTAGATCAACTTGTTGGATTTTAATCATGATGACCTCAATCTTGATTTGGGATTTGTAACCCAGGGATATTCCGTCTACAATCAAAGAACACGTGAACGGGCTGGAGGTTTCGCATGCGCGCTCGATTCCTGCGATGGCTCCTCGGGACAGCCTATCGCTTGCTCACTCGCCTGGAGGTCCGAGGCCTGGAGAATATCCCCCCAACCGGACCCTATATCCTCGCCTCCAATCACATGAGCCGTTTCGATTCACCTCTGCTGTATGGCTTGATCGGGGGTGATCATATCACCGCCTGGGTGGGGGAGAAATACCGCCGCAATCTCTTCTTCGGGACTATCGTCAGGCTCGGCAACCCGATCTTCATCCGCCGCGGCGAGGTCGATCGACGGGCATTGGAGGCGGCCGTCGAAGCCCTGCAAAGCGGAAAAGCCTTTGGATTGTCCCCGGAGGGCACACGCAGCCGAGTGGGTTCTTTGATCCGTGCCAAGACGGGCATCGCCTATCTGGCGGATAAAACCGATGCGCCCATCGTGCCAGTGGCCTTCACCGGTACCGAAAGCCTGGGCCATGACCTGCTGCGCTTCCGACGCGCTCATCTGACGATACAATTCGGCCAACCCTTTCACCTGCCTGCCCTCAATCCAGACGACCGCAGCGCCAGCATGCGGCGCAACGTTGACGAGGTCATGTGTCGCCTGGCCGCTATGCTCCCGCCAAAGTATCACGGCGTGTATGCCGACCATCCCAGGTTACAAGAGCTGCTCAAAGCCACGCAAGGCAACCCGAATTTTTAAAATTTTCGCCTGACCCGCGATTTCAATGTAGGGCGAGATTCCATTCTCGCCGATTTCCATTTCGCAGCCCTGTTTAGATGGGTAAGGAAACCTGCCCTACGGGATCGGCGTAAATGTAGGGGCGGGTTTAGAAATCCGCGGGATGTAGCGGTGGGCATGGAAACCCGCCCTACGGGATCGGCGTAAATGTAGGGGCGGGTTTAGAAATCCGCGGGATGTAG
>CAYGXU010000113.1:0-4134 GCA_964353875.1 uncultured Anaerolineaceae bacterium | reverse complement strand
GGGATCGGCGTAAATGTAGGGGCGGGTTTAGAAATCCGCGGGATGTAGCGGTGGGTATGGAAACCCGCCCACGCAGATGGGATGTGGCGTCGAGTGCAGAAACCCGCCCTTACAGATGGGATATATCGGCGGGTAAGGAAACCCGCCCTACAATCTAAATATCCCCATCCCCCCTGTGGGGGATAGCACGTCCCCCTCTCAATTCCACCCTACGTGGGATAGCTTTTCACTCGCTCCTGAGTTATTGTATTAGCACATTTGTTCTATTTTTGTTGGGAGAGAACCCGCACTTTCAATCCCAACCCTATGGAGTTCAACATGCATCCTGTTCAGACCCCTCTCACTCCGGTTGTGCAGCCCACGCTGGCTGCCGATCCGATCCTGTTGGAGCAACTGCTCCAACCACGCCTGATGCTCTTCTGGGGCGCGCACACGCCCACACGCACGTTACTCTCGGCCATCACCGCCATGGCCGCTCAAGGCCACACCGTGCGCGTCTTCGATGGCGGCAATCGCTTCGATGGTTACTTCGTCGCCCGTCTGGCGCGCCGTTTCAGCGGGGCTGCCCTCCCCCCTCCCAGCGATCCACACGCCGTTCTCAACCGCATCTATCTCTCGCGCGCTTTCACCTGCTTCCAACTGGCCGAGTTGATCGAGAACGCTCCCAGCAACCCCCAACCACTCTTCATTCTCGATCTGCTGGCCACCTTCTACGACGAGAGCGTGCCGCTGCGCGACGCCGACCGATTGCTCTCGCTCACCATCGCCCACCTCAAACGGCTGGCCAGCGCCGGGCCGGTGATCGTCGGGGCGCGTGAGCCGCGCACGTTGGTGAAGGAGCGTTGGACGCTGCTCGACCGTCTGCAGATCGCCAGCGACAACGCCTGGTTGCTGCGCGCCCCGGAGATCGATGAGCCGGTTCAGGCCAGGTTGTTGTGAGTGTCTAAACCTTATGGGGGTACTCGCCGCCGGGGCAGAAGCAGCTACGCTCGCCCTGACCTCATGGCGGATCGCCCCGTCGATGCATCTCTAAAATCAAGGAGTCGTTCATGGGCCGTACCTTGCCTTCCATCACGCAAGCTTTTCTGCAAGAACAGCAATCGCTGATCAAATTCCGCCGCGCGCTGCGCCTGGAAGATCAACGCGCGCTCGACGATCTGCTCGTTAGCGCTCGGCAGCACCTGGCGGCGGCCGCCTATGCCTCTCACCTGCTGCCCTTTGAGGTCATGCTCCTGGCGATGCTGGTGGAGGAGCACAAGCAGGTACTGCGCCTGCGAGGGCAACTGGAGACGCTTCTAGCGCAACGCGAAAATATCGTCAATCACCCCGCGCCCGGGGGCGACGGCTCCCATCGGGAGGCGTGACGGTGACGAGCCTCTATGGTTGGCTCTTCGATGCTTATCCGGCGGGCGAGGGGATGACCGTCTGGCTGGTCGACAACGACGGCCAGCCGCATGCCTTGCGGGATTGTTTTACGCCGTGCTTCTACGCCCGTGGGCCGCGTGAGGACCTGCGCGCCGTGTGCCAGATGCTGCGCGCCACCCGAGCGCCAGTCGATCTGAGTCGCACCGAGCGTATCGACCTCTTCCTCGACCATGAAGTGGAGGTGCTCGAGGTGGGGATGCGTCTCCCGGCGCGCTTCGAGCGCCTCTTCCGCCAGGTGGCGGAATTCCGCCCTCACCTGACCTACTACGATGCCGATATCCCCCTTCCCCAACGCTACGTGCTGGCGCGCGCCGTCTTCCCCCTGGCCTACTGCCAGGTGGAACATGCCGAGGGGTGCATCCAGACCATCCAGGCCATCGACACCCCTTGGGATCTCGAGTACCGCCTGCCCCCACTGCGTGTGCTCACGATGCGCCTGGAGGGCGAACTGCGCGACCCCTCGCGCGGTCACCGCGGCGACCTGCTGGTGGAGATGGAGGGTCGCGAGTTCCACTTCAAACGCCAGCACAGCCGCGAATTGGTGCGCGGGGTGAGCCACCTGTTGCAACACTACGACCCCGATCTGCTGGTGACCGCCTTCGGCGATAATTACATCCTGCCCCGCCTGCTGGAGCTAGCGGGGTACTACGGCATCCCTCTGCCGCTCAATCGCGATGCGGCTCAAGGGGTGCAACACAAGCGCGCCCGCTCTTACTTCACCTACGGCCGCGTGATGCACATCGGCGAGCAACATCTGCTCTTCGGGCGCTGGCACCTGGATCAGAAAAACGCCTTCCTGGCCAACGACTACGGCATCGACGGCACCCTCGAGATCGCCCGCATCTCCGGCCTTCCAGTGCAGACCGTGAATCGAGTCTCCACCGGGACAGGCATCAGCGCCATGCAGGTCGCCACGGCGTTACGGAGGGGCGTGCTCGTCCCCTGGCAGAAGCGCCATCCCGAAGCGCTCAAGACCGGTGCGGAGTTGCTGGTGGCCGACAAGGGTGGGCTGGCTTACATGCCCATCATGGGACTGCACGAACACGTCGCCGAGTTGGACTTCACTGCCATGTACCCCAGCATCATGGTCAACTTTAACATCTCTCCCGAGACGGTGGGCACGAATTGCTGTGAGGGAGAGCACATCCCCGAGTTGGGCATCCACATCTGCCGCCATCGTCAGGGACTGATCCCTGAGACGCTGGCGCCGCTGCTCGAGAAGCGCAGCCGTTATAAGGCGTTGATACGCCAGCTGCCCGAGGACGACCCGCGCAAGGAGGTCTACCGCCGGCGCTATTCGGCCCACAAGTGGCTCCTGGTGACCTGTTTCGGTTACCTGGGATACAAAAACGCCCGTTTCGGGCGCATCGAAGCGCATGAGGCGGTGAACGCCTATGGTCGTGAGGCGCTCTTGCAGGCCAAAGAACTGGTGGAAGCGCGCGGCTTCCGTGTGTTGCACCTCTATGTCGACGGGTTGTGGATTCATAAGCCCGGCGCCGCTCAGCGCCCGGATTACGAAGCCCTGCTGGAGGAGATCCGCGCTCAAACCGGGTTGAGCATCAGCCTGGAGGGGGTCTACCGCTGGATTGCCTTCCTGCCCTCCCGCATCGAGCCGCGCATCGCCGCCGCCAACCGCTACTTCGGCGCCTATGAGGACGGCACGGTGAAAGTGCGTGGCATCGAGTATCGCCGCCACGACACGCCCACGTTTATCAAAGAGACACAAATGGCGATGATCCAGATCCTGGCCGAAGGGTGTGACGCATCCGAGTTCCGCGCCCTGATCCCGCAGGCGATCGCCTACGCCCAAGAAAGGCTGCGCCAGTTGCGCTCGGGGGAGGTGCCCCTGAACGAGTTGCTGGTTTCCCATCGCTTGTCGATGCAACTGGAGGACTACAAGGTGCGCACGGTAGCAGTGCGCGCTGCCACGCAACTGACCCGCGCCGGGGTGCACCTTAGCCCCGGGCAGAAGGTGCATTTCCTCTACACCCCGGGCGAGGAGAAGGCGCGTGCCTGGGAATTGATCGAAGACAGCCCTCCCTATGATCGGGAGGCCTACACCGAACTGTTCCTGCGAGCGGTGGAGAACCTGCTCCTGTCGGTGGGCGTCGATCGCCTCATGCTCGCCACCTGGTTACTGGGCAACAGCGGCTACTGGGGACCGCCGGGCACCCTCCCGCCGCCCGGCGTCGATGGGGGGTTGCCGCTCTTGGCTCCGGCCTGGCTAGATTCTCGTTTCTCCGTCTTACCTTCTCTTCGTCTCGAAGCGTCAGTCGACCTGCCCGTCGCCTGCGAAGCGATGCCGGACAGCGGATAAAACCAGGATCCCATATACCGTTTGAATATGAGGTGATGTATGCTAAGACTCGGAAAACGAGGGCTATTCATCTCTTCTCTTGGTGTCCTTTGCATCTCTGAAATGGCCATTTGCTGTTATCTTGATCTCGGGATCCTTTTTGGCTGGTCTCCCGATCCACACTGGCTCGCTCTGTTCACCCTGCTGATGCTTCTCCTGGGTTTGTGGCTTTTATCCGCATGGCTTTGGCATGGCGTCGGGTCGGGCGATCAGAGGTTGGATGACAGGGCCGCGCTCCCTTTCCTGTTCTTGTTCCATGGATTGTCCGACTTTTTGATCATGACCCCTTGGTTCCGATTTTCGCTTTTATTCTTAATGCCAGCAGAAAGCGAATGCTCTCTGCTATGGGCTTT
>CAYGXU010000112.1:0-10777 GCA_964353875.1 uncultured Anaerolineaceae bacterium | reverse complement strand
TCTCACTTCATCGTCAGGTGTCAATCGAGGTCAGGTAGGCTGCGGCGGCAAATGCGAAGGCCTTGGGCAGGGGAGCTGAAGGCGCTTCATCCAGATTAGAAAATTTCAGACAGCCAAGATAGGAAAGGATCAATGCTTTACGAAATTCTCCCGAGTCTGCGGGATCGTACAGGCAACGATTGGCAACCCTGCGCACAGCCTCGAGCAAAGTCTGACATTCCTTTATTTTTTCTTCTTGCGCAGCGACGCCTGTCTCAAGGTACTTAAAGAGTTTTAGGAAATCCTGCAGACCCATACCCCACTCGGTAAAACGATCGGCAATCACCTGGGTGGTTAGCTCCACTTCTAAGCGAGCGAAATCGAAAAGCGTATGCCCTTCACGCGTGGCAGCGAAGTCGATCAGCCAAACGAGATCGCCCGGTCCGACCAATACGTTCTCCAAGTTGAGATCCCCATGGATGACCGATCGCGTGCCCTGGATCCGTTGGCCAAGAAGTTCACTCAAGCGTAGCAATGGGTTAGGCAACCAACGATCAGCCAGGAAGATCGAATCCCCATTAAGCTCTAATGCTGGCAGGGCTTTGGCGACCTCTGCCTGTAACAAGTCCATTTGTGTCGCGATCACCTGCCCATGAATCCCGGAGGCGCTTCGTCCCTCTTCGAATCGCCCGGATTTCACCTCCTGAAAGCGTATACGGATATTCGATCCGGTTTGGGAATCCGGCCAGGAGAATGTGAGCGTATGTCGCTGAGGGCGCACTTCAAGTACTTTGGCTCCCTCCAGCCTGACAGGTTCACCTGCCTTAACTCCCTGAATTTGCAATGATTCCCCGGATAACAAGCGCGCTCCGCGGCTGGCGCTTGTGGGCTCCAATAATAAATGAACCGGGAGCAGGCGTTCGTACTCCTGGGAGAGGCGAAAAAGGTAAGGCTGTCGCTGCATCCACCAGGAGGGTCCAAAGATGGAGAACAGGCGCTCTTCAATTAACGAGGCAACCATCTCCGCCGGGTGGATCTTAGCATAGTTCCGTAAGCTCATCGGGGCGCTACTAGGGGTACCCACGAAGGTATATTCTAAGGCAGCCTCTTGAATTCTGGGTACCATGGCAGGTGGTCCGAGGACGCGACTGGTGATCGGAGGCAAGGTGTGGCGGACAAAGGCTTCGTAATTGCCGTATTCGGATTGAATGATCCCGCGAGGCCCGATCTTCACGATGGCATAAGCATCTGCACGCCCATCTGGTCGGATCGGGTGGACCAGGAGCGTACGTGCAGCACTATAGCCCGAGTCATAGCGCGATTCAACCATTACACGCGCATATTGCTTGAAGAGACCTTTCAGGATTAAAGCTTCTACATCATTCAACTCCACCTCGAGGCTCGTTTCGAGCACCAGCTCCGGGTTCGGTCGTAATAAACGAATCCGTTTCCCTCGTGCTCGCTCCAACCGCTGACGCGCCGTAAGTTCCGCCAAGGGCAAAACCAGAATCCCTCCGATCAACATCCCGGCAACACCCAGTATACGCGCTTGCGGAGCAGATAGGCCTAATGGCGCTTGGACGTGTATCTCCAACGTATCCCTCCAGAGCACCACCTCCGTGGCTTGTCCCTCGTCTGCCAAGGGGATCCATCTCAGCATGATTTGAAGGTTTATACGATGCCGTCCGGCGCTTTGCGGAGAAATGGTCCAACGCCACGAAACAGGGGTGCCTTGTTGGAGGGTTTGCACCTGATCCCCTCTGGGTTCAAATTCCATTCCTGCCGCATCCATTCGGGCGATGGCTTGTGCTTGATAACCAGGAAGATAGGGTACCTCAACTTCCCCTAACTCCAAGGTGTGTTCCGGGTATTCGAGTTGAGCGGAATATCCGCCCGTTGAAGGGAACAATGCCAGGCGCACTAGATCTGAATCGCCTAGCTTCAACGCTCCGGGCCACTCTACTTCAATCGTCCGCTCTTCGATCATAGGAGTAGGGGTTGGCCCAGGCGCGGTTGGAAGCGGAGATGGGGATGGGACGGTCGTTTCTGTCGCCGCAGCGCACCCTGAGAGAACAAATATGAGCAATAGAATTAAAGAAGCATAGAATATGACCAGGGTTTTTCTCATGGCGGTGTCCCCGGCGGCGCCAGCAGTGTCGCTGGTGGGGTGAGGCGTAATTGCTCGTATTCAGGAGCACGGTTGAGCAGTAGGGTCAAGATCATGGAGCTTACCAACAGCAGGAATCCCAATAAGGCCAGCACTCGACGTACACGAAGAGCAGTTTTTTGTCTCATCGTAAGTGGGGTTGACTTCCTATCCATGGATAATCACCCTGTTTTTGAGGCAGAATCACCTATATCGAGTGTAGCATACCCCAGCCCTGCCTGCACTACCAACTTAGGGGTACTCGAGGGGGTGATCCCTCATCCTTTCCCATGACCTGCCTTGCTCCTGGGACCAACTTTTATGCCGTAAAGTTGGCGTTAGATTAAAATGAGCGAAGAACCTGACCCGAACTGACACTCAGGAGCCCAGGCCTCGTATTATTCTGGAATGCTACTTGAATACCGAAATTGTCGACCGAGCCCTCTCTTTACACCTGTCTCGATTGACCTCCGAATGAGAGGACGCCCTCCAACCTCAACAATTGCGCCTTGGTTTCGATCCCCCTGCCGCCAGAGTACCCATGCAGGGACCCATCCGCCCCTAAGACCCTGTGGCAAGGGATCACAATGGGAATAGGATTATGGGCTAACACTTGTCCGACAGCGCGGGCGGACTTCGGTTTCCCTATGCGTTGCGCGATCTCAGCATAAGTAGTGGCTTGACCATAAGCAATGCCTGTGGTCGCCCGAAGAACTTGACGCTGATACTCGGTCAACCGATCCAAGTTAAGGGGGAATTCAAAAAACCGCCTTGAGCCTGTAAAGTACTCCTGCAACTGTTTGAGAACGAGCGCCACAGACTCCTGCGAATGAATTACGGGCTTCCCAAACGATTTCTCCAATCGGGAGACGAATTGTCTCTTTGAAACCCCAATATCAAGGGCTATGACGCTATCCTCGCTTTTGGCAACCCAAACACACCCGATCAATGTTTCATTCAGAACACCATAAAAAATCGCTTTGTTTTGAGCTTCTGTCAAGGATATTTTCAATCGCTTTTTCACAACACTCGTTAATCCCTCATTTGGACCCTTGGCATAAAGCGCGTCGAGTTCTGATGTTACTTCCCGCCATTCTCCCCGCGCCTCTTTGCCATGCAGCCAAGCCTCGATCGCCTCTTCCATCCGCGTTAAATCACTCATGAACTCCTCCTATTTCTCACCTTTTTCCATCAAATCGCGCTCGTAATTTTTTCATACCCTGATAGACATTTGCCCTGGCAGCAGCTTCGTTACAGCCGAGCACGGCTGCGATTTCCAAATAGGATAACTCCTGGTACTTACGCAGCACAATCGCCATCCTTTGCCGGTATGGAAGCGCTTCCACCGCTTTCATCAGCGCTGCTCTCCGATCCGCCTTTTCGACGGAATCGAACAAAGTGGATTCCGAATCCCCTTGCTCTGGGTCGAGCGAGGCCTCATGTGATTGGATGCGCGCACGACGCTTTCGATAAGTCAATGCTGTGTTGGTTGCGATCTTGTATAACCAGGCGCGGAAATTTGCTTCCAGATCCATCCGATGAAAAGCTCGAAAAGCCCGTAAGAATGTCTCTTGAAGACAGTCCTCGGCATCTAGGCTGACGCCTAATAATCGCCAGAGATAAGCGAATATCTCATTCGCATGAGCTTCAACCAGCAGATCGAAATCGGGCTTTTGAGTCACTTGATCCTCACAAATGCCATCATCTGCTCATTAAAACTGTGCGACAGCGGATTTTGTGAAATTCGACCCAACGAATCCCCACTTCGCTTTGTGCTTATGTAGATGCAGTCCGGTTTCATCGGATGGTTCCCCATTGGACAACCGACATAACGAGAATTTGAGACTAGCCGTGGTCAGGGAGATTTCCAGGTGATGTCGTTTGTGGCTGGTTTACAAATGGCCGGACTTTGCTGCTGACACTATGGCTGAACATCAGCCTGCCAAAGCATGCGGTTATCTTACCCGTGCGATCCAGCATCGTCATCAGCCCTGCTGCAACTCAGTCAAAAAGCCATCTTGCCCTAAGCAAATATTGGGTTTCGCTCAAGTCTTCATTTCGTTGGCTTTGGCTTTTTGGGGTTTTTTCGGCGAGCGCGCTTGCGGAAGTATTCGAATAGAACCTGCCGACCCCGTTCCATAATGGGATACCCATGCGAAGGAAGTAAATGCTGGAAGTTTCGTTCCGTGAGGCGGGCAATGGAACGCTTGGCCAATTTGGGATCGACCGTTGTTAAAATGAAAGGGGCTGAAAGGCGGGGACCTACATTGAGAATAGCGTCGCCACATATACAGGCGCGATCATGCCCATGCAGAAAGCCGATGTGGCCTGGAGTGTGGCCCGGAAGATGGATCACCGAAAGTCCAAAGAGCACGTGGTTTTGGTCGATCCCCTCTACATTAGGGATACTCCATTGAGTCTCTTCCATCAATAGACTTCCAATCCAATAGCCCAGATTTCGTGACCGCTGACGGGTATATTCCATTTCCCCTTGGATGAAGGGGATCTCCGCCGGATGAGCAAAGATAGGTGGGTTCCAGGCCAAGCGGATCGCTGTCAATCCACCCGCATGGTTGGAGTGAGCATGCGTAAGTAAGACCGCCCTCGGTCCTCGTCTCTCAGTCGCAGCTGAAACCGCCTCAACTATTTCACCCGCGATCGATGATGGGCCTGTATCGATCAAGACAAAGCCTTCTGGAGCTCTTACCAACCAAATCGCAACCGGCATGTTGATCAATGCCATTGCTCGGAAGTTGAGTTCCAAACGAGCGATGTGATCCGTAATCAACTGAAATTCAAGCATGATTCGAATTCCTCTAGGATCCCACGGACAACTCGCGGATCAATCTGGGAACCTCGTCCAGATGCAAAGCGATCCTCTCGGGAAGGATCTCACGAACAAGTTGTTGATTTTCTATAGTGGTCACGTTCTCTTTTAGCCAAATCTGATGCATACCAATCTGTTGGGCGCCGAGGATATCCTCTCTCAAACTATCACCGATCATCACCATTTGTTCTGCCGGTAACCGCCATTGCCTGAGCACCCTTAGAAAGATCTCCGGGTGAGGTTTTCGAATACCCAACTCAGAAGAGACGACGATAGGGTCAAAGTAGCCTTCGATATTTCCTTTTTGGATCAACTGTCTAACATTGGCTTGATCCCCGGCATTCGTAATGAGTGCCAGGTAGTAGCCTTTCGTTTTTAACTCATCCAGGACTTCCAGTGTTGCTGGCACTGGGAACCAATATACTTCACTGACTACATAGAAAATGCGCAATGCCCGCGCAACATACTCGTCCGATAGCTCCAGGAAACCGAATTGCTCCATCACTTGTCGCAAAAGCGCACTTGTCGGTCGTTCAAGATGATCCAATTGCCGGACTTTTAAATTATTCTCATATGTTTCCGCAAACACCCGCTGAAATTGGGCGGTATCCAGAATAAAACCTTCATCCTGGAGGAAGTTAATCAGCGCTCTAAGACTCTCCTCCATGATTGTTGGCCAGTCCCCGTCAAAGCGCAGCAATGTACTGCCTAAATCGAAAACAACACCTTTTATCATCTCTGCTCCATACAACCTAATATCCTCTTTCCGCGCGAAACTGATTTAAAAGAGGCTGAGCGGATAGGTAACGACGCATGTTCTCCACAAAGAGGTCCATGGCCATTTCATAATAGCGGGGCGAGGAATAGGCCACATGCGGTGAGAGAATCACATTCGGCATCTCCCAGAGAGGGCTACCACCCGGTAGAGGTTCCACTGGATAAACGTCCAACGCAGCCCCCGCCAGATGCTTTGCATCCAGCGCTTCCACCAATGCGCCGTGATCCACAACGCCGCCACTTGAGAGATCGATCAGATAACTACGCGGTTTCATTTTCTCAAAAACCTTCTTGTTAATCATGCCACGTGTTTCAGAGGTGAGCGGTACTGTGATGACAAGGAAATCGCAAAGGGAAGCCATCGAAGCCAAAGCTTGAGGAGGGTAAATCCGATCCGGCAATTCTGCTTTGAGATCACCGAGCCCTGCGATCTGATAACCGTCATCCTCCAAGTCTTTCAAATCTCGCTTTATCGCCAGGATACTGGCTCCAAAGGATCGACAGCCCCGTGCGATCTCTCGGCCCACGCTGCCATATCCGATGATTCCAACGGTGCTGCCCCGTAACTCGTTTGGTTTGAAACGTTCAAAACGGTCTTCTGCCCAACGCTTTGCTTGTTTATCAGTCAGCATGGTAAGCAGATGATGTCCCAGCGCCAAAATCGCCATCAAGGCAAACTCAGCCATTCCAGGGGCGCTGACTCCACTTAATGTCGTAACTTGGACTTTGGATCCAAGGAGTGCATGCCCTCGTACTCGATCAATACTGGCGTAATGAAGTTGTACCCAACGCAAATTTGGTACCGATTCCGGCTCCGGAAGTAGGGCAGAGGTATACAACACTTGGGCATTGCCGAGGACATCATCTGTGATTTCCTCGACCGACCTGACTACCTGAAGAGACTGCTTTATCCGCGGGGATAATACCTGCAGCCTTTCCAGCAATTCGCCCGAGAAGGGCAATGTAATAAGCACATGAATGTCTGACATGTCCCCATTCTACATCACACCGCCTTCGTGGAAAACCAATTGGCAGAATTATCATAACCGAAAGCTGTTTTGCAATCCTGCAGGCGGACAGGCGATGCCAAACCCAAGGAAAAGGTACCATTGAACCTGAGGCTGCCCAAGCTGTGTGTCGTAGGACCCATTCTTTCCATTTGAAGAGATTCCATCCATCTCAGCTGACACAAATGCAAAGGACTATGGAGGACAGATTAATGACATGGAAGATTAAAGAATGCCAACGATTCTACTCATGAGCTTGTTCGCTGATGTTTGGAACTCCAATGATGTTATAACCCGCATCGACAAAAAGCACCTCACCGGTAATTGAACGAGCAAGATCCGAAGCCAACCAAACCGCTGCCGACCCGATGTCATCAATGGTGATGTTGCGTTGGAGGGGAGCGATCTCGGCGAAATGTCGGTACATATGTTTGAAGCCACTCACTCCGGCCGCTGAGAGAGTCCGGATGGGACCAGCAGAGATTGCATTGACGCGGATGCCCCTCGGGCCCAAATCGGCAGCCAGATAGCGTGTAGTCGCCTCTAAAGCAGCTTTTGCCACCCCCATGACATTGTAATTTGGCATAACCTTCTCACTACCATAGTAGGTCAGGGTCAGCATTGAGCCTCCTGAGGTCATGAGCGGGAATGCAGCACGCGCCAGCGCAAGAAAAGAATAGACGCTGATATCCATTGCCACACGGAAGCCGTTACGACTGGTTTCATAAAACGACCCTGTGAGTTCTTCACGATTAGCGAAGGCGATCGAGTGAACCAGGATATCTATAACGCCCAACTCTTCTCTCGCCTTCGCGAACACAGATTCAATATCTTCATCTTTGCCGACATCGCACAACTCGACAAAAGCGGTGTTAACCTTTTCGGCCAGCGGCCGAACGCGTCGCTCAAGGTCCCGGTTCGAGTAGGAAAATGCCAATCGAGCGCCGTGGGTATGCATTGCTTGGGCGATCCCCCACGCGATTGAATGATCGTTGGCGATCCCGAAAATTAAGGCGGTCTTTCCTTCTAAGAGCTTCATGGCTTGTCAATCTCCTTGGAGATGTCTTTGATGCTAAGAAATAAAGATTGCATCAGATAGGACTTCTATTGATTTTTTTTCAACTTAATATCCGAGTTTCCCTTGGGTTTATTATTCCTGGTTTCTATACAAGATGATGGGTATTCGACACCATCTGAAGAAGCCACATTTGCCCGATTACCAATTCATATTTGGTTCTTTCTATCGCAAGATGATTCGACTGAGAGTATCATCCACAGAAACCGGCTATTGTTGCCCTGTGAGCGATTTCTTCCTGAAATCCGGATCAGAAACGGATCAACAAAGTCCAAAACCCTCTCTGAAGGATCTGGTCTCTTTGATATAGTAGGGTGGCAGAGAAAGTAACAACACCTCCGCCCAGCCTAGTCATTTCCCTCTTCCTGCAAATCTCCGTTGGCTTTTATCGTATGTCACCAATATAGACGGGAGTACGAAGCTTCCAATCTATTCCTGTCAAAGCTTCGGTTGTCTCTTCAAGTAGACCGGTCCGCCAGGCTGGGCCGCTAGCAATCGTCAAACCAAGCAAACAATAGACGACGCGCTGACCGAAGACGGTTTTCTTCGCAAATTCGCTATTGGTATGCAGAGGATAATAATCACCCGAGAGATCTGCGAAGAACACAATATCAGCTTCTGTGATAGTACGTTCAGGGCTCTCAACCGCTCACTAATAACCATATCTTCAAAATATAGCCCTCGCTCTGTCAATTTGCCCCTCCTCATTGCATTGGTTGTAGAGCGGAGCTACAAGCTTGAAATCGGATCATTCACTCTTTACCCCGGGCGAAAAAGTATCGATAATTGCCAGGACTTCTCCTTGAGCGACTTCCTGACCTGCTTTCGCATTGAGGGAGCGGATGACTCCAGCTTGTGGCATGCGTAATACCATGTGCATTTTCATGGACTCCATCACTACCACTACATCCCCCTCCCCAATTTGCTCTCCCTCAGCTACCGGCACATTTACCAGATAGCCAGGCAAGGGCGCTTTGATCTCCAATGGACCTAGGGGCGAACCGCGTTTTGAATTGCCCTTTAATGCCTGTGGCCTGCCCTCCAAGGTGATTTTGTAAGATCTCCCAGCGATAGCCACCAGGCGATCTCCATTTTCTTCCGTTTCGACATGCGCTTCATAAGAACGGTGATCAACAAGCAGTGAATATAGGGGTAGACCATCAATGCTCTCCAGATCCACATTGAGCGGTTGATTATCAACCCACACTTGCCCGTCGGGCGTGATTTCGATCTCGAAAACACGTCCCTCGACACTTATCTGATATTTCAAAATTCACCGCCGCCTAACAAA
Organism: uncultured Anaerolineaceae bacterium; assembly: GCA_964353875.1. Taxonomy (GTDB): domain Bacteria; phylum Chloroflexota; class Anaerolineae; order Anaerolineales; family E44-bin32; genus MGNI01. The sequence goes on along the minus strand of CAYGXU010000112.1, from coordinate 1,675 downwards.
TCCCATCGGCCAAGCATCTTCCATCGGTTTACGACCATCTCTGCGCTGGCGCTTGCCCCGGCACGCCTTTGCCAATCCAATAGGGCTGTTGTTATGGCTGCTTCCAGGTGACCCTCCTTTTCCAGCTCCAGGGGCATAAATTGTTCCTCAAGAAAGCGGGTATGGAACTGCCCAACGAAGAACCGATGGCTGTTCAAAAGAGTACGGTGTAAGTCCAGGTTTGTAGTAATGCCAAGGATTTGGAACTCCTCCAAAGCCCTTCTCATGCGCACAATCGCCACCGCTGGTGTCTCCCCCCAGGTCACCAGCTTAGCCAACAATGAATCGTAGTAGGGTGTAATCGTCAATCCCTCGCATATGCCGCTATCTACTCGAATGCCTGGACCCCCCGGTTCGCGCAGACGCGAAATGCGACCCACACAAGCAGAAAAATTCCAGAAGGGGTCCTCCGCCAGGATGCGACACTCTAATGCCCATCCCCGTGCTCGGATCTCCTTCTGGGAATAGTGCATATTCCGGCCGGAGGCAATCCGAAATTGCTCCTTAACGATATCCATCCCTGTGATAGCTTCAGTCACGGTATGTTCTACTTGCAGGCGAGGATTTACCTCCAGGAAGTAGAACTTCCCTTGTGGATCGAGCAGGAACTCTACTGTCCCTGCTCCAACGTACTTTACAGCTCGGGCAATACGGATAGCCGATCGCAAGATGTCCTTCCGCGTTGAAGGGTCAAGGGCTCGTGAGGGAGCCTCCTCGATTAATTTCTGATGTCGTCGCTGTATAGAACATTCACGTTCTCCCAGATGGATGACGTGACCGTGAGCATCAGCCAATATCTGCACTTCGATGTGGCGTGCGTTTTCAATCAATTTTTCTAGGTATAGGTTTCCCTCCCCAAATGTGGTTCGTGCTTCCTGACGCGCCAGCGGAATCGCAGCCTCCAATTCCGCTCGCGACTGGACGGAACGGATACCCAACCCACCACCACCTGCCACTGCCTTGATTAACAATGGATAGCCGATTTGGTCTGCGGTTTCCGGCAACTTCGAATCATCCAATCTCCGGTCGGCGCCTGGGAGAATTGGGAGGCGAAGCCGGCGCGCCAGCCGGCGCGCGGCTACCTTGTCCCCAAAAAGTTCAATCGTATCCGGACGAGGTCCTATGAAAATCAGCCCGGCTTCACAACAGGCCTTGGCAAACCCCGGTGACTCAGCCAAAAAGCCATAGCCAGGGTGAATTGCATGGACTCCGGTCTCAAGCGCAACCTGGATGATGTGATCTCCTTTTAGATAACTCTCCTGGGCAGGCGGGGGACCAATGCAGAAAGCCTCATCAGCATAGCGTACATGGGGGGCTTCACGGTCGGCTTCGGAAAAAACAGCAACCGTCTCGAGCCCCAATTCCCTACAAGTGCGCAGCACCCGAACTGCAATTTCCCCTCTATTGGCGACAAGAACTTTGCTGATCATCAATTATTCCTGACGGATACTTTAAAGAGGAATGTTGCCATGCTTGCGACGCGGAGGTCGCACTCTCTTGCCGCGCAGCATCTGGAGCGAACGGATCAAAGCGGGACGAGTTTGGCGGGGAGCGATGACTGCATCCAGATAGCCCCGCGCGGCTGCAACGTAGGGATTGGCAATTTGCTCGCAATATTCCTGAACAAGCCTCTTCC
>CAYGXU010000111.1:0-10905 GCA_964353875.1 uncultured Anaerolineaceae bacterium | reverse complement strand
GAATTCCAGACCATGGGCCGTGATCAGGTTTTGGAAATCCTGAGAGGCCAAGACATGAACCGTATGCCCCGCTTCCTTTAACCCCTTTCCCAGTGCAACATAAGGTTGTACATCGCCGCGGCTTCCTGCTGCAATGATGGTTACTTTCATAACAGTCAACTCTCCTTTGCTGTGGAAACTCAGCTATTAATCCGCCCAACGAATTAAGGGATTAATGTGGTGCGCAGCCGGCACATTAATCCCTAGTTGAACTAAGCCGAGCGCAGCCGTTAGAACCTTGCTTTGGAAATTAAGCACAACGATCAAAAAGCAAAAGCACAATAAGAATTAGGTTGTCTGGCGAAATTGTATCTATGGGGAGCTGGAGAAGCAAGCGAGAAGGGTGAAAATGGCGTTTGATTGGGAAAGGAAATACATTTGCGGAGTGTCTCAATGGGCTATTGACCGGGAGGAGACAACATAGAAGCCAAGACGTCCGATTAGGCGCCAAGAGATCAACGGGGATGGGGGCGCGCAGGCAATCGATGATCATGGCGGGGGACGACTGCGGGGCGGGATGGATTGAAGCCAATGCATCATAGCGCCGCAAAAGGGACAACGTAGTTCAAGAGACTGATGTGCGGCCCGCTCTTGAACGCTTCCAATCATCTCCAAGCAATTCGCGTGATCGCTTGTCAAACTGATAAATATTGTGTGATGTGTAGACTGCTAGGATGATCTCTCTTATGTACTCGTTGTCATTGAAATGTGTATGATGATTCTCCGGGTTTTTGGCGAGATGTTGACAGTAAGACGCTAATTGAATTGCCTCATCGGGAGTAAGATAAATCGTAATTAACTTAAGCTGTTGATCATTCTTATTGTCATAAAGCCTCATTGGCTATCCCTCTTTGTAGTTCGTTAAGAGCAGAGCTCAGCGGCACGGTTTTTCCACTTCCGCTGGAGAGCTTGGTTGGGTGATCAGCGCCCCAAAAAGAAATAAGCGATGCCATAGACAGCTGTGGACATGGCTACATAGAATCGCTCTACTCTCTTCCTTTTCACGTAGTCGTCTCTCGCCTTAAAAAGGTCGATGACTGCTTGGCGGATCAAGAATGTGTAGAGGACAAAATACATAAAGGGGATCACGTGTACATGAAATGGATAATCACTGGCTTTCTTACCAAAGAACGACAGCAACCAGTCGATCTGACTATAGATGCCAAAAAATCCTAGAGCGGCATTGATAAACATCCATTTGACTTCGTCCCGTCCAAACGTCGACAGGTAAAACAAGGTATAGCTTACAATTGCAAACGCGCTGTGTGCGTATTGAAAGAGCAACGGTCCAGCTGCGTCGCCATAAGCCATGAAAAAGCCTGCTACGCCAAACGCTCCCATGTGGAATAGAAAGAAGGGATAGATCTTGTACCATGGAGCCTGAGTACCCTTCCGATAATCCCCATCATCCACCGAAATGTCACCGATAAGTTTCATTTTTGCATCTCCTCATCAAAAGCCTAATGGAGGCTCTTCCAAGGCAGTTTCCAATAGATGGATTTTTTCCCAATAAGATCCAAATATTGTTTTCTAGAACGCTTTTTTCTTTATCCTATGAATAATGTACATTGCTAAGATTTATATGAGTAAGGATTATAGAATAATGAAGAGTCCGGGGAAAGAAGGGTGAAGAGTTACCCAACCAGCTTCTTGGTCAAATGCATACAGGCTATTACCTTTTAAATTATTCAATCCACACTAAGGACGCTGGCCTCCTGGTTGGCCTCTCCCCCCCGGGAAGCTGCCCCAGTTTGAACCTTCACCCGTCACAATACTTGAAATGGTAAACTCGGCCATTTGATTGCCAGAAGTATAGGATCCCTCCGAGTACAATCCATCCGTGATCGCACCGGTTGAACTACCTCCAGCGTAGACGATGTAGATTGTACCTTTTTCAAGTTCAGGTGAACTCAACAGCACGGACTGATATGCCTTTGTCGGAAGAAATGTAAGGACTTCTTCTCCGTCTTCATTTTTAAAATGAATCATTGTGCCCTCTGGAAGCATAGTAGGGAAATTCACTAGTACGGAATATTGAGCGGAGGACGTACTTGCCGTTTGAGCCATTCCGGAGCTGCCCACCGCAACCAGAAAACCACCGGTAATGTCGAAAGTACCTAAATAATCCACGGGATCATTGCCATCGTTTGTGGGACCATTCACGATGACAACCCCTCTGGTCATCTGGAAGGAACTATTGATGTCAAGACCATCCCCCATCGCATCGTTCACAACCGTTCCACCATTAATGGTAAGGTAACTATCAGCCGATAAGTCGAAGTTGTTTTGACCGGGTCGCCCATTGATCGAAGAACCATCTCTGCCGCCAGAAGCGTTGATTACGTCATCACTGGCAATGAGGTGAGTATTTCCATCATTAATGGTGATCGCTATGCTTTCGAGACCCTCATAGCACTTGGTAATGGTTAGCTCTCCGCCAAGGATTTGCAGGGTGGAATCTTAATGGATGCCATCATCTCCTGATGCCAGGGAAAGAGTACCACCGCTATCTGGAACATGTCCTTCATCATTGATCTCCCTCCATTTGAATATGTGTTCATCTTTAATCCTGTCGTCCAATAAGTCGAAAGAGCTAATGATCATTATGTTTTTCTCTCCATTCGCGATCTCATCTGAATAATCTGTTATGGTCGACAATATCCAATAAATATGAAATCTTTATGACGACGTTATGAAGACATATTGGGATTTGATCTGGAATACAAATTTTCCCAACTGTAGCAGGAAGTCAAGTGGAATTGAATCGGAGTGAAGGAGCGCATTCCGACTTGCCCCTCATCGGCGATCTCCAGCGCGTTTCTCTCTACACGTGCCACGCTCTTAGTAGACCCCGGCAGGCCCTGGGAGTACCTCTTTTATCTGGATTTCGTGGGCGCGGCTTCGCAGGATAGGATCAGTTCCGCCTTGGGGGAGTTTGCACAAATCGCCCTGAATCTTCGGCTGTTGGGGACCTATCCCCGGCATCATTGGCAGGTTGAGGGGAGTGGAGATAAAGGCGGATGATTAGATCGTTGAAAGCAGCTGCCGCTAATCCTTAAACGGCTGGGCGACCGGTGAGTGCCTGGCGAGCCGCAAGGATTTGCGCGGAAAGCGCACTCTGCGCCGTACCGCCAACCGTTGTTCTTCTCTCGAGCGAGCCATGGAAATCAAGCAGCTGGCTTAGATCCATTTCAAACCGTTCATCAATCGTTCTCAACTCCTCTGGTTTAAGACTATGGAGGGGAATCCCCCGTCCCTGAGCCAACCGTACCGCCTGGCTGACCCATCGATGGGCTTCCCGAAATGGGACGCCCTTCTGCACTAACTCATCGGTGATATCTGTTGCCAGCAGCGCAGGGTCTAATTGGCCTGCCATCTGCTTGGGATACAATCTAAGGGCTCTCACTAACCCGCTAAGCACAGGGAGCAAGGCGTGTAAGGTGTCGGATGCATCGAAAAGTGGTTCCTTGTCTTCCTGCAGGTCCTTATCATAGGCCGAGGGCAGACCTTTCAGGGTTACCATTAAGCCAGTAAGGTGGCCGATCAAACGGCCGGTTTTTCCACGGGCCAACTCCAATGGATCGGGGTTCTTCTTCTGCGGCATCAGGCTCGAGCCGGTTGTATAAGCCTCATCCAGTTCCACGAAGCCGAATTCGCGGCTGCTGAAAAGGATGAGCATTTCCGAAAAGCGGCTGAGATGGACTCCCAGCAAGGCGCCGGCGAACAGGAACTCCAGGGCGAAATCGCGATCAGCAACGCCATCGATGCTATTTTGGGAGATTGTCCTAAAACCAAGGGCTTGGGCGATGGCATGGCGGTCGACGGGAAAGGAGGTTCCAGCCACAGCTCCCGAACCGAGCGGGAGGACAGCGGCAGAATCACTCACAACATTGAAACGTTCTCTATCACGGATGAGCGGCCAGAAATGCGATAGGATCCAGTGCGCCCAGGTGATGGGCTGGGCGTGCTGCATATGCGTATATCCAGGTAAGACCATTTGGCGCCCTGCCTGTGCGCTTTCAATCAGTGCTTCACATAGATCAGCAAGCGCTGAAAAAAGCTTATCGCATGCACGCATCACCCAAAGCCGGAAATCTGTGGCAACCTGGTCATTGCGACTGCGGCCGGTATGCAATTTTCCCGCAGTGGGACCGATGATTTCAAAAAGACGCCGCTCGACGGCTGTATGGATATCTTCGTCCGAAGGCCGGGATTCGAACCTCTGCTCGAGGAATTCCAGGCGAATGCTATCCAGGCCCTGGCAGATGGCTTCTAGTTCTTCAGGCGCAAGCACTCCGGCCTCCGCCAAGGCATTTGCCCATGCCAGGCTCGCATCAATATCTTCCTGATACATACGGACATCGAACCCAAAGCTGGCATTGAGTCTCATCACCAGGGGATCGATGGGTTTAGATGTGCGCGCTCCCCAAAGGCTGTGATCTTGCAGACCTTTCATGATTGTCATTCTCCCGGGTAGATTCTCTCAGTCAGCATACCGAATCTGAGGATTGAATGCAACAATAGCAGAAAACCCGATGGCGCCTGAAAGGTGCTTTTTCTCTTCTTAAAGATCCTTTTTGCAGTCCTGTCAACAATGTTTTATTATTTTGTGAAATCCTGGAGCCTCACTCCCTTGCCATGTGAATCCGCTTGCCATCAGGTTCGATAATCGGCGTTAATCGAGATGTATTCGTGGGTCAAGTCACAGGTCCAATAGGTGAGGGCGGATTTACCCATTCCAAGCGAAAGTCGCACGATGAATTCGGATGCTTGGAAAATGGCCTCTGCCAGGGAATCGTCATAAGGGAGGGGGGACCCATCCGCAACTAATTGCAGTTCATCTCCGGACTCTGATCCGATCCATAAGCCAATCCGAGATGGATCCAACTGCACCCCCGCCCTGCCAGCTGCTGCTAGAATCCTGCCCCAATTCGGATCTCCGCCGGCGAAGGCGGTTTTCACGAGAGGCGAGGTGGCGATGGTTTGCGCTATAGATCTGGCCTCCGCTTTCGTCCCAGCCTGGATGACCTCGATGGTGACAAACTTTGAAGCCCCTTCACCATCCCGAACAATTGCCTGTGCCAGTGATCGACAGACATTCTTCAAAGCTTGGGTGAAGATCCGCAATCTATCCTCTGTCTGGATGGGGACGCCGCTTGCGCCGTTGGCCAGAATCAGGACAGTATCATTGGTGCTCGTATCGCCGTCGATCGAAATCCGGTTGAAGGATTCATCCACTGACTGCTGCAGTAATTCTAGCAGAGACTCTGCCTGGATGTTTGCATCGGTGGTGAGCAAAGCCAGCATGGTCGCCATGTTGGGGTGGATCATCCCCGCCCCCTTCGCGATCCCACCAATAACCACCTCGCCTTCCGGGAAGGGAATGGAATAGGCAATATGCTTTGGGTGGGTGTCAGTGGTCATGATGGCTTTGGCTGCCTCGAGGCCATTCTTAATGGAAAGCCGCTGGGAGGCGGCCTGGATCCCGGAAGAGATTTTTGGCATGTCCAGAGGTACGCCAATCACCCCAGTGGAGAGCACCAAAATGGCTTCAGGCGCACAGCCCAGAGAGCGTGCCGCAACCCGTTGGGTGGCGCGAGCGTCTTCCAGGCCGCTCAGGCCGGTGCAGGCATTGGCGATCCCGGCGTTGGCGACGATCCCGCGCAATCCATTTGGATTGTTGGCCAGCGTTTCTTTATCCAGGATGACGGGCGCGGCCGGGAATTGGTTGAGGGTGAACATGCCTGCGCCACAGCAATCCTTTTCTGAGAGAAGCAAAGCCAGGTCGAGGCTGCCGCTGCTTTTCAATCCGCAGGCGATGGCTGCAGCTCTAAAGCCGGAGGCCGATGTAATGTGTCCAACGGGAAGCTTGTTCATCTAGTCCCTCTTGAAAATGCTGTAGTCGGGGCTTTTGTAGCGTGTCTTTCCCCCATTGCTGACGTCCATCAATGCCTGCACTTTCATTTGCAGGCCGAAGAGTTCGATGAAACCTTTCGCATCGGCTTGATCGTAGACATCATCCTGGCCGAAGGTGGCAAAGTCCTCCCGGTAAAGGCTATTGGAGCTATGACGACCCAAGACGGTGACATTTCCTTTATACAGACTGAGATGTACCCACCCATCCATCGATTCCTGTGTTTTGCTGATGAAGAGCTGCAGTGCCTCACGCATGGTGGTGAACCATTTCCCGAAATAAATCAGTTCAGCATAATGTAGGGCAACCTGTTGTTTGAAGTGCAGCGTGTCCCGATCCAGGCATAGGGATTCTAATTCCCGGTGGGCGATATGCAGAAGGGTCCCGCCGGGTGTCTCGTATACCCCGCGAGACTTCATCCCCACAAGGCGGTTTTCAACCAGGTCAACGCGTCCAATCCCGTGACGGGCGCCAATTTGGTTAAGTTTATCGATCAGTTTGGCGGGGGAGAGATTCTCTCCATTGACGGAGACCGGTCGGCCAGATTCGAAAGCGATGGTAATTTCCTCAGGCGTATTCGGGGCATTTTGTGGCGATGCCGTCCATTGGTACATCGATTCTTCCGGAGGTTGGGATGGATCTTCCAGGATGCCGCCCTCATGGGAGAGATGCCAGAGATTCCGGTCCCGGCTGTAAATGGATCTTGAGTTGGAAGATGTCGGTATGTTGCGCGCACTTGCATACTGCAGCGCATCCTCTCGAGATCGGATATTCCATTCTCGCCACGGGGCAATCACACGCAATATGGGGTTGAGCGCCTTATAAGATAATTCGAAGCGGACTTGATCGTTGCCTTTTCCTGTGCATCCATGAGCCAGGGCGTCTGCACCTTCCTCTTCGGCAACAATAACCTGCCATTTTGCGATCAAAGGTCGTGCGATCGCTGTCCCAAGAAGGTATTGCCCTTCATAAACAGCGCCGGATTGAAGCAAGGGGAAAAGGAAATCACGCGCAAACTCCTCCCGAAGATCTTTTAGGGCCAGCTTGCTGGCCCCTGAAGATAGGCTCTTGGCCTCTAAATTATCCAATTCCTCCCCCTGGCCAACATCAGCACAGAAGCAGATGACTTCACATCCGTAGTTCTCACGCAGCCAGGGGACGATGACGGTTGTATCCAGACCGCCGGAATAAGCAAGCACCACTTTATTTATTTTAGGTGGGATCATTGGGACCTTCTTGATTATGGGAAGCAGGCTGATGCGAGACCGAATGAATTGGAAACAGTTCGAGGGCGACAGCCTGCTCATCGCAGTTGTTCTGAATCGGGCATTGTGAGCAGTCCCGCCATATTTTTTGCGGGAAGATTGTCTTATCTGTTCGGGCGAAACCAAGATGTGTAAAAAAGGGCACAGCGCGCGTCAGCGCGAAGAGCGATTGGTATTTGTTTTGACGAGCCTTCTGGATGAGCGCCTCGACGACTTTGGACCCAAGCCCATTCCTTTGGAAAGCGTCGTCAACCACCAAAGAACGTATTTCGGCCAATTCCAGTGAGTAGGGCAGCAAGGAACCGCAGGCCACAACCCCCGTGCCGTTTATCGCAACGATCCAGTTCGAAAGGCTCTCGCGGATGGCTTCCTCCGAGCGCGGCAGGATTTCCCCAGCACGAGCATGCCTTTCCACAAGGCGGGTGATGGCGACGATATCAGAAGGATGCGCTAGGCGTGTTGTGATGCCTTGATCGATCATTGTGCCTCCAACCCGGGAAGACACTGCCGCAATATTTCCACTCCCGCCTCGATCTGTTGCTGGGCAATGATGAGGGGCGGACAAATCCGCAAGACGCGCTCTCCAGCACTGATGACAATCAAACCCCGTTCCAAGGCAGATTGGATGAGGGGCTGGACAGGCGCATCAAATTCGATTCCCACTAGGAGACCTGCGTGCCTTATCTCAAGAATATGCGCGGATGGTAAGGATCGCAGTGCCTGCACCAATATTTCAGCCTTCATGCGGACAGATGCTAAGAAGGCTGCCTGGGAGATCCGATCAAAGACGACTTGAGCAGCCCGGCAGACTAGAGGGCCCGCCCCGAAGGTGCAGCCATGGTCGCCAGGATCAATTGCCCTGGAGACCTCCTCCGTAACCAGGGTTGCTCCAATGGGCAACCCTCCAGCCAGAGGTTTGGCCAGTGTCATGATATCGGGCGTGATGCCATGGGCTTCATGTGCCCACAGGTAGCCCGTCCGGCCCAATCCGCATTGGACCTCATCCAATACCAGGAGCGCTCCCACTTCATCACAAAGCCTGCGCAATCCCTTTAAGAATGTTGATGTTGCGGGGCGGACGCCTCCTTCACCCTGAACAGGCTCAACGAAGATTGCGCAGGTCCGGCTCGTCAACACCTGGCGGACTCCATCCAGATTGTTGTATGGAGCGAAGGCCACCCCCGGCACAAGCGGCAGGAAGGGTTCACGATACTTGGATTTGTGGGTGAGAGAGAGCGCGCCGCAGGTACGCCCATGGAAGCCGTCCATGAAGGCGATCACATCCGTCTTCTCCGGGCCATGATGGGTGCGGCTCCACTTTCTCGCAAACTTGAGTGCCGCTTCGTTGGCCTCCGTCCCCGAATTGGAGAAGAAGACACGATCGGCAAAGGAACTGGCCACCAGCCGCTGAGCCAATTCCACCTGAGGCGCGGTATGGAACAGATTGCTGACATGCGTCAGCTTATTGGCCTGGTCGGTGACAGCGTTGACCCATTCTGGATCACTGTGTCCCAGGGCTGTGACCGCAATTCCGCTGGCGAAGTCGAGGTACCTGCCGCCCATACTGTCAAAAAGGAAGACCCCCTCGCCATGCACAAATACCGGCAAAGGGCGTGTATACGTGGGTACAAGGAGCAGGCTTTCAGCGTCTCGAATTTCCGTTGAGTTCATGGCTACCCTCCAGGATTAATCCGCCTTATTTCAAAAGCTGAGCTATTTCATTACGAACGAAGTGCGTGCCGCCTTCATGGAGCAGGTTTTTAAGATCGACAATGCGAACATCAGACACGCCCCCATTGACCGCCTTGAACGCGGCTCGTACTTTTGGGACCATCCCACTGTTGACGGATCCTTCAAGGATGAGGCGCTCGGCTTCCTTCTCAGTAAGAGCATGGATCAGCTCATTGTCTCGGAAGACGCCCGGGACATTGGAGACAAAATCGATGGCCTGAGCATGAACAGCTACGGCGATGCAGCTGGCCGCTTCATCCGCATTGACGTTGTAAATCTGACCATCCTCTCCCAGAGAGATAGGTGAGATAACGGGGGTTATTCCACGATCGGAAAGATCTAACAGCAGATTGCTGCGCACATGGATGATTTCACCCACCCATCCCAGGTCCCATTCTGGATGCGAGTATTTTTTTGTACGCAACAACCCTCCATCCACACCGCTAATTCCGATGGCATCCACACCGGCGTTGATCAATTTGGCCACAAGTTTTTTGCTGACCAACCCGCATAGGATCATCATGGCCGCGTCGAGTGCCTTTGGATCGGTTATCCTCATCCCCTGGATTTTGACCGGTTGCTGTCCCAGTTTAAACTGCAGTTCATCGATTTCTTTACCGCCGCCGTGGATAACCATGGCGGGTTCCGTAAGATCGGCCAGTGTCCGGGCGAGAGCTTCTACGAACCCCGGCATATTCAGCTCATTCCCACCAATTTTGACCACGCGCATCCTGGGCTCCTTCCTGGCCTAGAGCAGGCCGTAAGTTTCCTCAAGCTCAAAGATCACATTCATATTCTGCAAAGCCTGTCCTGAAGCACCCTTGAGCAAGTTATCGATGGCTGATGTGAGGATGATGGTATCCGCGGCCACCGTGATGCCGATGACACAGCGGTTGCTGTAATTGACATGAGCATAGGTCGCGGCTTGACCTGCTGGGAGCACTTCGATGAAGGCTTCGTCAGGATAAATGTCCTGATAGAGTTCATGCACCCTTCGCTCATCCCATCCTGATCGAAGCTGGATGTAGATCGTAGAAAGCAGGCCGCGTGGGGCTGGGATCAGATGGGGGGAGAAGATGAGCGTGGGAGGGGAAGAGGACCACCAAGAAAAGGCCTGTTCCATTTCGGGAAGGTGCCGGTGGACGCGCCCAATGTTGTATGGACTTAGATTCCCGGCAACTTCGACATAATGCGTTGTAAGGCTTGGTTTTCTACCAGCGCCTGATACTCCGGATTTGGCATCGATGATTATGGGACCGTTGAAGAGTTCAGCCTTCAGGGCTGGCTGCAGTGCTAGCAATGCGCTGGTGGGGTAGCATCCCGGATTGGCAACCAGCCGCGCCCCCCGTAACTCTTTTCGGAAGATCTCTGTCAAACCGTAGACAGCTTCCTTCAACAGCTGAGGCGCGGGGTGCGGAACCTCATACCACGCCTGATAGACTTTCTCATCTCGTAAACGAAAGTCGGCACTCAGGTCGATGACCCGAGCACCTGCATTCAGTACAGTCTGAGCCATCGAGGCGGAAGCGGCATGGGGCAGGCAGAGGAAGACGACATCCACTTCATGCAGGGGAGCCTGGTCAGGAGAGATCAAGGTCAATTCAGGGGCCGAGGGGAAGACTCGCTTCAGGCTCTGGCCGGATTGTGAATCGGATGTAGCGAAGATCAACTGAACTGCCGGATGGCGCTTGATCAGGCGCACCAGCTCCAGCCCGGTATATCCAGTCGCACCTATAATGCCTGCTCGAATCATCTTGTCTCCAAAAAAAAACCGCCAGACCGTTTCTTGGTCTGGCGGGGAAATTACAAATGATGAAGGACTGCTTAGGAAACCCCAAATTCCAGACCGGAAGGCTGGCGACAACGTCGAGCACGAGGGGTATAAGCAGAGACAGATTTCATGATTGCGAGAGATTATCCGATTTTGTTCGTTCTGTCAAGACTCTGCGCAAAAAT
>CAYGXU010000110.1:0-10906 GCA_964353875.1 uncultured Anaerolineaceae bacterium | reverse complement strand
GGAGATGAAGTACGAGCATGGTATGAACGCATTGCGAAGCTCGATCCGAGGGTGAGAAAAGCTGATTTTGTTGTTGAACCAAAGCTGGATGGCCTTACGGTGGTGCTACATTACGAGGACGGGGTGTTCGTTTTAGGGGCGACACGTGGAGATGGTGAACTGGGGGAGGAGATTACCAATAATCTACGAACTGTGCGAAGCTTGCCATTGCGCATACCCATAAAGGCTACTGATGAGATTCGAGTCCCTGACTTTATGGTCGTCCGCGGGGAAGCCTGTATTAAAAAAGCGGAATTTGATGCCTTAAACCGTCGCCTGGAAGAGAAGGGGGAGCGAACTTATGTTAACCCTCGCAATGCCGCCTCAGGCGCGTTGCGACAACTCGATCCATCCCTGACGGCTGACGTACCGATATCCATCTTTTGCTACGCCATTGTTCAATCCAATGGTCCTTCACTCACTCAGCAATGGGAAATCATCCAATATTTAAAGCGACTTGGATTTCCGGTCGCAGACGGCATTCGACTATGCGAGGATATCGAATCTGCCGTTCGAGAAGGCGAGTCATGGGTGGACCGACGTATTTCTTTGCCTTACGAAGCGGATGGCGTGGTCATTAAAATCAACGATCTCCCATTGGCTCGGTCCCTTGGCGTGGTCGGAAAGGACCCTCGTGGAGCGATTGCATTAAAATTCCCTGCTCAGGTTGTCACCACCGCATTAATCGATATCGGGTTGAATGTAGGGCGGACTGGGGTGATCACGCCTTATGCAATCCTCGAACCGGTGGAAGTAGGGGGCGTGACCGTACGAAAGGCGACTTTACATAATTTTGATTTCATCGCTGAGAAAGACATCCGTATTGGTGATCGTGTGCAAATCAAGAGAGCTGGGGATGTCATTCCCTATGTTATCGGACCAATCGTCGAAACGCGCACAGGATTGGAGAAGCCTTATGAAATGCCTGAACGTTGCCCAGTGTGTAATCAAATTCTAGAGCAACTGCCGGGGGAAGTGGCGCTTTATTGTGTCAATTCAGCTTGCCCAGCGCAACTGATCCGCAATGTCGAGCATTTCGCTTCGAGAGGCGCGATGGATGTCGAGGGTTTGGGGATCAAGGTGGCAGAGCAGCTTGTGAGAGCTAATTTGGTTAGGGATGTAGCCGATCTGTATCAATTAGACAAAGAAGCCTTGCTCTCTTTAGAAGGTTTTGCTGAAAAGAAGGCTGAGAATCTGGTCAATGCTATCGATACCTCGCGCCAGCGAGACTTGAACCGCCTGATCGCTGCATTGGGAATTCGCGGAGTAGGGGATGTGGTGGCAATAGATCTGGCCAGACATTATCGATCCCTAGATAAGCTGGCAAAAACGGATATCCATTCACTGCAGCAAATTGAGGGCATTGGGCCGAATATTGCGGCAGCGATAGTCGATTGGTTCGCTCAGCCCAGCAATCAGCGCGTCATAGGGAAGCTGGAGGAAGCAGGAGGTTGGGAGATAACGCCCGAAATAAAAGCACCAGCAGAAGAGCAAAACCTTACAGGCCTAACTTTTGTGCTTACGGGCACGCTTCCACAGATGACGCGCGACGAGGCGCGCACCTTGATTGAACGCCATGGAGGCAAGGTCACAGATAGCATCAGCAGCCGCACGAATTTCGTAGTTGCGGGAGAGTCACCGGGTTCAAAACTCGCCAGGGCTCAGTCCCTGGGAATTGCGGTGATTGATGAAGACGGTTTGCGCAGGCTGATCGCAGGAGAAATGACAGATTGACCAGAGAAGATCTCCAACGTATTAGCGTAGCCAAATCAACTTGCGATGGGATAATTAACTTGAGGCGCAAATGCCATCCTTGAAGCTGAAAAAAGGGCGGGAGCGCTCTGTCATCCGCAGGCATCCCTGGATCTTCGCCAGCGCAGTGGCAGCAGTGGAAGGGAATCCGGGAGCGGGCGAGACCATTCAGATCTATTCACACGAGGAGGAATGGTTGGCTTGTGGCTCCTATTCGCCCGTTTCACAAATTAGAATCAGGATCTGGACCTGGGACCCAACGGAGATCGTGAACGAAGATTTCTTTCAAATCAGGCTTGAAAAAGCCATCCATTCCCGTCTGAACCTCATCAAACCAGAAATCTGTAATGCTTATCGGGAAGTCCATGCTGAATCGGATGGAATGCCCGGTCTAATCATTGATCGTTATGGCGCTTATCGAGTAGTTCAATTCCTCGCCTGTGGAGCGGAATATTGGCGGGATGTCATTTTGCAGACTCTCATCCAACGTGGGGATTGTCTGGGGATTTATGAAAGGTCTGACGTTGATATGCGTCAGTTAGAAGGGCTGCAGCCGAGGCAAGGTCATCTCTGGGGGAGTGTTCCCGAGGAAAAACTCATGATTTGGGAGCATGGCTTTCGATATTATGTGGATATCATTCATGGTCATAAGACGGGTTTCTATTTGGATCAGCGCCAGAACCGACAAGTATTTGGTGAGATGCTCCCGCCTGATGCTACAGTCCTGGATTGTTTTTCCTACACAGGAGCGTTCACGATCGCCGCTTTAAGCAAGGGTGCGCGAGAAGTCCTGGCCATTGATTCGTCAGAACAAGCGTTAGAATTGCTCCATAAAAATTTGGAATTAAACGGTCTTTCTGATAATCGGTTGACATACCTTCAGGAAGACGTATTCTCGGCTTTGCGAAGTTTGCGCGATCAAGCTCGATTATTTGATGTAGTTGTACTCGATCCACCGAAATTCGCTTCAACACCCGCTCATATTCAACGTGCTTCCAGGGGATATAAAGACATCAACTTGTTGGCGATGAAACTACTACGACCGGGAGGCTTGCTTTTTACCTTCTCTTGCAGTGGAGGCGTCGGAGTTGAATTATTTCAGAAAATTGTTGCTGATGCAGCATTGGACGCTGGCAGGGTAGTGAAGGTAATCCGCTGGCTCGGGCAACCCGAAGATCATCCCATGGCTCTGAATTTCCCTGAAGGTCGCTATCTAAAAGGATTGGTTTGTGAAGTTGAATAGAAAAGACCTGAGTTCAAGAGAAGCTAAACTATGTACAAAACATGCTTTCTAAGTGGGATATAAAATTTTCGGGCAGTTTAAGAGATGTGGCAATCAGGAGTGGGCGAAAGATCAAACAAAATTCATCCTGCAACGAATGCTTCTATCGTTATATCAAGGCTAATAAGGCCAAAGGTAAAAATCTTTACGAACTCACGAGTGTTAGACAGTAAGCCCGATCTACCTTGATCGGGCATTCTAAGGATTGTCCTTTTATCAACAGATCAGGTTGATAATTGCACTGCATGAATAGTCCACTGCTCTTTCAGGTATTTACTCCAATTTCTCTTTCTTGGCCTTCATGGACAGTCGTAGAGCAGTACGATATAGCTGACGAATGCGTTCGGAACCTTCTTTGTTGCCAGATCTCTCCAATCGTTGTTCGGTTGACATCAACGCGTTGAGGAGAGCTTCATCGATAAAATCTTTTGAATTTTCAAGTTCAGCACGCGCTTGCGACAAATCCTCCATATCGAGCACTTTTTGGGCTAGCTGAAGACTGGGCGGCAGTGACTCTCGAATGACTTTCCGAATGCGGTCATCTAATTCCCGCAGGCGTGCAGCTGTCGATTCATCTTTACGTTCTTTTGCCGCGCGCAGGTTGGCATGAAGGATGCCCAAGAAAAGTTCATCAATCATGGGGAGCGCTTCCTTGACAGCCTTCTCCATATCATCTGCTTTAAGCAAGTGTTGGATTAAGGAAGCCGCCTCTGCTGCACGAGCCTCTTGAGCTTTATCGATTTCTTCAACCTGCTCCAGGATTTTCGCTCGTAACTGAAGTAGGCTCTGTTTCTTTTCGCCTTGGGATGCTTCGATGCGTTCGGTAAACTTGGCGAAGAAGGTGTAGTCCAATGCCGGTCTTGTAAGTTGAATGAGGGCAATCAATCGATCCTCGTTAGGGGCGTCGATGAGCATGTCAGAAAGAACTTCCTGTGTAAGCTTATCACCGGCTTTCTGGAGGGTTTCTGCGGCAGCACGGATTTCGGTTTCTCGGGCGAGGAGATCCTTCCCAAAGCTGGTTTGTACCAGTACGGTCTGGATGCGTTGATTTGCTGCTTCGCGAGCTTTCTCATCCTTGGTGAGTTGTAGGCTTAGTGAAGCAATTTGAAAAAACTCGGCATCCAGTTGCTCATCATGCTGACTGACAAATAGGGGTACATTCTCCTCTGGTGTGAGCAGAAATTCTTCGAATAACCGCATTTTCTCTCGCTGTGCTTCAATCTCCTCTTTCGTGATCCCATCGGCTTGGAGGATACGTTCGATCAGTCCTTGGGCGGTGAGGACTGCTTGAGGCTGAAATAAGTAGCCTTTTCGTTTTTCTGGCTCAAGGGCATTAATGGCTTGGTTAATAAGCTGACCAAGCACGCGTTCCTGCTCATCCTTGGGCATGCCAATTTCAACCGGAATGTAGGTTAGAAGCAATTCCTTGTCAGGATCATGATAGACCAAAGGAGCCGCAATCTGACCCTGATAACCACAGACATTGCATTGGATCAAATTAAGGGATCCGGAAAGGAAACGCGCTTTGGCAGAGGGATCCTGTCCTATATCGATGAGTTGAACGATTCTTGCTTGAATGGGATTGCTGCAATTGGGACAGCGGATAGCAGATAAGCTTGGTGTCATGAGGATATCTCTTCCTATTTTATTCTACTTTGTTCATTCCCTTGGGAGAGAAAAACATAACGAAGCGCCGTGTTTCAAACGATCATCAACCCATATTCGACCTCCATGGGCTTCGACCACAGCTTTCGCCAGATAGAGGCCTAGACCAGCACCTTTTGTTTTACTTGCAGCATCGTTGGAACGGTAAAAACGATCGAAGATGCGCGGTACATCTTCAGGCGCGATTCCTGGACCCTGATCGGCTACACAGATGAGTACCTCGTTAGATCTTATTTGGCCATGGATACGAATAGTCCCTCCCTTGGTTGAATACTTGACCGCGTTAGAAAGCAGGTTATTTATCACTTGCGTCAGCCTTTCCTCATCTGCAAACACAATGGGGAAGTTGGGCGGAAAATCCAGTTCGAAGGTATGCTTAGCGGATTGAGTTTGGAAACGTTGCGTGATGCGTTCTGCCAGTCGATCGATCTCGACCTCATTGCGGTTCAAGATCAATGCTCCCGCTTGAAGGCGCGAAGCCTCCAACAAATCATCGATTAGATTGGTAAGGCGGTCAGACTCTTCCTCGATGACAGCCAGACTATCATTTACGATCTTCGGGTCCCAATGTGCATCTTCACGTCGCAATGTTCCTACATAACCTTTAATAAGAGCGACCGGTGTTCGTAATTCATGGCTGATAATGGAAATGAAGGTGCTCTTCAATTCTTCAGCTTCTCGAAACTTGGAAATATCGCGCATATTCGCAACCACGCTAAGTAATTTCCCTTGTGGGGAGAGGATGGGTGCGTACGTAATCCCGACACTGATCTGACTCCCATCCCTGGTTTTTAGATTGCCTTCGTTGTAGAGTGTCGCCTGGGCAGAAAGCGGCCATCCGTCGGCTTCGGCTTCTTCGAAAGTTATGCCGGGCTCACGGCGTTTCCATTGGATGATTTCGTCGTATTTGCGTCCGATCACTTCTTCATGGGAATAACCGGTGAGCCGGGTGCAAGATCGATTGAAGCGGTGAAAACGATAGCTTGGATCCAAAATGAAAATTCCATCGGCGGAACCCTCCAGAACTGCGTCGAGGAATTGTTTTTGTTCAGCTACCTGGGTGTATAACCTGGCATTGTAGACGGCCGTGGCCGCTTGCGCCGCGAAGGCCTGAAGCAATGATCGATCTTCGGAAGAGAAGGGGCCTTGATAAGAGCGAAAAACAAAAATCACTCCCAAGACTTCTTGTTGCGCAATGAGTGGCAAGCCCACACCCGAGAGCAAACCCATGGTGGCCGCTTCTGTAATTCGTTTTAAACGGCGGCTTACTTCGGGCAGGGCAAATCGAGCCGGATCCCCATCTTTTGGGATATCCGCTAAGAGCGGGCGGAGATGTTTAAGGAAGGCAGGATTGATGCCATGGGAAGAAGCAATTCTCCAGCCTCCACCTTGTTCGCGAAGAGCAATCAGGCCTGCATGGCCTGCAAGTAATTCGGAAGACACGCGTACGATGAGAGCCAAGACTTTTTCAAGTTCGAGCTCTTCAGTGATGGCGCGTGCGATTTGAAGTAGATAGTCCCGTTGACGTACGCGTTGGTCGGGTAGCAGTAAATTAAACAATGCCTTCTTTCTCGGCCTCTGAAATCGCTTCTTCGAAGACCTCAAGCGATTCGTCAACTAACCCTCGATGAATGGTCAAAGGTGGGGCGATCCGCACGGAGCTTTCGCCAGAACCCATAACGAGGATTCCCTTCTCGAATGACTTCCTCACGATCCGATCACGCAAGTCCTTGGCAGGATGTTTGGTCTCTCGATTGGTGACAAATTCTACACCGATCATCAGTCCTTTTCCCCTGACATTTCCGATCGAGGCGTGACGGACTTGGATTTCACTCAATGCATCCAGGGTGTATTCGCCTACATCTGCCGCATTCTGCATCAATCCGTTTTCAATCAGGTCGAGGGTTGCCAGGCCAGCGCTACAAGCGATCGGATTCCCGCCGAAGGTGTTCCCATGAGATCCAAGAGGCCAGTCCATAACGCTTTTACGAGCGATCATCGCACCGATGGGCATCCCAGAAGCGATTCCCTTGGCAGTAAGAACAATATCGGGTTCAACCTGCCAATGTTCAATTGCCCACCATTTCCCTGTGCGACCAACCCCTGTCTGGATCTCATCCACGATCAACAGAATACCATATTGATCGCAAAGTCGTCTCAACGCAGGAAAAAAACCATCCGTGGGGATGACATACCCACCTTCACCCTGAATAGGTTCGACCAGAATACCAGCGCAATCTTCTGCAGCCATCAAACGTTTAAATACAACATGCTCAATATAATCAACCACCGTCTCGCCATAATCAGGATGAGTAAGTTGGAGAATGGGACGATAAGGATCAGGGAATGGGACATGTGTAACCCCGTTCATCAATGGTTGAAAACCATGACGATAAACCGATTTGCTGGCAGTAAATGAGAGAGAACCGATCGTACGCCCATGAAAGCCGCCATAAAAACCGATGAACTGTTGACGACCGCTATGAATACGGGCCAGTTTAATCGCTGCTTCAATAGCCTCTGTACCAGAGTTCCCCAAGAAGATGCGAGCACCTTCCTTAAAAGGGGCGAGCCCTGCCAACCGCTCGGAAAATTCAACCCAGAGTGGATGGTAATAATCCGCTGAAATATGAATAAATCGTTCCGCCTGTTTCTTGATGGCCTCAACTACGCGAGGATGACTATGTCCGGTGGAACAAACAGCGATCCCAGAGACCATGTCGATGTAGCGGTTGCCGTCCACATCCCAAACCTCGCAATCTTTTCCATGATCCATTACGAAGGGATACGGTCGAGGATAGGATTGAGAGACAACGGCATTATCCCGTTCCAGAAATGCTTTGGCTTTGATGCCGGGGACATCATGTGTTACCACAGCTAAAAACCTCCTAATTATTCTTTCCGAGAGATATTAACCCTGAGAAGCGCCGATCCAAGTTGGCCCATTAAGCCTGTTTGGATCGAATTGGGATTCTCATTTGCCTAATCATCGGCTTGTTTGTTGGAATGCCAGCAACAGATAATTATATCATCTTGAATATCCCACAGCGTATTCGATAGTGGAGGATTGGTATATTTATCTGAAGGATTAGAAACTGCTCAGCCATATCATCTTTCATCCCGATTCGCTTATAACCCCCCTATCATCCCCCCATTTACGCCTTCGGGTCTCAGCCTAATCATGATTATGCAGGCGCAAATGGGGGGATAAGAGGGGGGTAACCGAACAGATCATTTGGGGCTTGATATTGTGCTGGTATGCTGAGGAGTTTGCCGAATTGGGTTGAGCAGTTACAAGGATTATTAGACAAAGACTTGCGCAAGGTAAGAATCAGTAGAATGGAATTTAAATTGATAGCGAAGAGGAAAGGGTATTCGCGATAAAAAAGCCCCGTTATCGGGGCTTAAGCGGATTTCCCAAAAGGATTTCTTGGATCATGCCGTTATGGGAACCGGCGTTCCGCTAACTTTGGTAGGTACAGGTTGCTCAAACAACTTTTCGAATTCGTCCCGGCTGATCGTCTCGACATCGATCAAGCGTTGTGCAACTATTTCGAGCTGCGCCCGATATTCGATGAGAATGTTTTTCGACCGGTCATAAGCCTCCTGGACCAGTTTTCGTACTTCCTGATCAATCACCTCTGCAACGGTTTCGGAGTAATCGCGTTGCTCAGAAATCTCTCTTCCCAGGAAGATGAGTTCTTCCTTCTGTCCAAAAACCATTGGTCCTAATCCTTCGCTCATCCCCAAGCGGGTGACCATCGTTCGGGCCAACTTGGTGACGCGATCTATATCGTCTGATGCGCCGGAAGTGATATCATCGAAAATCAGTTCTTCGGCTGCCCGACCGCCAAGCAAGCCAGCCATTTGCGCTTTGAGCTTGTTTTTGGCGATGAGGAGGCGTTCCTCTTCGGGCAGAGCCATGGTGAAGCCGCCGGTCATGCCACGGGCAATGATGCTTACCTTATGGACGGGATCCGCCTCTGGGATCACATGATGCACAACCGCATGCCCAGCTTCGTGGTAGGCCACGATCCGCTTTTCCTCATCACTGATTATGCGGCTTTTACGTTCTGGCCCAGCGATGACACGTTCGATGGATTCCTGGAATTCATCAGGTCCGATGGTTTTCCGATTGCGACGGGCAGCAAGGATCGCGGCTTCATTGACCAGGTTCTCCAGATCCGCGCCAACGAAGCCTGGAGTTGCCTTGGCGATGATGGATAGATCCACGACGGGATCGAGCGGCTTTCCTCGAACATGTACTTTAAGAATCTGCTCGCGACCATTCATGTCTGGTCGATCGAGGACGACGCGACGGTCAAATCGGCCAGGTCGTAAGAGAGCCGGGTCGAGGACATCGGGTCGGTTCGTAGCTGCCATGATAATTACGTTGGTATCGGTATCGAAACCGTCCATCTCAACCAGCATTTGATTCAATGTCTGTTCTCGCTCATCATGACTGCCGCCCAGACCAGCACCGCGTTGTCGACCAACGGCGTCGATCTCATCTACAAAAACGATACAGGGCGAATGGCGTTTTGCCTGATCAAAAAGGTCACGGACACGACTAGCGCCTACACCAACGAACATTTCGACAAATTCAGACCCTGAAATGGAGAAGAAAGGTACACCTGCCTCGCCAGATACGGCCTTCGCCAATAATGTCTTCCCTGTACCAGGCAGTCCAATCAGTAAGACGCCTTTCGGGATGCGAGCTCCCAGACTGATGAATTTTTCTGGTTCTTTAAGGAATTCGACAACTTCCTCTAATTCACCCTTAGCCTCTTCCACTCCTGCAACATCTTCAAAAGTTACAGTGGGCTGGTCGCCAGTGAACATCCTCGCCCGACTTTTGCCGAAGGAGAGCGCCTGATTATTGGTGCCTTGTGCTTGGCGCATCATGAGGTAAAGCAGTCCAAAAACGAGCAAAACAGGCAAGATATAAGTAATGAGACTGATGATGTTATTGAGATTGCTTGGCTGCTTGATTTCCAATTGAATCTTTTCTGAGGATAGATCCTCCGGCTTTACACCCAGGTCAAGCAATTGTTCTACGGCGGTCTTGGTGGGCTCCATGCGGGAGAACGCCGTTTCGCCGTCTCCAAAGCGTATTTCTAAATCATTGTCGTCAACAATGATACGGGTTACTTCGCCAGCCTTTATCTTTTCAGCCACTTCGTTGAAGTACAAGCGTTGAGGCTGAGTCGATGCACCACGAAATTGAAAAACCAATACAGTGATGATCAGGATTAGGATGAGCAAGACCAGCGAATTTCGGCCTCGCGAAGAACTCACATCGACCTCCCATATGCCGAGAATTATCGTGTACCAGCTTCAATTAACCCCAACATAAGGTTGGGTTATTACTTTGATTATACCGCACCTAAAAATAGTCGACTAGTTGGCATGGGGTTAAGGGATCAGAGGGCATGATGGGTAAAGCAGACAGGCCCAAAGCCAAAGTGGGATAAGCCCTCCAACCGCTAATAAAGCGAACAGACCCAAGAAAACCGCAATCCAATCCACTTGTTCAATTACCAAAGGCAATTCATTGCCTGGCTCTCTATCGAGTGGGTAGGGTAAGCTTTCCATAGCAGCCGGAGCCTCTTGGATTTCCACATCCTCTCCCTGGTTAAGAAAATCCTGCAAAACATGCCCGAATTGATCGGCTGTACGATAACGTGCGGATGGTTCTTTAGAGAGAACCTTGAGGATGATCAATTCCAATGTTGGCGATATCATCGGATTCAATTCTCGCGGGGGTGGCGGGGGCGAGGTCTGATGCAATTCTGCCAGACGGGCCGAATTTTCCGCTTCAAAAGGGACTTTGCCCGTGAGCATTTCAAAGAGGATGATCCCGAGCGCATAGACATCAGACGAAGGGGAAGGAGGCATCCCGGCAGCCTGTTCCGGGGCAAAATACTTAGGGCTTCCCCAGACGATTTCAAAGCGCTCTTCGGGATGGATAGTGGCAAGCGCGCGAGAGATGCCAAAGTCGGTAATTTTTACTCGTCCATCAGCGGTAACCAGAATATTTTGAGGTTTCAAGTCACAATGTACCAATCCCGCCCTATGCGCATAGCCAACACCAGCGCATATTTGAATCATGGAATCTAAACTCTGCTTGATCGACAGTTGTCCTCTTCGACGAATGAGGGATTTCAA
>CAYGXU010000109.1:0-10937 GCA_964353875.1 uncultured Anaerolineaceae bacterium | reverse complement strand
CCGCTCCAAATCTAGCCGCGGGAGTACAGGATGCAACACTCCGTGGAATGCACCCTTTGGTTGACAGTCCTTGAATGCGGCGGTATGCTACGCGATGTGGGCCAATACTCCTTTTTTAATTTTGATGCTCTCATCTGGACAGTCTCCGATCTTAACCGGCATTTGAGGATGCTGATCGAGAGTGATTACCGTTTACAGGACATTTGGGTGTCTGGGGAGATCTCGAACCTTTCCCGTCCTTCTTCCGGTCACACGTATTTCACATTAAAAGATGAGAGCGCCTCTTTACGCTGTGTCATGTGGCGACCGGATGTCGCCCGACTTACGCGACCTGCGCGTGATGGCGAGGCGGTTGAAGTTCACGGGCGGATGAGTGTTTATGAGGCCGGAGGGGTTTATCAACTCTATGCAGACCAAATTCGACCGGCGGGTGTGGGAATGCTCTTTCAAGAATTCCTGCGTCGAAAGGAGCTTCTCGAGCGAGAAGGGCTGTTCGCGCCCGAGCGTAAACGTCCACTACCGCTGTGGCCAAGCCGCATCGGTGTGGTAACTTCCCCCTCTTCTGCTGCCTTGCGCGACGTAGTCAATGTCCTTCGACGCCGTTTTCCACTTGTGGAATTGATCTTGGTGCCTACACCCGTCCAGGGAGAGGAGGCGCCAGCGAAGATCGTGGCAGCCCTGGAAACCATGAATGTGGTGGTTAAACCGGATGTGATTTTAATGGCCCGTGGGGGAGGCTCGATGGAGGATCTGTGGGCATTCAACGATGAATCGGTGGTACGTGCCATCGCTGCTTCTGCGATCCCGATCGTTTCTGGGATCGGACATGAAACCGATATCATCCTGGCGGATTTCGCCGCCGATGTACGTGCGCCCACGCCCTCTGCCGCAGCGGAAGTCGCAACCCCAAACAAAGCGCAATTGTTGGATCATTTACTTGAAATGAAGCTGCGCATGGAGAAGTTATTTGCAGAGCAATTGCGCGGTTTGCGATGGGAACTGGAGAGTCTTAGGTCAGCTTTGTTCCGCCTTTCCCCTCGAGCCCTGATCCTTAATGCGCAACAACAGGTTGACGATCTTATCTTTAGGCTATCAGCAGCAGTACGCCATCGCCTGGCATTGAGAAGGGCATCCATCGAAGGTCTGACTCAAACCCTGCGTGTGGTAAGTCCTTCTGCAGTACTGGCCAGAGGCTTCGCCCTGGTAAACCGAGAGGATGATGGAATTCTGGTTCGCACTGTTCGCCAGGTGGAAGTAGGGGATCGGGTGCGGGTACAAGTCAGCGATGGTGAATTTGGTGCTGAGATTGTCCCCCATAAGGAGTCGGAGATTTGAAGTCAAATCCAACGGGCTGACGGACGATCCAAGAAGCATAGCAGGCGCGGCCAGCGTGAAGGAGGGGATCGCTTCGCTCAGTCGTTGTCGTGAGGATCTCAGGAGAGACGGAAAAAAATGAGCAAAACGCAGGTCAAATCACCGCAAGAAATGAAGTACGAGGAAGCCTTCCAGGAGCTTAAAGACCTGGTTGAAAAGATAGAGACCAGCGAATTGCCGCTGGAAGACAGCCTGGCCCTCTTTGAACGAGGTCAGGCGCTGGCAGCGCAGTGTAGCCAGTTGTTAGAAAAAGCCGAGTTACGACTACGACAACTCTCCTCGGATGAGGCGGGCGGATACGAAGAGACCGAGTTATTGATCGATGAGGAGTGATTTTCCTATTTCGATAGCAAACCACTGGATAAGTTCTAAAAGCCTCACACCAAGACACAAAGGCGCAAAGAAAAAGGAAAATCTTAATGTCTTCGTATCTTTGTGTGATAAAGAAGAGATACATCCATTTGCCTCAGTTACCATCGAGCAGATTCCCGCAGGTGATGTCTTATCTATTTTTATGAACGCCGACGAATGACCACTTGTATGTACTGCTTCGGTTCCGGCAGGTGCAAAACCAGAGCAGCCAGCCAATAGCTGATGAAGCCGAGGAGCACCCCCGCTCCTCCTACCAGCCAGGCGCTTTCTCCTTCCATCGTATCTGCCCAGATTAACAAAACCAGGATCATGAAGATGGAGGCGCATATGATTAGAAGCGTGCCCTTGAGGAGGGAATTCCATTCCAAGCCTTGTAAACGACGATGGATCAGGAAGAGAAGCGTAATGCATTCTAACGCAGTAGCAAGTGAGTTCGCCAGGGCTAAGCCGCCATGAGGAGCCCAGCCCAGTAAGATGAAAAGCCGGGAGAAAAGCAGACTAAAAGCGATGTTAAGACTCATGGCTACCACACCGACAATCACGGGAGTACGCGTGTCCTGCATGGCGTAAAATGCACGCACGATCACTTCCAGCAGGGCATGTCCCACCAAACCAGCGGCGTACCACAACAAGGCCCAGACCACTTTTTCAGTCGAGTCGATATCGAACGCGCCCCGTTCGAGTAAGAGAGTAACCAGCGGTTTGCGTAATAAGATCAATCCCAGGCTGGCAGGGAGGGAGAGGAAGAAGACGCTGCGCAATGTGCTTGATAGTGAGGTGCGCATCGCATCCATTTCTCGGCGGGCGAATTGCTCGGAAAAGGTCGGAAAGGCGGCGATGGCAGTCGCTTGGGCAATCACAGCCTGGGGCATGATCATCAACGCTAAGGCGATGTTGAGGGCTGCCAGGCTTCCTTCCGGTTGGGAGGAGGCCAGGATAGTGTTCACCAGGAAATTAATCTGCACTACGGCCACGCCCAACAAACGCGGTGCCATCAATCGCCCGACCAGACGCACGGAAGGGTCGCCAAGGCCTAAACGCCGATCATAACTCGCTTGTCGACCACGCAAGCCTGGAATCTGCACGAGAAGATGCAACAAGGCGCCCAATACAACCCCCCATGCCAGACCATAGATGCCCATTTTGGGAACCAGGAGACCGATTCCCAGGATCCATCCGGCACGGTAAAAGGCAGGAGCCAGCGCTGGCAAAAAGAAGTGTTGGTGAGCATTGAGGATGCCCATTATCAAGCCGCTGATTCCGAAGATGATCGAGGAAATCAGCATGATACGCAGCAGGTTTACCGTGAGTAGGATTTGGGCAGCATCTTTAAAGCCAGGAGCGAGGATGTTGCGAACGAGCCAGGGCGCCATCAGAGCTGCGAGGATGGCAACCGCAGTCATAGACAGCAAGACCAGGTTGCCGATCGAGGAGGCCAAACGCCAGGCTCCATGGCGGTCGCCCTTGGCCAGGAAGCCTGTGAATGTGGGAACGAAGGCCGAGGCCAGTGCGCCTCCGGCCATCAAATTGAAGACGATTTCCGTCAGCCGGTTTGCGGCATAGAAGGCGTCGAGATCATAGCTTGTTCCAAAGGTATGCGAGACCAGCATGGTAGTCATAAGCCCAGCCAGGCTGGACAAAGCCATGCCGATCATCACCACGCCGGCAGCGCGCGTGATCTGGTGGTGGGCCGCGTTGCTGAACTCGCTCACAGGAAAGGATTATAGCAGGGAGTGCACAGGAAGGTATCCTCATAGGCGAATAGTGAATGATACTTCTATAGACGATTCCTCTTTGTGAAGGTGATTTCTCTTACAGAAAATGGTGATTGACCTCGCATTGCGTAGGGAGAAGCGCTTCTTATTTGCTGTTCGTCATTGGCATGTGAGCGTGATCTGGGTAATCTCCGGACGACAGTTCAATCTTATTGGCGGGGGGACTACGCCGATCCCGCGGTTGACATACAACCATGTTCGGTTCACGCGATAGAGCCCGGCTTCATATTTCCGGCCATACAAAGGCAGGATAGGCGCGCCATAGATAGGAACGCGCACCTGGCCACCATGGCTATGCCCGGATAGCTGAAGAGAGATTCGGTCATCTTGTAAGAGCAGGTCAGCAAAATCGGGCTCATGCATGAGAAGCACGATGGGGAATCCAGAGGGCAGATCGCGCAGGGCAAGTTCAAGATCCGGTCCTACACCTTCCACGTAACTCCAGCCATCCTCCAGGCCAATTAGATGGATCGCCTGTTGCCCGAAATGGATGGGGCGGCCTGAGTTCTTCAAAAGCGGAATGCGCGCCTCTTGAAAGCCTAGTGAAACGATTTCGGCATTGGTCCAATAATCGTGGTTGCCAAGAATGGCATAAATGCCGTGCTTCGCATCCAATTGAGAGAAGATAGGTGCCAGATCAAAAATGGCTTCCGGCCAGTCGAGGACATAGTCACCGGTTAGTACGACCAGATCAGGTTCAAGGTAATTAGCTTTCTCAACCGCTTTTTGAATGAGGGCGATCTCGGTATAGGGGGAGAGGTGAAAGTCACTCAATTGGACGATGCGGAAACCATCAAAGGCGCTCCCCAGCCCTCTGATCGGGAC
Organism: uncultured Anaerolineaceae bacterium; assembly: GCA_964353875.1. Lineage (GTDB taxonomy): Bacteria > Chloroflexota > Anaerolineae > Anaerolineales > E44-bin32 > MGNI01. Next base: position 6,591 of record CAYGXU010000109.1, on the reverse strand, counting down.
AATCGTCTCTTCCACGCATAGCCAATCCGGCTCGATGTGAAAGCCATATTCATACAGGCCGAATCCAGTGAACCCGGAGGCGATCATGACATGGGCGAATGCTTTTAAGAAACCCCTACGACTGACCTTCACAGCCATAAGCCCTTCCCTATTGCATTAAGTGCGAATACGTCCTTTGCTGATCGGGATTCTAAGATCCTCCTTTTCTGCTTTTCCAGTAAAGCAACCGATTGCCATCCGTGCCATCTCATGCAGTTGTCGCATCGCCTTTCTTAGAGAAAATGATCCTTTAATGAGCTTTGATGACCAGGATTATTCACTACCCCAATGGGAACATCCTCTACTGACCTTTCTCATGAGACACGACTAGAAATTTTTGCTATCAGTTGTAAAGAGAGGAAATCTTCGATCTATCTGCATCAAGACCTATACCATAGCACGGCTTTCCGAAGAACGAAATACACCTGCGGGGTTAGTTCGCTAAACCCTAACGAAAGAGCAGAATATTGATAACAGGAGTCCAAATAAGAGAGGAGAGAATAACATTGTAAATTATGGTATCCATGAGAAAATGGCTCTCATGGTGAGGGGTAAGCTCCGAAGAAGGAAAGATTTTTGATTATGGCTAGAATCGCTGAGAGCCGAGGACGCCGACCCCGGCTCTCTCGTAAGGAGGAGAAGAAGAGATTCCGCCCTTCCGACAATAACTCTACAATATTATGCTCCTTTTGGCATGGCGAGAACCTGACAGAAAACCTACGGAATCCATACGCTTAACCAATGCGCTTGGCTGACAGGTAAGAGCCGAAGGCGCCCCTCCATGCATTCAAAGGAAAATGCGAAAATGATCGAACATATTGGTCAAACGAATGATGTCACGAGTGAATTACTCGAGGGCTGGGTCGACCAAGCGCCTGTTGGTCACGCGTTGCTCTTGGGGGCAGGTAAGGGTGAGACGGCAAAGTGGCTGGCTGCCCGTGGTTTTCGTGTCGATGCCATCGAGAAGGACGAGTCGGCTTGCGAACGAATGCGTAAGGTCTGCAATGGATTGGATGTCCAGGTGTTCGTCATGGATCTGATGCATTTCCCATATCCAGAAGCGCAATATTCTTTGATCGTTGCCCCGGCGGTTTTGCACTTTCTCCTGCCGACTGATCTCTGGTGGCTTTCGGATCGTCTCATGTCTTCACTGACTCCAGGCGGCATTCTTATTGTGGAGGTCTTCATAACCGATGATCCAGGCTACGATGCTTTGATCGAATCCGGAGTACCCCAGGTGCAACCGAACACATTCAATCTGCCAGCGCCAATTCACCTGATCCATTATTTCGAACCGAGTGAGCTCGCGCGTGTCTTTCAGCCATTGACTGTCTTGTTTTACGAAGAAGCCAGGCGGGTCGATTGGTTTGATCGTGAAGGATTGCGTGCGGGTGCCTCCTTAGTGGCGAGGAGAGAATGAGGGGATAGTTGCCCTGCGCTTGGGCTGAATTTAAGACTCCTCTGCGTCTTCGAAGGGAAATTGGGGCTTTCGATTTCGCGGATGATTTTTTTTGGGGGGGAATCTTAAGCCCTTGGTGTTATCCCGAGGGGGAAACCAGGAAAGGGTGAATAGAGGAAATATTGAATAATCGCAATCGTCCTTGGTCAAAAGTTGATTTGAGCTCAATGGCTTCAATCCGCGCAAAACAGATGAGTGATGATGGTGGTGCCGGCCGCGCCTACGCTTTGCATCATGCCTATCTTGGGATTGCGAATTTGATTTTTACCTGCGCGGCTGGTGAGTTGGAGCACGATTTCGCAGGCCTGGTAGAGGGCGGTTGCGCCGATGGGATGGCCGCGCGCTTTTAAACCTCCCATCGTCGTAATAGGGATGATTCCGCTCAAACCAATTTGGTTTTCAACGGCTAAGCGCCAGCCCTGACCGCGTGGCGCGAAACCCACGGCTTCCATCAGAAGGCAGGTCATGATGCTGAAGGCGTCGTGAACCTCAAAGAAGCTAATATCTTCGATCTTGATTCCTACCTTTTGAAAAGCTCTTTGGCTGGAGATGTGAGCGGCATCGAGCCAGAGGGGGTCAGCACGATCCTTGACGCGGAAGCGATCGGTGGCTACGCTTGAAGCCAAGATGCGGATCGGGAAAGCGTTATAAGAATATGCTTGTTGGCTGGGAGCAAGGACCACCGCCGCGGCTCCATCACAGACGGGGGAGCAATCGAGTAGTCGAAGTGGCGGGTGAATGATTTTCGAAACCCTCACATCTTCAGCGCTGATGGGGCGATTACGAAAAAGTGCATAAGGATTATTTTGAGCATTGAGGTGCGCGTTTACCGAGAAGGGATCAAGAACGCCTTCAGGCACATGATAGCGATCATAATAACCTTGCATGAGCGCTGCCACTGTGCTGATCATGGTGGCGCCATCAGGGACCTCAAGCTCAGCATCGAGGGCTTTGGCTAACGCTTGCGCGGCCAAACCGTCGCTCATTTTTTCAACACCCACAACGAGGGCTAGATCAACCTCGCCGCTGGCAATGGCCATGTACGCCATACGCAAAGCAGCTGCGCCACCGGCCATCGCCGCACGAGCTTGAAGAGCCTCGATGCCAAATAGCCCGGCCTCGTCGGCAATCAGGGCTGCCAGGTGTTTTTGACCTTGGAGCTCATCCGAGAGCATATTGCCAAGAAAGAGGGCATCCACCCGATCGACACCGGCATCTTTCATTGCTCCGTGAGCCACGGCTGAGCCAAGCTGGCGCAGGCTGCGCTGGGAAGCCTTTTCAACAGGAATTTGCGCTGTGCCAATAATGCTGACATCTCTCACGTGGTACTCCCCGTCAACATATTCATGCATAAGAGCATGAGTAAGCATCATGAATATATCATTATCTCTTTTCCTATGCACCGTGTCCTCTTTCATCGAAAATTGTTATTAATGGTAACTAAATACCCCCATCTACAGCTACTCTAATTAGAGAAAACCGCTTTCGAATCTATGATGCCACTTTTTTGGGGGAATGGTGTTCATGGTATAAGCCGATTCATAAAGCGAGGGTCAAGGCGATGAGAAAACGTGTAGTCATCACGGGATTGGGTGCAGTCACACCATTGGGCAACGACGTTCCCTCTTATTGGGAAGGGCTTTTGGCAGGTCGCAGTGGCGCAGGTCCAATTACCCAATTCGATTCGTCCGATTTAGAGGTGCAAATCGCAGCAGAAGTAAAAGGCTTCGATCCCATAGCCCTCTTTGGCGCGCGAGAATCTCGGCGAAACGACCGCTTCACGCAATTTGCATTGGAGGCTGCGCGTCAAGCGATCGTCGATGCTGAACTTCAATTCGATCAGAACGATGGTCGAGATGTTGGAGTCATCATTGGCACGGGCATCGGCGGAATCATAACCCTACTGGAGAATTTCGAAATCTTTCGCGATAAGGGTCCGCGACGAGTTAGCCCATTTATGGTGCCGATGATGATGCCCAATGCCGCCTCTGCTGCCATAGCCATTACATACGGACTGCGTGGCCCCAACCTCTCCCTGGTTTCCGCCTGCGCCACAGGTTCGCATGCCATCGGCGAGGCGGGGGAGATTATTCGGAGGGGAGATGCTGAAGTGATGATTTGTGGAGGTAGTGAGGCAGTCATTACACCTCTTTCTATAGCTGGAATGAAGAACATGGGAGCTCTCTCCTCTCGCAATAACGAACCTGGTCGAGCCAGCCGGCCATTCGACGCAGGGCGCGATGGTTTTGTAATGGGCGAGGGGGCTGGCGTGATAATTCTCGAGAGCTTAGACCATGCGCAAACCCGCGGAGCCCACCTCTATTGTGAATTGGTTGGATATGGCGCCACGTCCGATGCCTATCACATTACTGCCCCGGACGAGACAGGGCAAGGCGCGGCTTGGGCGATGAGACGAGCGCTCAACGATGCTGGCCTTACTCCAGAGGATGTGGATTACATCAACGCACACGGCACGAGCACTCTCCTCAATGACCGCATTGAGACTCTAGCCATCCGTAATGTCTTTGGCGACCATGCAGATCGACTTGTGGTCAGCTCGACCAAATCAATGATCGGGCACCTTCTGGGGGCAGCCGGAGCAGTCGAGGCGATCGCCTGCGTTAAGAGTCTGGAAACTGGTTGGGTTCACCCAACAATCAATTATGAGGTCCCCGATCCGCATTGTGACCTTGATTATGCGCCCAATCAGGCGCGACAGCTGGAGCCTAGGGTAGTCCTTTCAAATTCCTTCGGATTTGGCGGTCATAATGGTTGCCTGGTCTTTCGCTGTCGGGAGGAGATAGGATGAGTTCTCATGCACATGTGGTTGGGTGGGGGAAGTACGTCCCACGGCGGGTGTTAACCAATAGCACCCTCTCGCAGATGGTCGACACCTCTGACGAGTGGATTCGCACGCGAACCGGCATCCGTGAACGACATCTGGCCGAAGACGGTGAGACTACAGCTAGTATGGCGGTTCAAGCAGCGCGGCAGGCGCTTGATGTCGCACAGTTCAGCCCGGCACAATTGGAGCTGATTGTCGTTGCTACCGTCACTCCGGACCATCTTTTCCCCTGCACCGCTTCTCTTGTCCAGGATTCGCTTGGAGCGACTCGTGCGGCTGCCTTTGATCTCTCGGCAGGTTGCTCAGGTTTTATTTATGGGCTTAGTGTCGCTGCGAATTTACTTGCATCAAGAGCCTATAAGACGGCATTGGTGATCGGCGCAGAGACCCTCTCCCGTATCACCGACTGGTCTGACAGAGCTACCTGCGTTATCTTCGGAGATGGAGCCGGAGCGGTGATCTTGCAGGCGGGGGAAAATGAGGGAGGGGTGCTCGCTTCCTCTCTCGGATCGGATGGCTCCGGTGCCAAATTACTTTGGCTACCCGCAGGAGGCAGCCGAATGCCGGCCTCTGAAAGGACAGTGGCGGAGGGATTGCACTTTATCCGGATGAATGGGCGAGAGGTTTTCCGCTTTGCTGTTAAAGTAATGCACACAGCCACATGTGAGGTGTTAGAGAAATCCGGATATTCACTGAAAGATCTTGCATTGCTTATCCCCCACCAAGCCAACCAGCGTATCATCGAAGCGGCAGCTCGTTCCTTGAATCTGCCATCCGAGATAGTGTTTAGCAACGTGGAAAGGTATGGAAATACTTCCGCTGCCTCAATCCCCATCGCCTTGTGCGAGGCTGTGGAAATGGGCCGCATCCAATCAGGTGATCTGGTGGTTTGTGTCGGGTTCGGTGCAGGACTGACGTGGGGCGCAGTAGCTATACGATGGACTCGTCCACTTCCTGTATATGCGCCTCGTTGGAAACGAATTTTGCGTGGTTTGAGTTACTTCCTGGCAGCGCTTAAGTCTCGAATTAGACGGCTGCTACGTCGATTGGCTGCACTATGGACGAAGGATGTCTAGGATGGATATCGAGGTAGGAGAGGATGACGATGTCAGCGTTGGAACAGTTAGAGAAGATGGAGATCCAAACTCAACAAGGGGGCGGTTTAGAAAGGATCGAAAGACAACATGCACAAGGAAAGCTGACTGCACGTGAGCGACTGGAAGCATTGCTCGACCATGGCTCTTTCTTCGAAATGGATGCTTTCGTCATACACCGAGCGACGGAGTTTGGCCTAGATGGGAACAAACCCCTCGGAGATGGAGTTATCACTGGCTGGGGTGGGATCAATGGGCGGCTTATCTATGTTTTCGCTCAGGACTTTACCATCCTGGGAGGTTCGTTGGGTGAAGCGCATGGAAGAAAGATCTGCAAACTATATGATCTCGCCCTGGAAAATGGAGCACCGGTGGTTGGGCTTATTGACTCGGGCGGTGCTCGCATCCAGGAAGGGGTATCTGCATTGGCAGCATATGGCGATATCTTTTTCCAGAATACCATGGCTTCTGGAGTGATCCCCCAAATTTCAATTATCATGGGACCCTGCGCCGGTGGAGCAGTCTACTCTCCCGCGCTCACTGACTTCGTTGTGATGGTTGATGGCTCCTCCCAGATGTTCATCACCGGTCCGGATGTGATTCGGGCTGTGACGCGTGAGGAGGTCAGCCTTGAGGAATTAGGAGGAGCTGACATTCATCAGCGCACAAGCGGTACGACCCATTTCACTGCAGATAATGATATGGAGGCATTAACTCTAGTCCGAAAGCTTCTCACTTATTTGCCCTCCAATAACGCTGAGGATCCACCCTATCTTCCGCCTACCGATTCACTCGATCGAGCCGACGAGGAGCTGGACCGGATGGTGCCGGAGGATCCCACCCAAGAGTACGATATGCGGGACGTGATCCGGCGGGTTGTGGACAACGGTGAATGCCTTGAAATACAGGCAGGCTTCGCAGAGAACCTAATTGTGGGCCTGGCGCGTTTGGGAGGGCATGTGGTCGGCATTGTCGCCCAACAGCCAGCGGTGTTGGCGGGTGTCTTGGATATTAATGCAGTGGATAAAGGAGCCCGTTTCGTCCGCTTTTGTGACTGCTTCAATATTCCCCTTATCACTCTTGCTGATACCCCCGGATTTTTACCTGGAGTGGCGCAAGAGCATGGTGGGATCATCCGACACGGCGCCAAGATG
>CAYGXU010000108.1:0-10967 GCA_964353875.1 uncultured Anaerolineaceae bacterium | reverse complement strand
GGACCCCTTTACAACGAGGCTTCTCAATTACAACAACACTATATAGGAAAATGAGGAGCGATTCAAGTGGGTATTCTCAACTTCGGACGCAGGCGAGTGGCCGTGGTATTCGCTGCATAAAAGATCCATTCATATGCCACCCGCCACCGATTAAAATCGCTGGCTACAATTACTCCATCGGTGGTTCTAGCGACCGGCTACATTTGCGAAATCGCCCTACGGCGACTCCAACATTTCAATGCAAAAGAGGAGTCCGCGCAGGTGGACTTCGGAGATGTAGCCGCGACTTCAGTCGCTGGCGAATTGGGAAAGAAAATTGAACCCGACCTTTGAATTGATACAGGGGATGAGGGTGGCGATCTGCGGCATGCGATACATTCGCATTCCCGTCTTTCATTGTGATTCACACATCAACCTAAGGAGAGCGACGAAATTGGCCCGAGTAATTACCATATGCTATTCTGCAGGAAGCTCGTGAAGAGTCGCATTCTGTCGTACTGCCCTGCACGAGCAACCGCCTGAATGGCAATAAGAACAACTTCCTTTGACCGGCAAGGCTCTATCTGCATCCAATCGCGATAACACCACCACCCATTTTATGATGTCTCATCCTCGTCGGAGAGCCCATCGAAGAACTCTTCAAAAATCTCAAGGCGCTTGGCGAGATCCCTGTTCTCTGTCCTTTCCCTCGGAAGTGTCCTATCTGGCTTCTTTATATCCCCGCGCCTTGAACGAGCAAAGATCATTAACTCATCAAAGACTCCCAACCTCCACAGGAGAAAAAACAGGATTGCTGCAGTGCTACCAATCATCAATAACATGCCCATTCCTCCTGAAGGCGCGTACAAACGCCCTCATCCCGTATCCTTTTCATGCGATACGGTTTTCCCAACTCAATCCTATCACAACCAGATTGTCCTGAGCGAAACAATCCATTTCACTGTCCATCATGCCAGGTATGAATAAACCGTCTTTCTCGCTTTACACCCCAAGCTCTTTTCCTAGATGATGGCATCCGGAAGAAATATGCTTACCCACTTTTAATAAGCAATGGATAGGGAACTCGGTTTTGATGCCTCGTCCGCGTCAAGGAGGATAAGGACACGAACAAGTCGTAAGAAGTAAAGGGCGGAAAAGAAGCAGAACCGAGGCATTCATGAAGCCCCATCTTTGTAGTTGGGGATAGGAACGCCTCGGTTCGAATGTCTACGTTATTCCCTTACTTAATTCCGGGTTTATGATAATCGTAAACCTCGTTGATACTGCCGATCAAGTCATTTAAGCGGGCAATTTGCTCTTGGATATCCGTCCGCAAACGCTCCGATCGCCCACTCTCGACTTCCTGAGCGTCTATCAGCTTGACCTGGCTATCCACTGTTGCCATGGCAGCCAGGGTCTGCGCCAATTGAAGCTCGGCTTGTTTCATACGAGTATCGAGCGCTTCCATCGCCTCTAATTGCTTCTGCTTGCTTTCAAGCAGTTCATCCAATTGCTGTTGAAAGATCGGATTGTCTTCCTGTTTTCGCCGTACGGTAAGTTCCTCGATTTCGCCGGGCACCATCTCTCTCTGGTTGGACAACAAGCTATCTCGTCGATAGACGTCCAGACGTTTGGCAAGGCGATAGACGTTGGCGATCCAATCATCGAGCTGGTTGGCAGTGTCCTCTGGGCGATCCCACAGGACGCTCGTCTCCTTACGGCGCACCTGGCTGGCAATCCTGCGTTGGTATTCTAAGGCCAGTTCCACCTCGTGACGCAGCTCCTGTTGTTGAATGGTTTTCAAATCATACTCTTCCTGTGATAGCTTCAAGAGAAGAGCTGCGTTGGCTTTCACATTCGTAATACTCGAGACGACGATGAACGCGATTCCTAGCACGCCGAGTAATGGCCAACCCCAAATCGGCCACCATGGAAAAGGCTTGGGGAACAGACTGGTGAGCACGATCGTGCCCGCCAATATCACCGCGCTCTCCCAGCGGAAGATGGCGTACTGCACGATCGTGCGTTGGGCTTTCTTGTGCAATTGCGAACGAAAGCTAGACATTTAAAGTAACCCTTTCGGTCTCAAGCCCGGGTTATCCGTTACTCTTCCAGGTTCAGTTTCTTCTTTCGCTCCGCAAGCTGTGCGTCAATGGTTTTACGATCGAGCACTTCATCCATTTGCTCATCCAGGCTCTGGGCGCGGATCTCCGCTGCGGCCGTCGCCTTATCGAGGCGAGCATAGATGCGCTGCGCCATACCACTGACATCGCTATCGCCTACTCCCATCATATCATCGAGGCTCTTCATGGTCTTGACGACGATTTCCTTGCTTTTCGCCAGTTCAAGCAATGCCTGCAGCTCTGTTCGTTGTTGCTTCATGGTCGCCAGGCGAGCCTCCAGTTTCACCTTGGCATCCAATAACTTCTGGAACTCCACCTCCTGGCGTGCCAGCTGTTCCTCGTAAGTTGTGATCAACTGCTGGATGCCATTCAGTCGGCTTTGGCTGGCCGCGGCGGCGGTTTCATTCCCCTCCATCAGAAAGGCGTCGATCACTCGATCAAGCTCCAATGCTTTCTGCTTGTGATCCTCCAGCTTGCGTTTAATCGACTTGGTTTCGCCGCCCACCGTGGCAGCAGCATCTTCAAGATTGGCCAGTTGATCCTCCACTTGTCGAATGTACTGATCAATGACCGCCATACTATTGGTCTCCAAAGCTTTATCGACCAGGGCATGTAAATTTGCCGAGATCAATGTCGAGACTTTTTCCAAAAGCGTAGCCATCTGATTTTCTCCTTTTTAAATTATTCGTATCACCGATTCGTCTACATTCGACGAAACCATTCGCGTTCTGTCTTCTATTGTGAAAACTCCTTGTTACACGGATTCGCCTCCTTCTGGCACTGGTCCTCCCCATGGAGAGAGTCGCGAAAGACGTTAACGTCCGATCCCTACACTACCGCCAAAAGCGGCCGACATTTCTTCATAAATCGCGGCGATGCTGGCCTCATCCCCCAGATAAAGGTTGCCATTGGTTCGACTCGCTAAATCGGCCAACAACTTTTCATCGGCGTCATCCCCATAGGCGATGGCGAAAATAGTCGTATTGTTGGCAACAGCCGTCTCGAATAAAACCTGATCGAACTGATAGTACTCGCTTGCCGTATCCATCCCGTCCGTGAGAATTACCATGGCATTACTGGTCTCGGGAGAATTGGTTTGTGCAATGATGGTTGCCGCTTCCCCAATAGCGTCATACAGCGTCGTATCCCCGTTCGCCTCCAACCCTCCAATCATCCCGATAAGATTGGCGCGCGACGAGGCGAGCGGTTCCTGGTAGGCGAGGATTTCCGGCGTGCTTGAAAAAGCAATGAGTGTTAGATAATCCTCCCCACCCATTTGTTCGACGAACTGGATGGCTGCTTCCTTCACCCGATCGATCTTGGTACCGCTCATACTCCCAGACACGTCTAATAACATCACCAGGTTGACTTCCTTGCGCGCCGATTGCCATAACTCCTGAACTGCAAAAATGGCCTCTACCGAAGGAGGGGCAAAAATGATCTCTGGTTGGGTGATGTCCACTCCATGTTCCTCATCCAAAGGAGCTCCGAGAGGCGCCTCAGGATTTACTGGACGGAGACCCGCCTCCAGGGCCAGGCGTTGAGCTTCCTCATCCAGGAGATATTGGCGAAATAGTCTGGCTGCCTGCGCAGTCACCTCGTCGATGGATCGATTGAGGCAGGCAGGATGAGTCGCCATGAATGTGCCCTCGAAGGGATAAATGGGGATAATTGCCGGTTCCCCCTCCCCGTAATATACGGCTGTACTTTCATACATGATGGCAGCGCCCAGATACTCACTGCCTCGCGCTCGCATCGTCTCCCCGAGAAGATCGGTGCTGATGCTAAACCACGAAACCGTCCCTTCAAATGCGCTCACAGAAGCCTGAACAATGGGTTTCTGGATGTCTGCCTCGGTAACCGCTTCTGTCTTCGATTCCGCTGCCTGGACAACCGCCAACAAAGTCTCCGCGCCCGTATTGGAGATCCCCGGGTGCGTGTGACCCAGGCGTAAGGACGGCCCGAACTGACCTCCACTGTAATAATCCCAGGCGGATGGGTCCGCCGCCAGACTACCCACATCAAGCCAGCCTAACTTGCGTCCCGGCCATCCCAGGGATTCAGCCAAGGGTTGCCACATGGCGATCACCAACGGGCTTTGAACGACGCTGAGACAATCCCCTTGAAAATCCTGCTTGCCCTCCGCCTCCAACAGATCCACCCACACAGTTTCGTCCGGTATCCATAATGCCGGATTCGTTTCGCCATCGACGAGAGCATTGACAGCCAATCCTGCTTCCATGGGAACATGTTGCACATAGATCGCCCGTTTTGCCTCTGTTTTAAACTGCTCATCGTTAAAACGTTCGCTCACAGTTCTCAACCAAGGCGTCAAGGCGGAATTAGCCAACACTTCCACTACGACTGCATTCCTCGGAGGGCCCGATGATTGAAACAGGCTGCAGGCAAGCATTGAGCCGCCCAGAACCGTGATGAGAAGTATCAGCGCATAACACCTTTTCACAGTTGCTCAATCTCCTCGATCATGAGGGGGTTCATCCAGCGATCAAACCTACCCGACAACCTACTCATTCCCTTCGTCTCCATTGTGCTTTTCCCTTGTCCTCTCCACACCATAGCGCAAATGATCAGAAATTCACCGCCCGATGGTGGTCAAGATCATCTCGACGTAACGATCCTCTGCCTGAATGTTCGCATCCTCGCTTTCCCAATGGCTCTCCGGGGGCAGGATAGATTCGACAATAAAGCGGGCGGGATCGATGCCCTGGGAGACCAGGTAGTCTACCACCGATTGGGCGCGTGCCTCGGCGAAGTCGAGGATCTCCTTCTGAGCATAGGTCCCTTTCGGTCCGGGCCAAGCGGCAGAGCCTCTTACCCGCAGCAACAAACCCACACTCTGCGACAATGTCGGCATGACACATTCATCCAGGATACGTCGGGATTCGAGAGTCAGTTCGGTCGACTCGGGTAGGAAAGCAAAACGACGACATGGTAACACTGCCAAAGTGGCAGCATCCTCGGTACCGATCCCGGAGAGATCAAGCTTGACAGTGATGGAGAAGGTATCATTGATTGGGCTTCCACTGGCTTGAAGCTTCGCTTGAGCCGCCGAACGGAGAACAAAGCCCGGATCGATGAGTTCGAGGACATCATCATTCGGCACATCAGCCCCCGAAGCAGCCCAAACTCGACGTGCGATTTGCAGACGATTGGTGATGGGTGTGGCATCACGCATCACGAAAGCGTTATCCCCAAGGTCCGCCTGGGCGACGCTCTCCAACCACAGCCTTAGATCATCAGCAGCGCTGCCTTCATAGACAAAACTCCAATCGTTGTGACCCCAAGCAGCGGTCTGGCTTGCGGCCATATCGAAATCCTCCACCTGTGCCTTTAGCGTTTCAAACCAGGCATCATGGAATCCTTGCACCAGATCCGGTTTGGCAAGAATCGATTGGCGTGAGGTGACAATGACATCCATGATGATCCGCAACTGACTCGAGCTAAGCAACGGAACGCCCCCGCTGTTCTCGGCTTCATAAATATCCGGCTCCCAACCCGAGACCGCATCGGCCTGCCCCTCACTGAAAGCGCTAACCGCAGCCACTACGCTATCCCGAGGGACGAGGGTGACATCAAACCGCGGATTCAGGCGGGCGATGGAGAGGGTGTAATAGACAAAATATTCACCCACACTGCCGCGAGAGAAGGCGATGCGTTTGCCTTTTAAATCATTGATCGTGGGTACATCACGCGCCCACAATTGGTCCGCCCCAGCGCTTTCATCCACGATGGCCGTGATCACACCGGGGCTGGTGAGCGCGACAGAGTCCAGGGTGGTCAGAAGGCAATCCCATACACCCTCTTTGAGCAACGCCGTACGTTGCTCCTCGGAGACGTCGTAATTGGGATCCTCGTCTAGATAAAAGGGGATAAGTCCCAGATGAAATCCATGAGCCACATCCAGCCCGGACATCTGCATTTGCTGCAATGTAAAGTAGCTGCCAAAAGCATCCGCGCCACAAATATATACTGGCAGACCATCGTCAACCTTGGTTCCTGGCGCGAAAACCGGCTCCGGTGAACTCAATTGAACGCGTGGCGTGCCTTGCCCTGAGGGCGTTGCTGTTCCCCGATCAAGCAACTGGGTGATCAATCGGTATCCAAAGGCGCTTACGACAATGAGAATCGCCACGATGACAATTACAACAAAGATGATGCGGGTTCTATCCAAGTTCCTCATGATTAGCCTCTATCACTTTCCGTACGATCTTATTTTTCCTATCGATCCTAAACACTATGCTACCATTACCAACGTTCAAGCGCATCTGCATACCCGAGGTTCCGTAATACCTTGCCCGGATTTTGGCCGGGCAACACCTGAAAGGAATACCCACCATTTTCGTCGCGGTCAATGATCAACTCGTCCGCCTCCGGGATGACACAATGCTTGCTTCCACCGACGCCTCCTAGCATTTCCTGATAAGCACCGATGCTGAAAAAACCAATATACAAGTCCTTGGTTTCAACGGGCAGGTAGAGCGGCGATTGGCTTGACTTCGGCGGATAGACATCATCCGAGTCACAAGTCAACCCACCCAGCTGCACACGGCGAAAGGGTTTATCCAAATGGTTCAAGGGCAACACAATGAAATGCTCTGCCAATGCCCAAACATCCGGCAAGGAGGACATAATCGATCCATCAATCAAATACCATGGCAATGGAGAACCATTCTCCTTCACATTTTGAATTCGAAAGAGATGGGCGCCATGTTCTGAGACCGTGTAACGCCCCATCTCCCCCATCACATCCGGGGCAGGGACATCGTACTTTGAACAAACCTCCTGCAACATGTTTAGCAACGAGCGCGCCATGGTATGGTAATCGAAGGTGAAGTTGAGGGTCATCGGCACGGGGACGCCGCCACCGAAATCAAAAATCCTTAAGGAATGATGATCCTTTCTCAAACGGGCATAGATCTCCATTGCCGGCCGCAGGTAAGCCAAGAACTGCTCCACATCCAGCATCTGGCTCCCCACCATGGCATGATAGAGTACCAGGCGCAAGTTGGATGCCTTAGCTATAATCTCAGCTGCACGCATGACATCCTGAGTCTGCATGCCAAAACGCGAGTTAGCGCTGTCCATCTCCATCAGATTCCGATGATGACCATAACTCTTTTGTCGCAATCCCACCTCAAAAGGGAGGTTCGATTGGATCAAGCCGGTCAATTCGCTCAGATCTTCCACGACCGGGATAGTATGTTCATACTCACGTTTCAAACGAAGGATGTTCTCGGCATAATGTGTGCCAGTCAGCTTGAACCCATTGCAAATCACCATCTTATCCGCCGTCAGGCGCCCAGCTGCCTTCAATAAGCGCACGATCTCAACATCCATGGTCGAGGAGATCTCATAATGAACGCCCGCCTTCAGGGCTGTCCGCACAACCTCTTCAGCAGCATTGGCCTTAGAGGCATAACTATAATAAAAGCGACCCGTATATCCCGTCTCTTTAATCGCCCTAGTGAAGACTTCGCATAGTGTGGCGATCTTCTCTCGAATTTTCGGTAGGTAGATGATCTCCAGAGGGCTGGGTAAAGTCCTGCCCAAACCCTGATCCTGCCGATCTCCTAAGAATAATTGCGTCAAATCAAGGTCCTCATAATACAAGCGTCCCTCGCGCGCACTCAGGTAATCATTAAACACATGATCAGGTACCGCCGCCTCAGCTTCCCACCCGATGACAGGTCTCATTCATTGATCTCCAATATCATAGATTATCGTCACTCGACCCGAGGAAAAACCCTCCGCTCCGACAATGATTGGCTTTCATTCCCGTCCTGATGATATCGCTTATTGCCTTTTCCCAAATTTACCTTATTCGCTAATTCACGCCAAGTTACTCGAACAATCTTGGTCAATGACATGGATATTCTAGACTATTCCACCAAAAAGTGCTGAAGATTGGCCGTTAAAATGTTGACATCTGGACGACATTCAATGTCAGGACCAAATACAGACCTCACAGGTCTTGAAGACTCGTGAGGTCTCAAAAGTACCCTCAGACATCATGCCTGGCGCAAATCCGAATATTGATCCATGATACGCCCTGCACAACAGGAGTTGAGTTGGATAGAGGCAGCGCTAGATGGATCACATATCCCGCCGTATTGGTCGCGATTGGGAAAATTTTAAAGGTAATCTGAGATAAGAGAGACTCAAATGAATTGGAGACGTAGTTGTCTTACGATGACGATGGCCATAATTACCCTGTCTGCATGCATGTGGGTATCCAAGGCTATTCCGACCATCACACCATTATCGACGGGAGAGACACCAACGGAATCCGCTTCGCCTACACCTACTTTGACCATTCAATCAACAAATACAATGCCGATTACGGAAACGCTCTCCCAAGAGGGTCCTTGGCTCATCTTCTTCACTGGCGAGGGGATGTGGGCGGATGCCATCTGGTCCCTCAACTCCGACGGATCAGGTCTGACAATATTGGTTGAAGGCTTGATCCTCATGCCACATGATCCGAAGGCATCCATTTCGCCAAATGGAGGCTACCTGGCTTTCATCACCGCCAGAGATCGTCAATACCGTGGTTTGGAATTGAAACTCTTAAAAATGCCGGAAGGCCAAGTTACATCTCTCACCTCCCTGTCCTCCGCTGCCATCGAATCCGAATTGGGTGCTGATCCAGCCCAGACACCGCCAAAGTCCTTATTGGCCATCACCCAAAAGACCAACCTGGCATGGTCTCCTGAAGGACGCCGACTGGCCTTCGTTGGCGCGCAGGAGGCCACCTCTTCAGATATTTATTTATATTCCATCGAAGAGGATCGGATTACGCACCTGACCGATGAACCTCATGATGCTTTCCAGCCGTCCTGGTCCCCTGACGGAAAATACCTTCTCTACTTTGAGGCAGAAGAACGAGCGATGACTGCACGGACAGTGCAAGTCGAGAATGGCAAAGTGACAAACCTCTATGATCTTGTCCCAAGCAGCGACGAAGTCGTTCTCGGTTGGAGTTCCGAGAATATCTTCACCGTCTGCACCGAAAGTGCCGGTGATGAAATTCACTATCGCGGCGAAAATGTGAACCTTCGCCAAGTCGACATACAAACAAGAACGGTCACGTCCCTCTGGGAAGAGCCTTTCACCGATGCCGCGTTGGAACCGGGGAGCACCAACGTCATCTTATTCATAGAAGGCGACGGCGGTGGCATCTATCACCTGGACACAGAAAACGGTACATCATGGCGCATCGTCGAGGATGAGGCTTACGATTTGATTTGGTCAGAAGAAGCGGGGCTTTTCTTCGCTGTTGTCGAATTCGGTATCCTGGCGATCAACTCCCAGGGTGATTTCATCGATCTGGATATGCCCGAATCCGCTTCGGCTTATCCCGTGATTGCCTCGGAGGTGAGTACATTACTTTGGAAAGGATCCGGCCTGTGGATCGGATCGCTTACCAATTCCATCGATAACCCCCCTCAACAAATTTATGACAAACCTACGGATACGGCGACGATAACCCCTGATGCCAAGCATATCTTCTTCTTCAGCGAGGAAGGTCTCTTGGTTGCTCATTCACCCGATTACAAGCCTGTCCTCCTTCAGGCAGTGTTGGTTGGTCATCAGTTTGGATGGATCCAGCCTTGAAACAAAAAAGCGTTCAACCAGCCTCCTTGTACTTCAGCAGGTCTCACGCTCATGGGATGTGTTTCTGCAGTCGATCTTTTTCGAAGCAGCCTGGGATTGCTGCTAATGTGTTCGTACGTCCACAGTGATCGTACCACCATCACTTGAATTAACGGTCACGCTTGAAGGCGGCGTGTCTGTATTGATCACCAACACGTAAACGTCCTTTTGTGGCAAATAATCCATGGCACCATAGCCTTCCACCGTTAGATTGCCAGTAGCCCCCGCTGGAAGCCTTGCGGCAATCACCAGATGTCCGCGAGAGGAACTATAGGCAGCCAGCGCCGAGATGGGATAACTCGTATCATCGGGGGAAGCCTGTCCTTCGGGCTCAGCCAGGCACTCAGTGGCATATTCGGGATTCAGCCCGATGAGCGGTTTGCAGAGGGCTTGTTTGACCCCTGAACCGAGCAGTACCATGATGCCCACCACAACGACAGCCACTAATGACAGGATGATGGCATATTCAGGAAGACCTTGACCCTGAACTGGCTCTCCTCTGCCTGCGGCTCGTCGTTCAATCCCATCAGGGACTTCCTGTGTGGGTGATTGCCATTGCGCTTTTAAATGTGTTCGTGTTCTCATGATGACCTCTTCTTGTAGCTTTCACTTGCCGCAGCTTCCCATTAATCCTTCTCTTTTCCTACGAACCATAGTATCTCCAAACTCTCCGTCGTCGATATTTCTCCGATCCATTTCCTGCGGCTGGCCATCCCATTGGGCAGGAGACTAGAGCTCCCACCCTCCCTCAGTGCAGCGCTTGAAGTGAAGTTGTCTGGCTGGATAGATTTCAAGCTGCTGCCAACGCGATCCATACAATGTAGATCAGGCAATTCGATATCATCTTCATTATTGGTTACGAAAGAAAACTCAAACTGTTACTTGTTTTGCCGAAAATTAGGAGGAAAGTACTGCTTAAACGGGGTATTTTGAGAGATTTTTGCCTCATCTCGTAGCATATGAAATCCCATTGATAAATAGCATTGTTGGCTGGGGAATAGGACAAACCAACGTGTCCCGCTGGGGGAAAAGATGCTATGATGGTATCCGGCCTCCCTTATGATAATGATGGGTTTCATTCTCATTAATTGCGCGTAGGCCGCCAATCGCACCCTTGGATTTCAATAGCCAATCCCTGGGTTTTGCTCTCGTTAGAGTTATCGAATGAGATCCCCATCCCAAAATGCTTTC
>CAYGXU010000107.1:0-10993 GCA_964353875.1 uncultured Anaerolineaceae bacterium | reverse complement strand
TGTTCTTCCGTCCCTCGAACAAGCAGGTCGACATCGATTCCGCCGATGGATGCGATGCGACCACTATAGCGTTCCGTGAAAATCTCCACTGGCTCGATGACATCTTCGAACGAGTGTTTGCCGTCAATGCCCACCTCGTTAATCAAGTCATTCATCACGGCTTCCAGATTCCCACAAGAATGGATGAGAAAAGGCATGCCCCGCTCGTGAGCGATGGAGGCAACTCGCTTCTGAAGCGGGAAGACGTACCTGCGCAGATGGACAGGCGCGATCATAGTTCCCGTCTTGAAACCCATATCATCACCCATCCATAGGGCTACAACGCGATCCATTTGTGACAAGGTCTGAGCCAGCGGAATATAGATCTCCTCAATCTTGTCGAACATCGCCTCAATTAGATCGGGCTGATCGTAGATCGCCAAAGCAAAGGTCTCGTATCCCATAAGCCACATCACCGGCTCAAGGATCCCGCCGACCGTGGCGATCATGGCCATTCCCTCGGGTAAATGCCTGGCAACGTATTCCATGGGATATAAATCAACATCTCCTGTGCGCGGCCAAGGATAGCGCTCAAAATCCTCCCAGGTTGTGATGGCGCCGGCTTTTTCATCAACCCATTGGCGTTTGTCATGAGGCAGGGATGCCGTATCGTTCGACGCCAGGCGAAGTATATCTGGCAACTCAAAATTGGGTCCCTGCCAAAAGGCATCAAAGCCCAATTGATGCCAAAAACAGATCTTATGATTAAGGCTTGTTTCCAGCGCTTCCCTATCGATAAGCTGGACATCCTCAGGAATAACCGCTTCACCCAGCCATGCGGCTATCACTTCCCGATCAGCAAATAGTTCCAGAAAGGGGACATGGTCGGGATCACCTTGTCGTCGTAGTGCTTTCAACAGACGGGTGTAGTCAGGATCCGGTTTCCAAGGCCAATTGTATTTCATAGCTCGTTCACCTAAATGCTAATGCGTGTGATTGTGCTGAGTCAGACGCCGGTTCAGGCTGTCCCGCGCCGACTCGAACACGGATCGGATACGTGCATGGTGCTCGTGGCTAGCTGGAATAGATAGGGTGTCCAGCCAGGTCAACCCGCCGTCAATCAAGGTCAACATATAGGTGGCATCCATTGGACTGAATCGTTCCTCGTCGCCACAATGCACATAAACGGGTGAAGTATGCGCTGCTATATGGATAGGCCAGCAATGCCACACTTTTAATCGACTGATGCATCGTGCAGCAATCCAGGCACTCGCTTCCAGTCTGACCTTCTCGCGAAAACGGGTTTCCATTGCGCCCCCATCAATTACCTGGCATGCCACAGTCTTCCCATTTACCACGATCTGTATTTCATCAAAGGGTTGGACAGACTGCGCCCAAGTCTCGACTTCGAGCGTGCCACCATCAGACGGCAAACGAATTTCATCTCCTGGGGGATGTCCCTCAACAAGCATACCGATCAAAGGGCCGCTGGTGGTAAAGGTGCGTCCGGCACGCACTGCCTTAGCCCAATTGGCAAAATTGAAGTCCTCATCCTCAAGGTGAGCATAAGTACGCACTCCCCCAATGGGCATGCCTGAGGTCATCTTATCTGTCCCACCCACAGCCCCCACACGATATCCGCAGTTCAAGAACCGATACCATTCCTGAATGTTAAAACTTTCCATACCAGGCGTAAAGGAACGTATCTCGACCGCATCGATTTTACCCAGGACAATGTCCGCCACCGCCTCACAGTACGGGCTGGGAAAATGCGGAAGCACAACCAATCCCTCTCGCTTCCGGCATTGATCGGCCCACTCAGCCATGCTTGTCCAGGCCGGATCGCCCAGGTAACTCTCCTCTGAGCCGCTGGCGCACATCGGAAAGACTGGCTCTCCTTTCCCTCCCAGCAGGCTGATGTGTCCCAAAATATGTTGCCGATTTTCCGTACCCACCCAGATAAGAGTATCATCACGGCTGACACCGGACAGGTCACCAGTGATGTCTGCCACGTTGGTAAACAGATCCCCCCATTGAGAGGCCAGGAGATTAACCAGATTGATGCCCTCGGCCTGTGCCTCCAGCCATGCCGTCTGCGGAGACAGGAAATGGACGTGGGTATCAGCGGTTATCCAGCCCTGATGGCGCCAGTTGAGCATCCGTTGGATGGGTATCGATAATTCGCGCTGGCCAGGGAGGATATTAATTCGTTGTCGTACGGGCTTGTATTCGAAGCCTTTTGCAATTTCCACATACACTTCGCCCACGGGTAACTCAACCTGGAAACGGCCGTCCACGTAAGCATATTGAGTTGAACCCAATTTCAGGTCGCCGCCATAATCCTCAAAAAAGTTGTCATTGACCTCATGACGATGGCCATAAGGCGGCAGATAACGACCATCCGGAGCGCGGAAATGAATGCGCACGGGTGTGGGTCGCCCCGTTTCCTCGTCGACTACCGTCACATGAACCCACATCTTCTCAGGTGTCAATAACTCAACGTGCACTTGATCATCGGAGCTTTGACCACCGCCTTCCTCGTACACCGGGCTCAACTCTATTTGCCATTCATTGACTCGCAAGGTTGCATCCGGGCTGGCAGTAACATCTAGGAATAACTGAGCAGAGGTTTGCGCTCCATCTGCTTCTTCTCCCCAGCCCTTGGGTTGCGCCTCAAGCCACTGTTGCGGAAGAAAGGCAGGGATGGCATATCGCCGGGCGATGACTCCCAGATCGATATTGACTTCTGCCTCAGAGGCAAGGGTTGTTTGGGGAAGCGTGACCCGCAAGGATTCCAGGCGGCGCCTTCGCAATGGATTTTCCCGGCCATGGTAAAGAGTCATTCCCGCCACTACCAGCCGATCAGCACCGGTAGGCTCCAATTGCAGGGCCGCTAATGACTTTTCAGGATGGGGATTCTCTAGCGCATAGATCCAATAAAGAAGTGATTCGAGACGGAGTTCAGCAACTCCCGTCTGGTACCAGCCCCATTGCCTCGTCGGACAAGGCCCGCGCCAGTCAACAGGTCCGTTTTCGAGGTGTGGCAAAGCGGCAAAAGCCAATTGTCCCCAGGAGATCAACGCTTCGTTCACTTCGAAGCGCCTGCGGATGGCTTGCGCATGCTCGCTCCCATCGCTGTAGATCAGGGTGTAATTGGCCAGGTGCTCCCCTGGGCGAGTAATGTCCCCAACCTTGTAATCCACTGGCTGCATTTTCTTCTCGGGATCATGCGACTCATCGCAAAAGTGAGCGAACAGCAAATAACTGGCTTTCTCAGACAGCGGGATCGTCGATCCTTTTCCGGATTGTTCAAGCAGGAGCCAACCATTGCCCTCCGCGGATCCGAGATCGAAGGGAATACCCCAGAAGGTCTGCCGCCCAGCGGGCATTGTTCTCAGCCCCGCTCCGATTTCCGGATGCCAGCCCGAGGGGTCCCTGCCAACATTGAAATAGGAATTCAGATCGAGGGGGGTGAACTTCGACATGCTTTACTCCTCCGTTGTATCGCTAATTATGGTCTCTCGACGCACATCAGGGTCTGAAAAGATATCCGCAAGATCGATTACTCTCGTCGAGAAACTACAGACAACGGCTCCCCCTGGCCCACCCTGGAACCAATGGAATGTGTTCGGTTGCAAGGTGACCTGATCGCCAGGACGCAGAATGGTTTCATGCCATACTGTGTAGGTGTGTCTGCGGTGTGCCGGAGGAGAGGCGACTGGTTTCATGGCAGGTTCGCCTGGGGTATATAGATAGAGCTCACCCCATTGGCAGCGGATGGTTTCTTCTTTACCCGCATAATCTCCCAGGCTCGGATGTTTATGCTCGGGCTCTGACTGGTAGGGAAGCATAACAAGGACCTTGATGGCGATTTTTTCTGTATTTACCAGGGTCAGTATCTGCACACCGCTCTGCTCCAACTCGCCAAGACCTAAATCGGCAACCTCGACATGTTCAATCTCATCCGGTCGAACGATGATTCCGGCTTGTTTCACCATCTTTATAGCCCGTTCTCGAGCAGCCTCAAACTCAGCGCGTGTGATCATAACATCGCCTTCAACATTCGCTGGAAAGCGCGAGCTGGAATGCCCTCTTCAATGAAGCCCTGCAAGTTTCCACGTCCGATTTTGTCCAGCAGTTCAATAGCCGTCCCAATAATGCCAATGGTCGCCTCCATGCTCTCTACCGGATCACCGTTACGAACGAAAATATCGTACGAGAGCCACCCCTCCCAATTGAGGCGATCGAGATAGAAAATCACCTCAAGCAAATCCCATAAATTGACCGCGCCCGGCAACATGTCCCAATCCCAGTCGCGTCCGTTGTCGTTGAAATGAATGTAGAACAGACGATTTGCTTGAGCAGCCAGACACATCACCTCCGCCGGGGTTTCTTTGGCAAGAAGCGCATGTCCCACATCTACCGTTACGCCGACATTCGGCAAGCCTAATCTTTCACACAGGTACAAGGTGCGCCCCATATCAGCCAAAATATTGTAATTGCGGGATTCGTTCAGCTTATACTCCAAACTTAGCCGGATATCTGAGCGATGACTAGCGCCTGCCTTGATACACTCCTCAAGCCATTTCCATTGCTTGAGATAATCGACTTCGAAGCTGTAGTTATGCCCATCGATCAAGGGGCAGCAACTCACCATATCTGTTCCCAATTCTGCCGCTAAATCGAAGGCAGCTTTTAACTCCTCAACAGCGAGAGCGCGCATCCGAGGATCAGGGGACGTAAACGAGCCCGCTTGCCATTTTTTATCCTGTTTAACGTTTAGGTTAACCGCCGATAATTCAAGTCCACTATCCTTAATCATAGAAATGGCTTCATTCATGGGTGCAAACTCGGATGGATAGACCACCTCAATGCCATCCACGCCGCGTATGCTCTTTGCCAGCTTCAGCCGCTCGGGCAAATCCTTGACCGGCTGGTATTCGTGAAATCGGTCATAGGCCCGACCCAGTAAGCCAACCATAATCGAATGTCTGAGTTTCATGTTGACTCCTCTCTGACTTTTAAATTCATCCCTATTTCGCAATGCTGTCAAAGAAACCATCCCGGCGTTGCGGCGCTAACGTGGTGAAAGACCGAGAATGGTTCGAGCCTCCGCTGGTGAGGCGACCTCTCTGCCCAACTCGCGGGCGACACGAACAAGCCTCTCGATCAATTGGGCATTGCTGGTTGCCACTTCTCCCGGTCGATAATAAGGGTTGTCCTCGAAGCCCGCGCGTGCATGACCGCCCATGCCCATCGCCAGAAAAGACATCTTCAAATCATGGCCACCATGGCCAAGAACAGACCAAATTGAACCGGCAGGGATCGTTTCGCTCAGGAATAGCAAATTCTTGGGCGTCGCCGGCAATGCACCTTTCTGACCAAGCACAAAGGAAAACAGGAATGGGGATTGGATCCAACCTTGCTCTGCCAGTTCTATACTGTTAGCGATCATGCCAACTTCAAAAATGGCTAAGTCGGGCTTGATGTGACGACGTTGCATTTCCTGAGCCCAATATTGGATGTCACTTGGCGAGTTGATGTAGACTCCTTTATCATAATTAACCGAGCCAGGGTTCAGCGACGCCATTTCAATATCGGCTTTGAGAGAAACTGATCTTTCTACCGCCGAGAGCTCATTCACCCCGCCCGTAGACCCCTCAACAATGATGTCACATTGTTCTCGGATAAGGCGGATGGTCGACTCAAAGGCGGATAGATCCGTAGTGGGTCTTCCTTGTTCATCCCATACATGCAGGTGGACAATGCTCGCTCCGGCGTTGTATGCTCGCACTACCTGGCGGGCAACACCTTCAGGGGAAAGATCCAGGCCAGAGAGGCCCGAAGTCATATAGGGAGGAATACAAGGGGAAACAGTGATGAGCAATTTTTCTTCCATGGGAAACACTCGCTATTGTCGATATACAACGATCGGTTGCTGTCATCCGGGCTCACACAAAATTAGAAAGGACTTTCCTTTACATTTCAGCATCGGCATTGCCGACTAACGATTGGACATTAAGGGGTAATTGATTGAAGGTTTCGACCCTTGTATCGAATTTGCCCAGCGTATTTTCGATGACCACATAGTCCATATCCGTAATGATTACATCATTCCAGCGATCTCCTACCCCTCGCACAGCCACATCTAACATTGTAACGATCTGCCGACCTAACGGCATGCGCGAGTCCAGTGTGATCGCACCGAAGAATTCCTGGCATTCTGTATAACCTGCATTGTGGGTGCCGGTATAGGGTTTAAGTCGTTCCAAATCGATGGGACGGGCATAGCGCTTGGAGACCTCACTGCTGTGTGCGCTGAAAAAGTCCACCAGCGCTTGCTCTTGAACCCGCGCAGGCAGTCCCTCCCTCGCTACACGACGGTAGGCCTCTTCCCCCACCCGGTAGGCCTCTTCCACAAAGTCGAACCAATAGCGCTGTCCAGTGCTCAGGTCAGAGGGATCTTCAATGGCGACCGTCGACCGGCGTACGCAGGCGTTAAGACCGTCTCGCTTCGGAGCCACTCCCAAATGGACGTAGTCGCCATACTGGATTTTCCTATTGAGTGCCTTGCCAATCAGGGTGCGATTAGCCTCGCCGGTCGTGACCATCACATCCCAGCCATTTTCCTCAGAGCCTAGTTCCTTCGCCACCCAGTAAGCCCAGCCAGCCACCTGTGTCTCCAGTAACCCAGGACGCAACACAGCCAGCATCACCCGCATCATTGTGTCGCCGATAACCGAAGCGTCGCGAATTAATGCCATCTCGATGTCCGACTTCTCATACTTGATGCGGTAATATAACTCCTGCGCATCGACCACATTCTTCCTGCCGACAAGCCCTTCCAAGTGGCAGACTATCCCATCTGGGATCACCTGGCGAGGAGTGAGCAGACCGATGCGACGAATTTCTTTGCTGGCAGTCAAAGTGAGCACATCCTCCAATCTCTCGGCGCGAATTGGATACTTCTCATCAGCCAGTTGCAGCAACTCTACCTTGTGCACGGCTGAATTAGAACGCGAAGCCAGTTGTTCGGAAACATATCCTCCCTCTAGGCCAGCCAGGATATGAAAGCCGTTGGGTCCGATGGCGCCAGCCACCTGTTCTATGGTGATGTTGGTGTTTCCTCCTAAATAGGGTACATCGCCATTATAGTGCTCATCTGAAAATACGATTCCGACATCCAGATTAGCAGCCTCAAGCATCTGCCAAGTTAATTGTTGTCGACGGATAAACTCCTCCGTTGGGACCGCTAGATGCTTATCAATAACCGCACAATTCTCAAGGATGCGAAGCACCTTATCGAAGTCACACTGTAGCTCCGTAATACGTGCTTTACCAACTCCGGTCATCCACGCCTCCACTATATGCTATCCCATCGGCTCATACCGAGCCCGGATCTCTGAAATTGCAGCATGGTACGATTGGTAATTCAACTCTGGTCGAGGGTCGAATGAGAGGTACAACTCCAGCCAGTAGTCACCATGACGGCGTTTCTCGCGTCCTCGTACAAGTCCCTCAATGATACGAGCTTGCGAGCGATAGGCAAGGAGTCCCTCCTCAACCTTGAGTTCAGCCTCAGGCGGCACCAACAACGCGCGATTGGCTCGAATAGCAGACGGGCGTCCGTGCGCCAGCGCGTCCATCGGTGAGAAATCACTCCAAACGGCATATTCCAGCATGCTTCGAATGGGTGGAACAAAACCCGATTCGGGTAGCACTGGATCTCCAACCTGCGGCCCATCGAAGCAGCCGATTCGTTCGGTCGCTTCGTGGTCTACGTGTTCCCTATAACCATTAGGCGCCAGCAGTCGTGTAACACATATCCTGCGTAGTTCAGGCAATATGTGTTGCATCGTGCCCGGAGATCCATCAAACAAACGCCATCCTATATACGCCGACAAACTGAAATCAGGATAATCGCAGCGCAGGATATGATCCTGGACTATTCCCAATGCCTTGTATGCTTCCAATGTCTCGGCCTGACGTAAAGCAACAATGGTCTCTTTTTCCTCCCGCACAGAATAACCAGCACTCCCATCGCATAGAATGATAAGATAGACATCACCACCGTTGGCTTGTGCCGCCTGTATGAGATAACCTGCGCCTAGCAGGGCATCGTCGTCATGAGGGGACAGGATTACAATTCTCTCATCATCCGCCCGCCAGTCTGGGAAGAGCAGAGCAATGTCGTGGCTGCACTCATTGTGCTGTAGGTCATAATAGATAAAACCATTGCTCAACATCAGGCATTCCTAATTAATCGGTCGTCCGCGGGGAGAATTGTATCCGTACTTGCATTGGTATCAAAGCAATTTTGACAGAATTTCAATGGCTTGCTTGATGTCTTCAATTTGCTTTTGACCACTGATCTCGCGTTCAATTGTCAGTGTGCCGGCATACCCTATTGATTTCAATTTAGTTATTAACAATGGGAAGTTGACCCGGCCTTCGCCTAACGGTCTTTCAACACCTAGTTCTCTCCCATTGGTAGGATACTCGCCGTCCTTGGCATGGACACCCCGAACATAGGTACCAATAATATCTAACGCATCCACTGGATTGGCCTTGCCGTACAGTAGAAGGTTAGCCGGGTCGAGGTTGATACCTACGTTATCATACTCCAGATCTTCAATTACGCGCAGCAAGGTGACAGGTGTCTCTTGACCCGTTTCAAAGCAAAATATGATGCCTCTTTCTTGGCAGTGACTTACAACCTCACGCAACGCAGAAAGTAAACCAGGGTATAGCGGATCGCCGGGACTCTCTGGGATGAAACCAACATGGGTTGTAATGCTTGAAACCCCAGCGCGTAAAGCGAAATTAGCTGCTTGTTTAAGTGTAGCGATGCGCTCACCCCGGTATTCCTCTGGCACCAATCCGATTGTCGTCGGTCCCTCGATGAAATTCCATACAGCCGGACCGGGAAGTCCTGCCCATATCGTCGTCACCTCCACATCATATTCATTGGACGCCTCAATGAGCCGATCAGCCATCTCGTTGCTGAACCAGTCCCGCTGCCAGCACATCACCTGGCAGGTTGGCACACCTAATTCGCGTGCCTTTCCTAGTTCATTCTCCGGCCCTTGAGGGAGTGAGGCAATCACCCCAAGTCTAAGCCGACGGTGTTCTGAATGCTGGGTTCCCATTACTTTTACATCCTCCCATTCACCGTACTGCAACTTTCGATGGCGGCAATCTCTTTCTCCACCAACTTTACCGAGTCGCGCGTCGATTCCGGCGAGCATCTAGCAGGAGGTTCTCCTTTTTCAACGCAATTGAGAAAATAGGCAATCACGTTGTAATTGGGATCGCCCTTCTCGTACTCGGGTGGGCGCCCTTCAATCTGCGCCGGGTTGTCGAATACTTCAAGGGCGGGCTTGGCTGAACTCGAATAGCGGATGAAAGTTTTTTCGAACCATGCTTCATACCCGGCATTGAAAGGGAATTGAGCCACGCTCCAGCCTGCATGTAGGTGCACCTGGGGACCGTCATCGTAGTTATAGCAGGCGTGGATGATGTCATAGGCCCCGGTAGCTTCGGATTTACGTGCGCTAGCCTGGATCCGATCTGGGAGTCCGAATAAGTAATTGACAAAGTCCACATCATGGATGTGCAAGTCATGGATAGTGCCGCCGCTGAGAGAACTATCGAGAAACCAGTCATTCCACGACCAGATTGGGCGTCCGCCTACTCGGTACATGTTGAGCGAAAGAAGCCGGCCGAATGTGCCATCCCGTACACACCGATGCAAAAACTGGTATTCAGGCCAGAAGCGCACACATTGAGCAATCATCAGCAGACGGTCAGCTTTTCTTGACGTCTCAATCATCTGCTCAGCTTCGGTCACGGTCAGCGCCATTGGTTTTTCGCAGAGCACGTGGCAACCAGCCTGCAAAGCCTCAATTGCGTAGTGAGCGTGCAAGAAGGTGGGTAAGCAAATATCCACCACATCCACATTTGCCTCGGCTATAAGACGGCTGGCATCAATGTGGCGTGATACTGTCGAAAGATCAATTGGCTTCTCATCTCCAGCGATATTGCCGGCCACAATCTCTTTAGCCTCCAACCGCTCTGGTGCACAGTCAGCGATGGCAATTAGCTTTGCATTGGGGAACCTGGAATACGTGGCCGCATGAAACCATCCCATCATTCCCATTCCCAGGACACCTATTCTCAACATAATGTCGCCTTCCTCCTCTAGTTAATTCTTGATCCCCGACGGCGGTTTCGATCACGATAGCACAGATGATCACCTACTGGTCTCTTGTGCCCTAATTCCAGACTTCTTGGAAACTTCGGACCGCATAGCACGATCTGGCCTCTATACACCTTTTTTGTCAAACCGGACGCTTCGTGTATCTTCTTCGATACCAGTACGTACGGTCAAGAGTCCATATAACTCCGGACGTCGGGTCCTAATCCAGCGCTGACCCGTGTTTTCTTCTCGAAGAGAGGCGTCAAGGTCAGCAATTACCATGAAATCTTCTGCCTTCCATGTTTCCGTTATGATCCGACCGTATGGATCAATAATCATAGCATTTCCCGTACGCACTTCGTCGTCGTCAACCCCGACGCCATTGCTGAAGATCAGGAATATACCATTGTCATGTGCTCTGGTCGGTAACCAGCGCATAAGCCATCCTCGTCCTTTGGGACCCCGGAACTCTTCCTCAATGGCATGGGGATCAGCGTGGCGATTATCCCAAAGCTTACGATCGATCAAGCCCATGGTGTGGGGATTTGTTGATCTACACCCTCCAGTTTGGTGAGGAGCCAAGAGAACTTCTGCACCTTTCAAAGCTGTAATTCTCACATTCTCGCCGATGTTGTTATCGTAACAGGTCAAAACCCCGACGCGACAACCGTGGGGAGTGTCAAAGACAGTATATTCGGAGCCGGAAGACAGGTATTCACTGACAAAAGCATGCAGCTTCCGATGTCGCTCATAGTGGCCATCCGGCATTGCGACTACGTATGTGTTGTAGAGATTTCCATCTTCACCGATTTCGAT
>CAYGXU010000106.1:0-11082 GCA_964353875.1 uncultured Anaerolineaceae bacterium | reverse complement strand
CGCCATTGACGATCAGAGACTTCACCGCCCATGCGATACCACTCCAGTTTCGACAGGATGACATCCTCCGGGCTGGTGACATACAGATTCTGTTCTGAGTCCGCCGTAATGACGGCAGAGATGCGCCGCTGCAATTGCATCGCGTCGAATGAGCGCGTTTTCGGGATGAATACATCCACCTTGAAGGCAGTCTCGTAGTGGATGAGATTGAAGCTGCTGTGGTGTTCGATGGCGTCCCGCATCATCTCTTCGTCGGCATAGAATTCCGGCGAGAGGGCAGTCACCAAGGATTGAATGTGCTCTGCGCGTAAATCGGCGACGATGTCCACGTCTAGCGTGGAGCGCATCACACCATGCAGAGAACTGGAAAGAGAGCCTCCCACGGCGTAACGGATGCCCATCTTTTCAAGGGCATTCGTAACGAGCAAGATCACCCGG
Source organism: uncultured Anaerolineaceae bacterium (assembly GCA_964353875.1). Lineage (GTDB taxonomy): Bacteria > Chloroflexota > Anaerolineae > Anaerolineales > E44-bin32 > MGNI01. The sequence continues at coordinate 10,644 of CAYGXU010000106.1, read as the reverse complement.
ACGGAATCACCCAGCATGGTCATATACCTTGCTGGCGAGATCGCTTCCGAGCATCAGATCGGCTAGCAGGCGGCGGATTTGCTCAGGTGTAGCATCCGGGTGGCGCTGTTTGATGCCGCTGATGGCAAAGACTTTGATGGTTTCATTCAGGTCATCCACCATGGCAAATTTTTTCCAGGATGGCATGCGCCGGATGAGTTCGATCTGGAATCGTTCCGCCTTGGGGTCAGTGTCGAAATACAAAGCGCCCATGATTTTAGTATAGCACAACAGACCTGCTCTGGTTTACCAAAGACGACCTCCCAAAGCACCCTGGGCTTTTATCGATATCATCAGGATCGATGCGGATATCCCCAAAATCTGATAGGCACAGGCGCTGTCGAACCTAAGGAATCCGGATATAACATTCCGACCTCTGCTTCTATCCTTTTATTCTTGATTCTAACCAGTTTATAACCTGATTTTGTATCGCTGGTCCGAAGTTGTTGTAACTTTCTGGGGCTATCTGTTCCAGATTAAAGGGGGACCCGTAAAGGGCGAATACATCGCGGGCTGCCTCGAGGGCTAGAGATATGTCCTCCGGACAGGCCATTCTGTCATACTGAGGGCTTACCACTAATACAGGCCGCGGTGCATAGCAGGCGATCAGATGATGGATGTCATAAGGCAAACGATTTTCCTCACCGATGAAAAAACCCATTTTGGGCAAGAGTTGATAGAGGTGGGACCAAAGCCGAATGCCGCCTGTGCCTTTGTTCTCTGAATCCAATCGAAAAGGTTGTGGCCCACAGACGGAGATAAACCCCGCCAATTGCTCCTCAAGTATTCCAAGATGAAGTCCTACCTGCGCTCCGAGACAATATCCCAATCCCCAAATCTGGTCCTTATCGACATAAGGCAGCTTTTGGAGAGACTGAAGGCCCAACCTCGAATCACGCACCATCTTTCCTAGAAGAGACCATTGCGGATAGCGATGGTAGAACGTCTCCGCTTCTTTAATCCTGCCCCCAAAGCCAATCTGGTCAAAACAAAAAACCACAAATCCCTTTCGTGCCAATCTATGGAATATTTGCTCTTCCCACCAAGGATATGCGGCAACGTACCCAAAAGGAAATGAGAAGGGATGAAGCCAAAGAACCGCGGGCAACTTTCGATTTTCCTCCTTCAGACTCTCTAACAAATAGATATCGGCATGTACATATTCACCAAAGAGAAGACCTTCTTTGCAAATGTCCCTTGGGGGAGTGTTCCTCCAAAGCATTTCTGCGTTATGCGCCGTTTCAGCACAACTTTCTGGGTCTGACCCATTCCCCATGGGAGGCGAGTCTCCAAGCATCCACAGAACATGCGTCCGTATTTCTTCTTTTCTGATCTCCCATTGCCGCAGGTCGCGAACTCTGTCGGCCTTTTCAAATATGCAAATGTCATTGAATTCGCGTCGAGAAAAATCGCTGATGTTAACGTGTACTTTGCTGGTTTCTCGCCATGCTTCCCAATCGCACGGGTGGATTAGCCGTTCTTGAAATGAATGGCTGGCTCGTCCAAACATCGTATTACACCAATCCAGATAACGACCTATGATATCTGCATTAATTTCATGCCCTCCCTCTCTCCACATAATTTGAAGGTTGTCCTCTGCACCAAGGAAACGGTAAACCCGCCTCGCCATCAGGTAAGTCTGTTGCATCGCCCATGTACTTTCGACAGGATCATTCAATGCGACACTAAGCAGACAGGGGCGTGGGGCGCATAACGCCACGAGTTCATGCATGTCCACCGGCAGTTTATGTTCGCGACCGACAAAGAAGCGTAAACGTGGGTGGAACCAATCGGGGAAGAAGCGCGTGATCAATTCAATACTTTCACCGAAATGCGATTCGGTTACATACCGGAACGGTAGGGCGCCTCCTGTACCTGAACTGCTTGATACAACGCAGGTGATACGCTCATCAAGTGCGCTCGCGATCAGGGATTGTTTACCGTTTCGGGAATGCCCCATCAATGCGATTTGGTCGTGATTTACCTCGGGCAAGGTCAAAAGATAATCCACGCAGCGACTGGCAGCCCAAGCGCGTCGTGTTAAGCGCGACCAATCATATTCGGGATAAGCCTCCATGAAAGTGTCTGTGTCATCCTGGATATCCCCCGCTGCGTAAACACAACAAAGATATCCCCTACTCAGGGCGAGAGAGGCCCATATTCTATGACAAGATTGCGTCATAAAGACTGAAAAAGGGGGATCCCCTTCTGGGAATATCAGCTCTAATCGGAGTGATGCTTTTTGATCTGGTCCGAATGTGAGCTGGACCCACCTCCTCATCGTTCTGTGATCTTTTCGCTCCCCAAGCGTTCTCACTGTCAAATGTTCCGGAGCTGGCGGGACTCCCCCCAGAATCCAATGAAAAAAGGAGGCTTTAGTCTTCTCACGCCGTTGTTGCCACTCAAGGGTATTGAAGGCTGATGCTTCTTTCTCACCGATTCGCAGGATCGTTAAATCAGTTAAGTGGGGGATATCAGGAAGTGTATCGAAATCCGGCGGCAATTCGCCGCTCTCCTCCAACCACGAAAGCCATGGGTCAGGCAAATTCTCGGGTAGAGAGAACTGGTATGAAGGCACGGCCTGATTTTCTTTCTGTCCCTTCACCCACTTTTCATAAAACGCGCTTGGCGGCAGCATGTTCAGCAACTGCTGCAAGTATCTTTTTCTTTTCGCTAAGTCATTTTCCAATAGCATGCTCATTACTCGGTCCGAATCATTGAATGCCGCATTTCTTAGAATTAACCAATTCTAATGACTGAAGATGTGCAATGGTCTTTTATTGCCTATTGTTCGTTATCTTCAACTTGGCGCTAATACTCATCTGCAATCCATGAGTCGCCGATGAGCCTGCATTCACTCATCCTCATTCAGGACAAGATATCGAGTTTGTAGTCGCACGAAATCAATCCTCATCAATGATGTGTCCTGAGAAGAGAGGCGGAATCCAAATCTAGAAATATATAGGCATTTTCGTGTTGACGGAGTATGGATGCAGGATGCAAGGGTGTGACTTCGCCCGTAAAGCAATCATACACCGCCTGAGCTTTGCGCTGATCAGGTACTATGCAGATAATCGCGAAACTTTTCATTATTTGCTTGATGGACATGGATATTGCACAGCAAGGAACCTCTTCAATGGCAGTAAACCATCCCTCGTTCACCTGTTGCCGTCGACATATTTCATCCAACTCGACAACGATGTAGGGATCCTCCACTTCGAAGTCAGCTGGTGGGTCATTGAATGCCAGATGACCATTTTCTCCAATGCCGACGAAAGCCACATCAATCTCAAAGTCGGTCATTAATTGGTTAAGCCTTTTGCATTCAGCTAATGGTTCCGGTGCATCTGCATGGATCAAATGAATTACACCTGGCTGCACACGGGAGATCAAATGTTCATTCAAAAATCGACGAAAGCTGGCTGGATGTGTTTCAGGTAGTCCAATGTACTCATCAAGATGGAACATTGTCGTTCTTGACCAATCGATGTCTGGAGTGTTTGTAAGGGCATCTAAAAATTCAACCTGGGAGTTCGCACAAGCAACCACAAATGTTGCCATTCCTTTAATTTTAATTGCAGACCTCAGGAGTTCGGTCGCCCTCTCGGCAGCTGCATTCGCTAATTCCTTGCATGTCGAGCCGATGTAAACGTGTCTAAACTGGGATCGTGATTCTATAGGCATCGCTGCGTTCTACCCGATATCTTGTCTTACATATGCGCGATTCATTGGATCGTTATTGGGTTGAACCGTGCTCACCTTACAACACAGAAGTATCAAGCCACAGGGGAGCAAGCGAGAATTGGTGATAGTCTCTTTCACTGATCAAATTGCGGCAGGAATGCAGCTTCTGCTTCCATCAAATCGCTGAGGAGCTTTTCTGTTTCTGTCAGAGTTAACACAGCCGAAGTTCTTGGGTCAACCAGGAGCGCTTCCAATGCAAGCTTTCGATCGCCCGTCATACCCGCTTCGACGACGATTTCGTAGAAATCGATATAACGTCTCAGGTTGATCGCAATCGGTGATGGCAAGGATCCCACCTGAATTGGTCTGATACTATTATTCGATACCAGACAAGAAATCTCAACAACAGCATCATGAGGCAAGTTGGATATTCCACCTCGGTTCGGGACAATGGCTGCATGCACCTCGTTCTTGTTCTCAAGAATCGCTTCGATAATATCCACCACTTGGATCCCTTCACTGGGAGGCAAGACACTCTCTAAGAGGTTCTCTTGTCCTCCACGCCCCTCCAGCCATGTCTTCGCGGCTTGTTCCCAATCCTTCGCGCGGGTCCGATCCTCCGACATATCCCGAACTTTCCATCCATAATTCATTCTCAATCCTTGAATCCGCCCCTGATACGCCTCATCAAGTCTACTATGGCGCAAATAAAATTCCGCCCAATGACCTGTGCAGTAAGGCAGTATGTTATATCGATCCAAGAATTCTTTTGCTATAACATCATCGATCCGCTCCGAAATCAAAGGCAGGGCATCTCTTCCGTCCTTTAGATGTAATTCGAGAATCATTGCGCAGTGGTTCAAGCCGCCAACAAGGGGAGGCCAAGATAGATCTTCAGCCGTGACGCCGGCAAGCTCCCCCAGCCGATGAGGGCGTTGCAGAATTGCGGAGCAAGTACACAAGCAAGCTTTCTTAAGGTCCGACACCCGCTCCATAGCCATCAATAGTGGAGTCGTTGGGTTACAGTAGCTAAGAAGCCAAGCTTTGGGGGAGATTTCCTCCAACTCATGACAGATCTCCACCATCACGGGGATATGTCTGAAGGCGCGCATCATTCCCGCAGGTCCAACGGTCTCACCCCCAAGGGTGTAGATGCCATAACGGGCTGGAATCTCGAGATCAACCTCCCGCATTTCAAAGCCACCAATTGGAGCGACCATGATAACGAAATCAGCTTCCTTGAGGGCCCCTCGACGATCAAGGGTGCTTTGGATGCGAAGACTCGCTTCTTTCTCGGCCACTAATTTCCTCGCCACGGAATCCATTAATTCGAGACGCTGAGCGTCGATATCCATCAGGACAATCGTGCTTCCGGCGAAGGTGGGTGTCGCCATAAATAGTTTCAGAAATTGTGGAATAAATACGGTGCTTCCCCCACCGATGATTGCAATCCTATGTGCCATGAAGTATCTGCCCTCTCAATAAGTATTGTACTTGGATTCAATTCCTAAGTGCGCTGTCATTGCTGATCGGAGAATCTCCCCTTCGGTGTTTTGAAATCAAGGCATTTCTTGGGACAAGTATTAAATTCAGGCATGATCCAAGACCAGCAGAATGGACACACCCATCGTGCAGCAGACCGTTGCTCTTAGCCCGAGAACTTCCTTCCGTCGCTGCACCAGGGGAACCAAGTGATGATAACGTCTATAATTCAGCGCCATTTTTGGACTTGGGGTGCAAAAACCAAGTTGCGTAGTCAGGCAATAATCATGCTAGATCAACCAAAAATGGCGCATAGAAAATTCAGTTAGCGCCCATTCTCAGTATACTTGCTGGCTTGAGACAGTTCGTCTTTGCGTTTTTCAAGTTCCGGAATTGCTTTTTCTAGACCTAACTTGCGCAGTGTTTCCGGCAAGGGCCAGCCGAACTGCAGGTCCCAGCCGCGAGCGGCATAGTATTCATCCATCAGGTGTGCAAAACCTTCCCGGTCAATCAGAGTGCCATCGGCCTGACAGGGCAACTGGAAGTGCGGTGCCAGGGCTTCTTCCATGGCACGAGACCGGCCAGCGCGTACCAGCATCATCCGTTCCAGGTTGAAAGCCCTTTCCGAGATGTGGGTCAGGTCTTCACGGGTGAGTCCCAGACCGGTAACTGCGTCTAGCAGGCGCACGTCCAGGTCCAAGTCGCCGGTCGGGTCTTCGGCCTGTTCCCACTCCTCCACAGTATCCATCGGTTTAACCATCAAGGGGAAGGCAATGTCGCACAAGGGCAGCGAGTCGATTAAGATGTGTTGGTTCTGGCTCCAGATCGCCACCGGAGCCTTGTTCACGAAGGTTGGCTCGAAGGCGTCATCGAAGCCCCAGATGCGTCGGGAAATTTTGCGGAACTGGCGAGAAGCGACATTTTTGTTATGCAGAAAGAACTCGGCTTGCAGTAGCGATGAATTGTGAGAGCCGATGGTTGGGTCGCGGCTCTCGCTGATGTACATCATGGCTGAGATCACCCAGAAGGGCAGGGGCTCCCCGTCCCAAAAGCGGCCTTCGCGGTGAGCCGGGAAGCCAAAACCGAACTCGAGTTCGTGTCCCAGCGCAATTAGGTCAGCGGGCAGTTCACTTTTCAATGTGTCCATGGCGCGACGCAGGTCATCCGCGAACAGCTCGCCCAGCCCACGCCGGAAAGCTAGGTCTTCCATAAAATTGGAAAACCAGAAAACATCATTGGGGGCAATTGGGTAGCCGCGCAGATCCTGGATGCCGTGCTGCTCCAGAGCAATCAGCCAGGGCTGGATCACCAAGCGGAACCACTGATCCAGACCCAGGCTGTTGCAGCGCTCATGTAGGGTGACCTCTTCGCACAGGCCGAAGTTTCGCGCGGCCGGCACTTCCATTCCGCCGCCCTGATAGTAGGTGGACTGCATGGCCTTGTCGCTCATCCAAACAAGGCCGCCAATGCACTGCCCGGGCACCATGCGCCCATCGACGGTAGTGCCATAGCTGCTGACGAAGCAGTTAAACGTGCAGCCCTGACTGCAGACAGGACGCGGCTTCGACTTCCGGCGGTTAAGCAGAGGTCCGATATTAGGGCTAACGTTGTAGGTGCCAAAGCAACGGATCTCATACATGAGCGCCTTGGGGTCAGCCACCAGGATAGAACCGGTGCCATAAGCAACGATGGCTTTGAGGTTCTTGCTGCCCCACACCGCCCCAAAACCGCTATGCCCGGCAGCATTCTCCTCCGCGTGCTGCACGGTTGCAAAACGAACCTGCCTCTCACCCGCCGGTCCAATGGTCAGTACCTGTGCCTGCTGGTTGGTGCGCGCTTTAAGAGCCAGTTGTGTCTCGCGCGCATCCTTGCCCCATAGGTCTCCTGCTTCAATGAGTTGGGCTTTTCCATCTGAAATATCTAAAATCACCGGATTTTCTGCTTGTCCGCGGATAATAATGGCATCGAATCCGCAATATTTTAGGGCCGGGCCAAACCATCCCCCCAGGGTAGAATGCGTGTACCAGGGCCGCGGGTAAATGCGGGGAGAGAGGGAGGTCATAATGGTCCGTCCCGCGGTTGGGACGACTGTGCCGGTAAATGGGCCGGTAGAGATGATAATCAGGTTTTCGGGGTCAAACGGCCCCGCCTCGGGGGGCAACTCGTCATAGGCGATCTGGGCTGCCAGAGCACGCCCTCCCAGTCCGTATGGCAGGTAGGGCGCAGTAAGCCGTGTTTGCATGCGCCCGGTGGACAAGTCGACTTCTAAGATCGTGCCAGTCCAACCTCCCTTCACGCAGAACCTCCTGCAATCAACGTTTCATTCCTTAGCACGAGCGCCTCGACCGGGCAGATTTCTACGCACAGCGGGCCAGCGTCTTGCCCGGCGCATAAGTCGCACTTGTAATACTGGTCGGTTTTTTGATTGTAGAAGATGGCACGGTAGGGGCAGGCAGAAACACAAGCGCCACAGCGCAGGCATTTTTCATCCACGATTATGACCACGCCGCGCTCATCTACCCGAATTGCTTCCGCTGGGCAGGCTTGAATGCACTCGGGAGTATCGCCGTCCACTTGGCACTGCTGACATAGGACTATCTGAAACTTGTAGCGAGACATATCTTTTTTGACAATGACGCGTGAAAGCAACGGATTTGATTCTCCCTCATGGATCAATGAACAGGAGAGCATACAGGCTTCGCAGCCTCGACATATGTCGGAATTGATTTCTATTTTCATTGGTCTATTTCGAATGCAGGAAAATAAATCGACTAATCAGGAACCAATGTGCGCAGATACTCAATACTCTCGGCCACCCATTTCCGCTCCTTTTCTATGGTACTTGCAAGATCGGTCTCTGGAGATGTCCATAGTTCAATAACGACATTAGGATCGCGACCAAAAAGCTGCAATGCTTTCAGGATCCAGGGGATGTCTAACTGACCCTTTCCGGCCGGGCAGCCTTCCAAGGTAAAACCCAATAGATGACTCATCCGTCGTATAGAATAGTCCTTCAAGTGTAGATCGATGGTGTACTTACCAAGCATATCAACCACCGTTTCAATCCCTTCTCCAATGCCGTAATTGTTGGTTGTATCCAGGCATATTCCGATGTGTTCGTTGCCGATTTGCTCGATCAGCTCAGCAAATTTCCTGGCTCTGAAGCGCTCCGTGTTTTCTATCGCCAGGCTGATCCCGGAATTCTCCAGCAACGGGATAATTTCCTGGACTATTCTCACGATCTCATCCTCGTTTGGGAGGTAATTGCCCTTCTCCACAACCACTCGCAGGACTTTAGCCTTCACCCGTTCAGCTAATTGGATGCCCTGCACCAAATGATCGCCCTGAATTCCGCGTATTCCGACTTCGATCTCAACACCCAGGTGGGCAGCCCGCTGTGCGAACCGGTGTTGTTCTTCTCGGGGAAGCTTTTCAAAGGGGATGTTATCAACCACCTGGACGACACTCAAGCCAAGCCGTACGGTCTGGTCTAGCAGGTCAAAGACGGTCATCGGCTGCGCGGGAGGATAACCCACGATGCCGACAGACCAATTGTATGCATACGAACTAAGCGCTAGTTTCAAAATTATTCTCCTGAGAGGGAGGTGTCCCTACTCACTCGTAGTAATCGCGACCACCTCCGCCATTATGTTTTCTTTCTCAAAGATCTTCTTCCAGTCCGGCTGGAATACGATCTTCTTGCCGCGCGCGATCGTCAGCTTGCAGCCGTCCGAGAAATCGGCGTCGATAAGCCCAAAGGCAATGCCAAGGGCGATATTGATATGCCCCATCAGGAAGTCAAAGGCGACCTCTTGCGGAACGCCCTTGCGGATGACCTCTTGCATGCCCTCCTGGATATTGACAATGCAGGTGGCCGAAAGAGTCTCAGCCAGGGCGGGCTCTAGCAGGGCCATTTGCTCGATGGTTACGTGATGGGCTTTCATGACGGGAGCATACATGCAACGTGAGATCGCCTCACCCTTGACGTAATCGTCTTTGGTTCCATGCAATAGAGAGCAGATGATATGCTGCTTCGCTTTACGGCCGCCGAACAGATCTTGGCGGGCCTCAGGGTCGGTTTCCATATTCAAGAATGGCGGGTGACATGGATGTACAATGAAGAAAGAAATTCCTTCGAACTGGGGAAGTTTACCAGCGTAAGCAGCGCACACATCAAGGCAGATCACCATTGAGCCTTTTTTCATCTGCGGCACGATCTCAGTCGCAACTATATCGATCAAGCGATCGGGCACTGCCAGAATAGCCACATCCGCGGCTCGCAGCGCTTCTTCTTGCGAGGTGGTCTGCAGCCCGAGCTTTGCCAGGGCTTCAATCCCTTCCTGGCTAACTTCTATGTACAGCATGTGATAATCGGATTTCATGAGGTTTTCGGTCAGCCGGTAACCTGCCTTACCACCAGCTCCGAATAGCGCAATGGTTGTCATACGAATCTCCTTTCCTGCTTTCCAGGAATTCAGATAAAGCCGACTTTACATGTTTGTCCCATCGAGGCGCACAAGGGCATAGGGCTTAAGCGTTAAACGGATTGAAGCATCATTCGCCTCAACCAGGTCCGACGGATGGGCGCGGAAAGCCGCTGACCAAGCCATCGCCTGCCTGGCATTGGATTCATCCAGGTACCGGATGCTCATCTGGCGGGCGGTATTCTCGACCTTTATGTGTTGATCAACAGGGGTCAGGTTGGCGATAAGAATGCAACTCTGTTGGTTTTTCTGCAGAGCCATGCCTTCCACGGCAAGCGGATCATTGGATAGCGTGGGCAGCATTGTACCCTCAAGCCATTCGCTGATCTCTCGAAAGATGTGGTAAACAGGGAAGACCGAACCAGGGATAGATCCGTACCCGGCAAACTGCCCTGGTTCCTGTTCCGTCTCCATGATGCCAAGCCAACCGGTCGTTTCATAGTAAGTGATGCTCTCTGCCCCACCCCAGCTTAGATATTTCAGGCTACCGAGAGTCCAACCTGCCCCAAATAACGACATCTGCCGCAGATCGACCGGTCTGGGCAGCCCCCCGCCTTGCAAGACAATCCTTGAACAGGGCGGCAATGGCGGCTTCAGCGTCACGGGAGTAACAGCAACCGGAAGCGGGCTCATAAACTGGCGGGCTTCCTGCACCATCTGGCATAGGGTAGGCAGGTTCTCTGCCATCGATCGACTGTCGGAAGCATGCACCTGAGGGTTGACCGGGAAGCAAACCGCATCTGCAGCTTCGACCGGTGGGCGTGAGCGGTTTAGTTCTACAAAATAGCGGTTCGTCCCTGTGCCAATTCTGGCGTGGGTATCGAATTTCTCCAGGTAGCTGCGGGACAGCTTGACCCACTTTGTGCTGGTCGTTGGTTCGTTGAGATGGAAAACGAACCAAACCGCAACATCCGGTTTTATCCTCTTTAGTTCAGGCAGCAGCAAACGTAGTTCG
>CAYGXU010000105.1:4051-11085 GCA_964353875.1 uncultured Anaerolineaceae bacterium | reverse complement strand
ACGCTCGACCTGCCATTGGGCATCAAATGGAAACGGAGAATACCTTGGAAACTCAGTGGCAAAAGTTTGCTCAATTGGCTCCATGATGTTACGAATATGTGTGTCTTTCCCACCCCAGGCGTCAACACCCAGGCGAGCTTTTTTTTCAGCGAACGGTCTTATGCGCTGCATCCATAAACTGTCAGGCGCGACATACACGACCCCTTGCAAGCCGATATCCTTATAGGTCCAGATCGACCAACTCGCTCCATAATGAGTGTAGATGTCTAACTGGTCCATAAGCAAGCAGTAACACATCGCATCCGAGAGCGATTCGCCACGATAGACAGGACCAAATTCACCAACCCAAATTGGAACCTGGTGCTTAAGCATATACTGGATTTTGCTCTCGAAACTCAGTTCAAGAACCTCTTTATCGAAATACTGTCCTCCGGTGACCCCTGGATAAGGACCCCCATCGATAAAACCGGGTGGCGCGTAATCGTGGATGGTGTAGACAATATTAGGCCAGGGATTGCCGAACATATGGAAATCTCTTGAGTAACAATTGCCTTCCAAGAATATGATGTGATTCGTGTCGATAGCGCGAATGGCATCCACCAAACGCTGATACACTGGCATGATCATCTTTTCGGTGGGATCAGCAGGTTCGTTGATCAGGTTGTAGCCAGCTACCCAGGGATTCTCTTTGTAACGATCGGCGATGACCTCCCAAAGATTCACAGACCGATCTTGGAAATGCTTATGATGCCAAAAGAAAGCCTGGTGTGTGGGATTATCGCAATGCCAGGCCTGGTTCTGATAACCGGGCAAGGCATGTAGGTCAATAATGGTGTAGATATTGTGTTTGGCACACAGGTCGATCACACGGTCTAGATGTTTAAAGCCTTCTTCTTTGATAATAAAAGGTTTCAGGTCATCTTCGATGTGACGGTAGTTGATAGGGAGTCGCAAACAATTTAATCCAAGAGATTGAATAAATTGGGCATCTTCTTCAAGAAAGAAATACTCCAGAAAACGGTCGAAGAAGAGATCATACTTATCCTCTCCAAGCACTTCTAGTATTGCTTGGCGCTGGGCGCTTTCGGTGGATGGAAAGCCGGTGATGAAATTTTCCATGTTCATCCAGCCGCCTAGGCCAAACCCGCGTAGAATGACGATTTGGTCGCTTTCGTTAACGATTTGAGAGCCTTTGGTTTTTAGAAGATAAGAGCTTTGAATGCCTGAGGCGTTGGTCATGAGAGATATCTCCTTTTCGATTCTCTTGCGATCTCCATCGATTATATTAGCTTCTCTGATTACCTAGTACTGCATCCTAGGCGATTTTTCTTTATAGGGGGTTATTGTCATTGCTGTGGTCCAGCCTAACGCAGAGAAATGGGATGTGCTCGGATACATCCAAAATGCAAGTAGAGTCCTTAGTTAGTATATCCATCCTTGTCAGGATACAAATTCGATCGCGAACCTTCAATTCCTGGACGGTGGCCATCGTCAAGTTAATAGGCGGGCGGGGTTACCATTTATGTCATGGTAATTCTCGAGGGCAATTGCCACCCACCGGCACAATCCATCTTGGCTGCATTGAAATATCCTGTTCGAATGGCTTTGCAGCCAGTAAGGAAGGCGACGAAAATCCACCCCACCGAATTCTGGATATCTTCACTATTTCGATCTTAACCGGAGGGATGAAAAATGGCGCCATGGTTCTCGCGCCTTTTGTGGATTGTTGACCGGCATAGAAATCTTGATATACTAGCCCTAATAAAAAGTCCATATACGAAGCGATAGGTTCGGATCGATGCTCGTAGGGCTCAGGGAACAGTATTATTGCCGATGGAAACCAGTCAGGGGCAACTGTACGGAGTTTCTCTTTTAGCGTGGTTGACCTCCATATCCCTTCTCTTCATATTTGTTGAGTTCCATTTGTTCTCCTGCAGTCTCCATTTCGCCCTCTTTTTCTTAGATCAAAAATGATCGTATCCGGTCCGGAGCACCTTGCAAATGGATTTTGGGGTCAATAAAGAGATGTTTAAAAGCCCCGAGAGACAAGCCCTCGATCTGATTGACGACCTCGAATTCAAGCGAGAGGTCCGCGACGCACTAACATATCTCTATGATCATACTCATCTGCAGTGTCACACTTTGGCCAAGCGTTTGGTACCTTCGTCAACCGTGACATCACGAACACGTGCTCAAGAATTACGGCGCATATTGTTGGATGCGATTGAGGAACTTAATCCAAGCAATAGTGTTCCTATTCGGGCTGTGGAACGACGGTCTTACGCCATTCTTTTTGGATTGTATGTGGAAGGGCGTACATGGCAAGAGGTGGCTGCTTCGTTAGGCATCGGAGGTCGGCAACTCCGCAGAGATCGCGCCGCGGCAGTTGAAGCGCTGGCTAGCATTCTACGCGATCGTTATTTGTCTAATCAGGATATCGAACGATTGTCGGGGGAACAAGAACTCCTACGGCTGGAAAGCGAGCGTCTGGCACAACAACGAGAACCAACGGACATCTCTACCCTTGTGGAGAGTCTATTTCCTTTATTGGAAACGGTGGCGCGTGAACGAGGGGTTGGTTTATTTTCACATGTAAAATCCGGTTTGCCAAAGCCGAACATGAATCGGACCCTCTTGCGACAGGCTTTGATATCCTTGGCCAACTATGTACTGACGAATCTTCCACTCGCAAAGATCACCTTTGAGGCGCGATTATCCGAATTGCTAATCGGCATCGGACTAAGTTTAGAATATAGCGTAAAGAGGCCTCAAACAGAAGATTTATTGGATCATCCCGGGCTGAAGCCAGCGGAAATTCTTGTGGCGACCATGGGAGCGCGTTTACTGCATGAATCGAAGGATGAGAATGAGGGAAAAATCTGGGTTTTATTGCCGCTTCGTGAGGAGATGATCGTGTTGGTGGTGGATGATAATCCAGAGCTTTTTGCCTTATTTGAGCGTTTTGCTGTTGGCCATCCCTATCGCCTCACTCATGCTGCAAGTGCAAATCAAGCTCTCAATCTCGTCCAAACCCTTAGTCCTGATATTATTACGCTTGATCTTATGATGCCGGATAATGATGGATGGGAATTATTAAACGCTCTCAAGTCCGATTCCAACCTCGCTCGGATCCCGGTGATTATTTGTAGCGTTCTCGAGGAGCCAGAATTGGCAATTTCGCTAGGCGCCCAGATGACGCTTAAAAAACCGATTGGTCAGGCGGATTTGCTTCGAGCCCTGGGTGAGGTGAAAAAACTGGTTTGGGAACAGGAAGTGCGTTAAGGATTGATTGTAGGCAATTCAGAGCCTCAGTCAGCGTGAGGCCTTCTGGCCCCTCCATAAGGATACGATTATGAGGGAGCGAAAAAATATCGTCATCCGGCAGATCACGAGCCGTGACGATGACAACATGAACATTTCGCAAACGATTATCATTTCGTATCAATTTAAGCATTGCGAGGCCATCGATGCCTCGCATCATTAGATCTAATAGGACTAAGTCTGGCGGGGATTTCCGCATCTGCGCTATGCCTTCCTCGCCACCACAGGCGATATCCACGACATAAGGGTGAGGCGCAGCATGCACTATGCGAGCCATTAATTCAACGAATTGTACATCGTCGTCAACGATGAGCACACGCCTTACGGTATCACCATAGTTTTCAAGTAACTTCAGCATCTGCTCTAGGTTGACTGGCTTAACCAAATAATGATCAACCCCCAATTCACGGCTCAGGTATCGGGGGTCAGGCAGGGGACAGGAGATAAACGGCACGTGAGGGGGACGTGTCTTGGTTCCGAATGTCTGCCCCATACTGCTTGTGATCACCGCGTTTGGCAAGTAGGTTTCTGTTGCTTCCGACAAATTTTCTTCAGATACACCGATGACCTGATATCCTTGCAGATGGCGCTTAAGCAGGCTAACTACCATGGGCTCGTCTGTATTTACTAGGATGGTGGGACCAACGGGCGTCTTGCTTATCGAGGGCACCGAAGATGAACGAAGTGTCAGGCTTGGATTCGCTAAAGGGAGGGGTAGGGTGAAATGGAAGCGGCTGCCTTTATCAAGCTCGCTTTCAACCCACATGTGACCACCATGCAGTTCGACAAAGCGACGGCTTAGTGCCAATCCCAGGCCTGTGCCTCCATAACGTCTTTCGAGCGATCCATCCAGCTGTTGAAATTCCTCGAAGACTTTATCCAAGTCCTTTGGCGCGATGCCTTGCCCGGTGTCTGCCACCGTCACCTGTATCTTCTCGGCTTCCAACTGAACTGAAATGGCGATCTTGCCTCTCTCTGTGAAGCGGATAGCATTGCTTAAAAGGTTCAACAGCACCTGGCGTATCCGTAGACGATCTAGGAAAACAGGGGGTAATGAATCAGGTACCTGTATTGTCAAAGTCAACCCTTTCTGTGCTGCAAGGCTTTCCATCATATCCATAGCCTCGATCATGAGCGTGGAAAGAGAGGCTGGTTCAGCAATCAGCGGCATGCGACCGGCGTCTATACGGGACAAGTCTAAAACGTCATCAATCAGGCTTTTCAGGTGCTGGGCACTGCGATAAATTCGGTTGATATCCCCCATAAAGCGATGTGGGATAGATTTGATGTCGTAAGTCTCGGGGGATTGTGTTAGCATCTCGCTGAAACCGATAATGATATTTAATGGGGTACGCAACTCATGGCTGACGTTGGCCACAAATTGTTGTTTCGCACGGCGAGCTTCCTCAGCAGCTTCACGAGCTTCGGCTAGTTGCCTGCTGAACCGTTCTAAGCGGAGGTATGCATTGTCCAAGGCTTTGATTGTTCGTGCAAGTTCGCCGCGGTGCTCCCGGACCTCCTCTAGTAGCTTTTGTGCGTGCTGAAAACTGCTCCATGCCCATTCGAGGGCTGTGTTCAAATTACGTTGGAATAACCAAGCTGCCACGGCGGTTAGCCAGACGATCGACATCGGACCCAGAACCATATTATTTAATTGACCGCGTTGCATAGCCGAGCCCAATATAACCAGACTGCTTATTACTACGATAATGACCATGGACCGAAACCCTAATATTGCCAAACTCAACAGGATCACTGCCGGTAGGGTTACCACACTGAGCGGCGAGAAGAATAATTGGATCAACACCCATGAAGCGAGGGTCAGCCCTATGACAAAGACATAGGATGCTAGATGCAGGTTGCGTTCTTTAAGCCATTGGGTGAACAGACAAACAAATACAACCAAAGCAATGATGCCGTAAGTGGCAAGAGGCTGGAAACCAAAGAGGCGGGTGATAAGTAAGGATATGTAAAAAAACACAAAAGCCGTTGGCAAAGGGAGCCATCTTAATAGAGATTCCCTTAAATCCTTGTGGAGATCGTCCATCATGTTTAGAACGTCCTCCCTGGTCGATGGAGTCAACATAACAACATTCTCCTTATTTGCACGCGGTTATTTCGTGACCAAACCTGTCTCTGTTGATTATAAATTCAGGTGGTTCAGTTAACAATGTATATGCTGCTCATGTCCAAAATTAGTCCAAACCATGTCCGCATTTATATTGATTGTGGAAAATAGGTTTGCTAGACTGAGGTGAAAGACTATTGGCGGATCAAATCCTCGCTATTTGCGTCTCCTCAAGGTGCAATAGCACTCTTTCAGAAAATGAAGGAGAAAATTCTGTCGTGGAAAATGGAGGAAGTATAAATGGAAACCCCTAGCTCTGTTTCGAGCAAAGGACGTCGTGTTGTCAGCCGTCGTGAATTCCTTAAGCTAGCCGGCATCGGTGCTGGCGCAGTAACCCTGGCCAGTTGCGGGGCAAAAGCCACACCAACGGCGCCTGCAGGATCTCCAGCTGTACCTGAAAGTGTCGAGCTGGACCTTTTTGTCAATGAAGGAGGAGAAGGATTAGAGATCTTTAAGAACATCGTTAAGGCGTTTAACGAAAAGAACCCCAATATCCAGATCAATCCCACGATTCCCAGTAGCGGGGACTATTACACTGTGCTGATGACGCAGATTGGCGCCGGCACGCCGCCCCCTCTAATGCAGATTGATGGGGGAGAGTTGCCACCCTATGCCGATCGAGGTGCGCTCATCGCATTGGATGACTATATAGAAGCAGATCCCGAAGGGAAACTGGATGATTTCTTCCCCGAGGTCCTTAAGGTTTATCAGTGGGATGGAAAAACCTATGTTCTCCCCAAAGACATGGTAACCTGGGGTCTTTTCTACAACAAGACTCTCTTTGATGAAGCCGGCCTGCCCTATCCTGGCGATTGGACCGAAGAAGAATATATGGAGGCAGCCAAGGCCCTTACTCTCACAGACAGTAGCGGCAGCATCACCCAATACGGCAATGTGATCGTGACGCCATGGGGGAACTATTTTGCCATGGTCTGGCAGCATGGTGGACAATACCTGAACGAAGAACATACCAAGTGCTTGCTTAATGAGCCAGCAGCATACGAGGGGCTGCAGTTTTGGGCAGATCTTATTAACGTCCATAAGACCTCTCCTCCTCCCTCTGAGTATATGGGTTTTGAAACCGGCAAAGTCGCCATGATGCTCGAAGGATCGTATATGGTTCCGGGCTTCCAGGCAATCACGGAATTCGAGTGGGATATTGCCCATAAACCCAAAGGTCCTGCAGGAAGATCGTCGAGCATCTATAGTGCCGGGTTTGGCATTTCTCCCACGTGTAAGTATCCCGATCAAGGCTGGGAGTTTGTGAAATATATGACCTACGAAGGCTCCGAGACGCTGGCCGCATTGGGTTACTCGATGCCTTCGCGTAAGTCTATTGCAGAGAAACCGGGCATCTATGTTGGAGCCGAGAAAACGAAAGGCAAGAATGTCGCTGTTTTCATGGAAGCTCGCGAATTTGCACGCTTCTTTGAGCTAACGCTCACCTGGCCTCAGCAGAATGCTATCCTGAGTGCTGAGCTCGACAAGGTATGGCTAGGTCAGACAACGGCCAAAGAAGCCACAGCGACCATCGCTGCCCAAATCGATGAACTGCTTGCCTCCGAACAGACATAAACATGCTGCT
>CAYGXU010000105.1:0-3951 GCA_964353875.1 uncultured Anaerolineaceae bacterium | reverse complement strand
GATTCCGGAGCCCATAAAAAGCGTCGTTGGCCGAGATTCGGAATGGAGAGGCGGGAGGAACTCTCTTTTTACTTACTCATCTCGCCTTGGATTATTGGTTTCATCGCTTTTATTGCTGGTCCGATGTTCTCATCCTTGTACTTCAGTTTCACAGACTGGGATCTTTTTCAGCCGCCAAAATGGATTGGAATCAGCAATTATCAATCCATGTTCTTGAAAGATCCCCTCTTTTGGTATTCGCTAAAAGTGACGCTGCTCTACACGGCAGGGACGGTGTTACTAGGCACAACGGCGGCAATGTTCCTGGCCATGTTCCTTAACCAGCCTATACGAGGCGTCAAACTTTATCGTGCCATCTTCTTTTTACCTACGATCGTTTCGGGTATTACAGTGGCTCACCTGTGGCGTATCGTCTTACAGTCAAAGTTTGGTTTTCTTAACATGGGACTAAAATTTTTCGGCATTCAGGGTCCTGGTTGGTTGGCTGATCCGAATTGGGCATTGATTTCATTAATCCTAATCAGCCTCTGGTCCATTGGGGGAGGCGCGATTATTTTCTTGGCGGGCCTGCAAGGGATTCCTAAAGAACTCTATGAGGCTGCTGAGATCGATGGCGCCGGGCGTTGGGCATCTTTTTGGAAAATTACTCTGCCAATGTTGTCGCCTGTCATCTTTTTTAGCTTGATTATCAACACCATTGAATCCTTTCAAGTGTTTACCCTGGCATTGGTATTGACCAAGGGAGGCCCGGCCAATGCCACGAAAGTATTTGCTTTATACCTTTACCAAAACGCCTTTCAGTTCTTCAAGATGGGGTATGCGTCAGCTATGGCATGGATCCTTCTAATCATTATGTTGGCAATCACCATAGTGCAATTCAAGGTTGCTCCGCGTTGGGTCTACTATGAGACAGAATAAGCAGTCAGTTGCTGTCCCAGGTCCGTTTAGTCGAACGGAGGTGAATTTGTGTATGCAACATCTTTTTGGGAAAACAAGCGTAATCGTAGACTTTTATCTCATTTTGGGGTGTATCTTGTCCTCATTGTTGGCAGCTTAATTGTATTGGTGCCTCTCCTCTGGCAATTGTCTTGCTCCCTGAAAGAAACGGGGCAGGTATTCCTGTTTCCTCCGCGATGGATCCCTAAACCAGTGAAGTGGTCTAATTATGTTGAGGTATTCCAATTACTGAACTTTGGCCAGCTTGGCTTCAATACCTTTTTTATCACTATTTCGAATATTATCGGTTATATGCTGTCGTGTACTGTGGTTGCCTATGCCTTCGCGCGGTTACGGGCGCGTGGTAAAGAATTTCTATTCCTGCTCGTATTGAGTACAATGATGCTGCCGCAACAAGCCGTTATGGTCCCGCTGTTTGCCTTATACAAGCAATTGGGTTGGATCGATACTTTCAAACCGTTGATTGTGCCAGCATTCTTCGGCAATGCTTTCCTGATTTTTATGCTGCGCCAGTTCTTCATGTCCATTCCTAAAGACCTGGATGATGCAGCCAAGATCGATGGTTGCGGTCCGTTGGGGATTCTATGGTACATTATTCTTCCTTTATCCAAACCAGCACTTGCAACTGTCTCCATTTTTGGCTTTCTTTGGCATTGGAACGATTTCCTTTTCCCATTGATATTCTTGACAAGCGAAGAGAATAAGACCCTGCAATTGGGCTTGGCGGGTGTTTTGCGTTTTGTTTTTGGAGATGGGCTAGGCCGCTGGGATCTTCTGATGGCCGCCTCAACCGTAGTCATGCTGCCTCCAATCATGCTTTTTGCCTTTACCCAGCGTTACTTTATGGCTGGGATTACGATGACTGGTCTGAAGCGATAATGGAGACGATATAATACGACCGTCGTATTGCTGACCCTCAGGATGTAATGATCTAACCATTAAGCATTTTGGGATTGGATGCCGAGGAACAAAGACCGGAAAGGGTGCTGGAGGTGGGTTCGTGAATTTTGATTTACGTTATGTCCCATTCAGTCGATACGGATCATACCTGGCGGTTTCACAGCTGCCTCGACATGTGGATGGTGAAGGGCCGCAACAGCCAAACTTTGATCTGTGGTTGCGACAAACAGGTGGCCAAGGACAGAAAGAAACGTTTCGTCTCGAGGTGCTGGAAAAGGGCAAACCTGTTGCCTCTGAGATCATTGCCACACCAGCTTTATTGGAACTACGCAGCAAGCAGGGCACAGTTCAACTATGCATCGACGAAAACAATGTTCTCCGTTTCCGTGGTGAGGGCGTTGGCTTAAGATTGAGCGTTGACGAGACTTCGCCCTTCGATAACGCCATGCCCTGGACGGGGAACCGCTGGCAGATCAATCTGTTTCGGGCGCATCGCCTCTATATGCTTTCCCCTCTGCAAGGGGTATTAAATGTAGATGCCCCTTGGGAAATCACTCGAAGTCAGTACATCCGCGCCGACTTTCTTCCCTCCCCACAAACAGGACATATGGAAGGGGCATTGGAGCAATTCGATGCCACCTGGGAGCCGCGCGAATATCCGCAACCCTTCGAGGTATGCTGGCATCAGTGTAAAGCAGACTTCCAACATTTCCGGCAGGCGTACCCGTCTACGCCAGTTGAGTATGATGAGACTGTGGAATTGGCGGCTTACATTAATTGGGCTTGTGTTATCTCGCCGCACGGCCTGATTGGGCGCCCAGCCATGCTTATGTCGAAGAACGTGATGACCAATGTATGGAGTTGGGACCATTGTTTTAATGCCATGGCTCTAAGCTATGGAGTACCAGATCTTGCATGGGACCAGTTGATGCTATTGTTTGATCATCAACTGCCTAATGGACAACTGCCTGATTGCATCAATGACGCATACCAAATTCTCAACTTCGTCAAGCCACCGATTCATGGCTGGACATTACGGCATATGATGCGTGTTTCCCCTCGGATTGGGCTGACACATCTTGATGAGATTTATGCCCCTCTTGTGAATTGGACCGACTGGTGGCTTACGCAACGGAACCCAAATGGGGATGGTCTGCCTCAATATCATCATGGCAACGACTCGGGATGGGACAACGGCACGGTCTTTGATGTTGGTCTTCCCATTATAGGAGCCGACTTGGCGGCCTTCCTTGTGCTGCAAATGGATGTATTATCAGAAGTTGCCATGCGACTCGACAAGAATGACGAGGCAGAGAAGTGGCGCAGACGAGCAGACCAGCTTCTTGAGCTATTAATAGCCCGACTTTGGCGTGGAGATCACTTTGTGTCACCACGTGCGTATGACGGAGCACTTACAGAAGGATCTGATAGCCTCTTCAATTGCCTGCCGATCGTGCTTGGGCAACGGCTGCCCCCAGCGATCCAGAAACAACTGGTGCTGAATGTGCAGCGGTTTCTTACGCCCTATGGTCTGGCAACCGAGCATATTGATTCTGCGCTTTATGAGGAGGATGGCTATTGGCGCGGTCCTATTTGGGCTCCATCGACCCTACTATTAGTGGATGGATTGCGATCGTGTGGGGAGATAGCTCTAGCTAGGGAAGTGGCTCGTCGTTTCTGCGACATGGCGAAAGAGAATGGATTTCCAGAAAATTACAATGCGAAAACCGGTAAGCCACTACGCGATCGGGCTTACACCTGGACCTCGAGCGTATTTCTGATTCTCGCCCATGAATATCTATTGTAGAATTAAGGACTCGCATGCCAATTGGGTAGATAGAAAGACATGGCGGTTGGCCGAGTCGTTTTCTTACCAAACCAATTCGAGAGGAACAGCATGAAAATTGTGATCTCTGTCGACATGGAAGGTGCATCTGGAATTGTGACAGGCATTGAGACGGGATATCCTCGCCGTCCAGTTGAAAATCCGGAGTCCGAACAGGCCTATCAAACTGGGCGCAAATGGCTAACGGGCGATGTGAACGCGGCCATCGAAGGGGCGCTCGAGGCAGGGGCGACCTCTTTTGTCCTTCA
>CAYGXU010000104.1:9038-11425 GCA_964353875.1 uncultured Anaerolineaceae bacterium | reverse complement strand
GAAATCGGCAGAGGGGGACTCAGCCGTGTATTCTGTAAGTCATATTTATCAGGAGGCAGCCATGCATAAGATTTGGAAACCGATCGTTCGGATTGCGCTCGTCATGCTGATGTTTGGAGTGGCGACGCTCGGGGTGGTGAGGTCCGCCAGGGCAGCCGACTTCCGAGGGGGGGATAACGTCATCATCCCCAGCGACGAAGTCATCGACGACGACCTGTTTATTGCAGCGAACCGTGTCGAGGTGAATGGCACAGTCAAGGGGGATTTGATTGCGGTCGGGTCGGAAGTCATCATTAATGGGAAAGTGGAGGGCAGCCTGGTCGTGGCTGGGTATGCGTTGAGCGTGAATGGAGGCGTCTCAGGGAGTATCTATGGAGCGGGGTACTCGCTCGACATCAAGCCGGATGCGAAAGTGGGACGCAACCTCTACTTTGGCGGCTTCAGCCTGATCACCGATAGCGGCAGCACCATCGGGCGCGGTCTCTATACAAGCAATTATCAGACCCTTCATGAAGGCCAGGTGCAAGATGATATGCTGGTGAACAGCGCCGCGTTGGAAATCAATGGTGGTGTAGGGGGCGATGTGAAGGGGGAGGTTGGTAGGGGTCAACCCCAAGCCGTCCTCCCGGCTTTGCCAGGGGTAGGGACGATCATGATGCCAGGTCTCGAAGTAGGGGATG
Organism: uncultured Anaerolineaceae bacterium; assembly: GCA_964353875.1. Classification (GTDB taxonomy): domain Bacteria; phylum Chloroflexota; class Anaerolineae; order Anaerolineales; family E44-bin32; genus MGNI01. The sequence goes on along the minus strand of CAYGXU010000104.1, from coordinate 10,745 downwards.
AGGCCAAGATCGGTGGAACGGTTGATGTGCGCGTGACAGAATACGCCCCGCCAAGAGTCGTCCGACTGGACGAGGTTATCGCCGGTCTCCTGGGACGGGCGGTTGCCAGGCGGGTCGGGGAGTTCATCGCCCTGTTGATTGTGGGAGGCCTGTTGTTGCGATTCTGGCCGGAGGTGATGCGACGCGTGCGCAATGAGGCTCAGAGCCGTCCTTTGCAAAGCGCTGGATGGGGCTGCATCGCTACACTGCTCTTTTACATCGCCGTGCCCATCGTGGCTGGTGTGATTTTTCTGGTGGCAGTGCTAGGAGGCGTATTCACCTTTGGTGAACTCTTCAATGACATCCTTGGTCTTGGGGGTGCGGCGCTGGCCTTGCTGATGGCGGTCTTCTTCTTCACGCTGTCGCTTGTGACCAAGGCGATCGTGAGCTTCCTCGGCGGACGTCTGATCCTGGAAAGGCTTTCAACGAAACAGGGCAAAGGTTTCTGGCCGGAGTTCGGAGCACTGGCGTTGGGCGGTTTCCTTTACGAACTCTTGCGCGCCATCCCATTGGGAATCGGCTGGCTCATCGGTGTGCTCGTCACCATCCTCGGCTTGGGCGCCATCTATTACGCATTGCGAAAACAATTAACTCCTGTGCCTAAACCGAAGAAGACCAAAACGGTAGCCTAGCAGGACAGGTCTGATTCGCCCAAACCATCCACTCCTCCCGGAGGTCTCGAACCTCCGGGAGGGTGATAGCCCTTCCTTCAACTGTCCGTTGAAGAACCACATCTCTACAGGGATCATCTTCATCTCCGCTATAAGCCATACCCTCTTATTTCGCTCGGATATCAACATGGTATCTCTCAGGTGAGGAAACCCCCCCGCCGACGGATTTCAGCCATTTACCGTCCATTCCTTCTATTTTGTTGAAGATTGTCAGCCTACCAGCAGATTGTTGAGAAGACGCGCGGATAACGCCGGGTAAGACAGGTTGGTAACGGAGACCTGCTAATCTGTGCTCAAAACTCCTAGGAGGGTCTGGCATGGAAACGCAGCGTCCCATGAGCATATCCGTGATCGTTCCGGTCTTCAACGAGGAAAAAACCGTAGCCGAAGTGATTCACACCCTGTTGGCGTACTCAAAATTTTCGCAGATCATTTGTGTAAACGATGGTTCGACGGATCGTAGCCGTCAGGTTCTGCTGGAGTTTGGAAGCAGTATACGACTGATCGACTTTGACGAGAACAAAGGCAAAGGCCAGGCGTTGGCAGCTGGGATTGAGGAGGCTAAGGGTGATTTGGTTGTCTTCGTGGATGCCGACTTCATCAATCTCACTCATGACCATCTGGAAGCCTTGCTCGCGCCCATATGGAATGGCAAGGCAGATGCCGTCTTGGGCTATCCGAAGCGGGGAGAAATGCCCAACCTGACGGCGCATTTGACTGGCGAGCGTATCTATTACAAAAAGGATTTGCTGCCTCTGCTCGACGAAATTGCCCCCAGCCGTTTTGGCGTCGAAGTGCTCTTGAATGAGCGGTTTCAAGGGAAGAGAGTCAAGATGGTCCCGCTTCAGGATCTTGTCGGTCTGACCAAATGCGAAAAGCGCAAAGCATTTCAGGCTATTCGGGAGTACTTGCAGGAGGGCATCGAGATCCTGGATACGATATCGAAGGGCAAGGTGTCGGCCTTGAGATCGCTCAAGTCGTTTGTGGGCTAAGATGG
>CAYGXU010000104.1:0-8938 GCA_964353875.1 uncultured Anaerolineaceae bacterium | reverse complement strand
GGTTCCGCTGCCTAGCTTGTACGCCGTTCACGGGGGATCTTTAGCTTGGCGCGGATGAATTGCCTATGGGTAAGTTTCAGGTTCTTGGCGATGGATCGGATATGTTCCGTCTCCTCATTGGTAACCAAGCTGTCGGCGTCAGCCACAGCGAAGAGGATGTCCATGAATTGAGCGCGTTCCGTCTCCGTGGTGCAATTGAAAAACTCGCGCGCCAGACGATAGTAATCCATATTGGCAGCGATGGCGGAATTGGCCACCTCAGCCACGATGACGGCTGCCTCCGGGGACAACGGCCAATATTCCTGGAGAGCGTTGACCATGGCGTCAAATTCCTTCTCCGTCACATGGCGATCGACCTGGGCGACGCGAGCCATCAATCCACCTGCCAGGCTCAGTTTTCGCAGTTCCCCCTCGGAGATGTCTAGATCGGTTTTCCCCAGGCGCCTTCGAACCCCGTAATACACCCGGTTTTTCACGAAATCCTCAAGGTCGGCTTCACGGTTGGGAGCGTTCGCCACCCGTTCTGAACGCCGATGGATGGGACCACGGATCAGTCGTCCGATTCCTCCCAGGATTCCCACGCTTGCGGATTGAATTGAGGCTTTGATCTCCTCAATTACAGCTTGCTCTTCCTGGCTAACCTCGCCATCCGCTTGAGCCAGGGCTTCCAGTGAAGTGATCACTAAGGCTTTGTCTGCGGAGGAGGTCATGGCTGCCTTGAGCTCTTCCAGCAGGCGTTCACGCTCCTCGGGTCCTACGGGGGAATCGATGTAAATTTCCAGGGATGCCCATTTACGAGCGTTCAACCCAGGAATTCGATAGAGCAGATCCTTCAGGCTATTGATTTCCACGTGGGAGATTTGGCCATCCGCCCATGCTGCTGCGATGATCACCTTTGCCAATGCTAAAACGAGGTTGGATTTTGCCATTTCTGCTTCTCCGCTGCACCCACCTTTCATCCCTCCATCTACGCCACCAAAAGCCAGTTTAGGCAGAGCCTTGAATGGCGCAAATGGGGAAATGAAGGGGTCTATGCCTGAATCATCCATGCCGCAGGACGGCGCCATCGGGGACATCCCTGAAGATGTTCATCCCATTAGGGATGATTACCCGCTTGCCGATCTTGACTCCTAAGTAGACGGTGACTCCCATGCCGATCAGCGTATCCTCCCCAACCTCCACCATGCCCGCCAGGAGGGCGCCAGGGGCGATGTGGACATTGTTCCCCAGGCGGCAATCGTGGGAAACGACGGATCCGCAGTTGATGATGCAGTTATCCGCGATGCGCACGCCGCTGCCCACGGTGGCATGGGCCATGATCTGATTGCCCTCCCCCAGCATGGCCGACGGCTCAACCACGGCAGCCGGATGAAGGAGGTTGGGGAGGGAAAACCCAGCCTCTTTAATCCTATTATAGAGCGTGCTTCTTAAGGGATGGTTGCTGGCTGCCCCCACAGCATTGACCGCTAGACGGATGCCCTCCTCGTAATATTTGGCTAGTTCCGTGTCACGTCCGATCACAGGGACTTCCAAGACCTTTTCGCCGATAATCATGTTGGCATCGAGGATCCCATGGATCGCGTAGGTCTTCATCTGGCGCAGGATGTCGATGCACATCTTCGCATGACCGCCGCCTCCGAACAGGATGATCCTGGCCTGCTCTGTAATGCTTGATTTTAACAGAACGGAAGCAGGGCGGATTTGTTTTGAGGGGGTTTCCCTATCTCTTACTACCCTCTCCACATCTTCACGGCGGACGAAGGCAAAGCCTTGAAACAACTTTGGATCCAGGCCATATTTGCGGATTAATTCTACCGCCGGCTTAGATATGCGAGCCTCTCCCTCCATCGCCTGCGACTTCGCTTCAGACTTTGAGCGATTTGGGATCATTTTGTCGAGTGCATGCTCGGGGATCGTCGCCTCTTCCGAGATCACGCCAACCAGCCCGCCAACCTCGAGTTCCTCCCCCTCCTGAATGGGCGAGAAGAAGTAACCGGCCGTCGGGCTCTCCAGTTGGTGAACAGCTTTTGAAGTTTCGAATTCCAGCAGAATCTGATTTTTATCGACATGAGATCCATTTGGGACGAGAAGACGGAGGATGAGGTAGCGGTCGTCGCTTACGGTTTCTCTGGGGAGAAATATGGGCTCAAGCCTGCTCATGAATCATACTCCTGATCGCCTGGATGATTGCGGGTGCGCTGGGAAGCAACGACAATTCCAGGGTCAAACAGGCCGGGACAACCCCATCATAGCCTAAACGCCGTGTCCCTCGCAATTGGATCGAGCGCTCGGCAACTCTGGCGATCACCTCGGATCCGAAGCCGGCCACGGTCGGCCCCTCTTCGACGACGAGCAATCGTCCTGTCTCGGCAACCGAAGAAAGAATGGGATCGATGTTGAGTGGCTGAATCTGGCTGGGGCAGATGATTTCGCAAAGGACCTCGTCGAGATCAAAAAGATCGGGAATGGCTTTCTCCACCTCCTCCAGACTCCCTCCATAGCAAACGACGGTAACATCGGGTGTGCTGGATTGAGGCGTAATTCTAATGGTCGGGAAGTGTTCATCGGAGAATTCGACCATGAAGCCGGGTGGGGGCTCTGTGTCTAAGAAGCGGGTATATAGAACCTTGTTCTCCACGACCAGGGTCGGTTGGCTGACCTGGGATAGCAGAGTTGTGTACAGCTCAAACGGGGAGAAGCGATTATTGAGCGCCAGGACTCTGAGGCCAGGGATGCCGAGGAAGAATTTCTCAAGCGATTGGCTGTGGGTAGGGCCATAGCCGCGCCGTCCACCCATGGGTGTCCTTACAACCAGCGGGACCTGGCATTTGCCATTGTACATGTCGTGGAACTTGGCGGCATGCTGGTACAACTGGTCGAATGTGAGAGTGAGGAAATCGCCGAACATGATTTCAACGACCGGGATCAGGCCATTGAGGGCCAGACCGGTAGCGATACCAATAGTGGCAGATTCGCTGATGGGCGTGTTGCGTATGCGTGCGGGGAACAGGCTGCTCAGATCCCGCGTGACCTTAAAGGCGCCTCCATATGGCCCCTCGATATCCTCCCCGATCATCATTAGACGCGATTCCTGACTGAACGCCTCTCGCAGTGCACGATGGATGAGATCCACATGCCGTACGCGTTCGAATTTTCGTGCAGACCATTGAACTGGGTGTTGTATGAAGATGTCTGCAGGATGATAAGTCGATAAAGGAGCTTGCGAGGCTTGAGATTCAGCGCTGTCAATGATCGTCTTGACTTCTTGATCGAGAGAGAAAAAAAGATCTGGGTTAGATTGTTCCAGCTTTGTCAGCGGGTCCCTTTGGTAGTATTGCTCTATCTCGGATCGATCACGATCATCATCGCCCTTGGAGTGAGCGCCGAGTCGGTAAGTGTCGATCTCCAACAGGGCAGGCTTTTGCTCCCTACGGGAATATTCAATGACCTGACGTGCCAACCCTATGAGATCCTTCCATTCCCATGTTGAGCCATGCCAGTAGCTGATATCGAAGGCAGCCGCGCGCCCTTCAATCGATCCTGCCATGGTTTGAGAACTTTTCGTGGATTGGGCGTAGCCATTGTTCTCAACTACAAACACGACAGGCACTTCCCATTTCGAGGCGATGTTGAGGCTTTCATAGAGCACGCCCTGGCCCAAGGTGCCGTCCCCGATGAATGCAATCGAAATATTCACTTGTCCCTGCAACTTGTGGGCGAGTCCGCTGCCTACAGCAACGGGCGCCATTCCGCCTTGTACCCCGCTGGAATAGAAGTTCTCTCCAAAGAGATGCTGCGTGCCTCCCACACCACCACTGACGCCCGTGGAGCGGCCCATAATCTCCGCCAGTAAGCCAATGAGATCTCCTGTGCGGGATAGATAGTGGCCATGCCCGCGATGATTCGAGAAGACTGTGTCGCCGCAGACCAGCGCCTCAGAGATGGCGATGCCTGACCATTCCTGGCCAATACAGGTGTGTACGGTCCCGTTTAATTTTCCTTCGGTGAAAAGGGAGAGAAGCCGCTCTTCGAAGCGGCGGATGAGGAGAGCCTTCTTCAGTAACTCAGTCTCCTTGTCTTGTCTCATCGGATTTTTATAGAGCCTTCCATACCATTTGCTGAAATGCGTTCGAAAGAAATGATAAGAATCCGGTTAAAGTCAGCGCTATCCTCCACCCGTGGTCAATGATCGCTGCGATCGACCAGGAGTATGCTCGAGCATGGTCGGCTCATCAGGATAACGCAACATCTTTTCACCATGGGATCATAGCCTCAAGATGGTCGCTTGTCGAGTCTGGAATGCGCCAACAAACGATAGGAAATCAAGGCCCCCGTTGGTTCCGGTTCAGGATGGTATTTAAAGTGGCCTGCCATCAACACGGTCTTTGAGGGATGGAGACATCTCGCGGTCCATCCCTTTCAACGTCCGGGTCATAAGATCAGTCAAGATAGTTGAGGTTTACAGAGTTGTGCTGTACCCTCTGGATGCGTGCAACAGGCGCTTTGAAGTATTTTTTCGGTTGTTTCCGTCAGAGTTTAAATGGATTGCCCATGGATATGTTTGTGAGGCATTATATTCAGCAATGAGACCGAGGATAGCTGGGAGGATCAGGTCGGGGATTTTCACACGTGCTTTAGAATAGCCATGTAATTTTTCGGGCTTAATGAAGGGAGATCGGAATTATGCAATTCTCAAAATTCGAGCAATTCGTATTTGAAAAAGTCTCTGATTCAAAGCTTCCTGGAATCAGCATCGCAGTGATCAAAGATGGAGAGACCATCTGGTCCAGGGGCTTTGGCTACCGAGATTTGGAGCACGGTCTGGCGGCGACGCCACAGACCTTATATGGGATCGCCTCGCTAACGAAATCCTTCACCTGTATCGCCATCATGCAACTCATGGAGCAGGGCAAGTTGGATGTGGAGGACCCGGTTGAGACCTACATCCCTTTCACCATTCGGCCCGCGGGCGACACGGTTCGGTTAAGGCATCTGATGAGCCATTCCTCGGGGATCCCTGCCCTGGCTTATGCGGAGAGCGTGATCAGCGGGGTGATCGGCGCCAGCGAACACTGGCTCCCTATTGCATCCTATGAGGACATGCTGACTTTCTTAGGGGATGCTCAAGAATGGACGGTGGCAAAGCCGGGTGAGCGTTTTTTCTACCTCAATGAGGGGTATGTACTCCTGGGCTATATCATCGAGAAATGCGCTGGGTTGCCCTATAAAGAATACATCCGCCAACACATTTTTCAGCCTTTGGGCATGGAGAGAAGTTTTTTCGATCAAGAGGAAGTTGAAAATGATCAGGATGCCGCCACCCCCTATATCATCACCCGTGATCAAGAGCGACTCCCCTCCAGGTATCCCTATGGAGGCATCACTTCCGATGGCGGCATTATCAGTAATGTGCTTGACCTGGCGAAATATGTCTCCATGTTTCTGGGGCGGGGGCAGCTTGGAGGTCAACAGCTTCTGTCTCCCGAATCGATTGAGATGATGGAAACGGCGCACATCGCCACCCCTCTGCAGGGTCCGTTCGGTGTTTACGGCTATGGCTTTGGCCTTGGGACCACTCCTGATTTTGGAGGTCACAGGCTCATTGGGCACAGCGGAGGTCTAGGGGTGGCGACGGCCTATATCGGCTTTATCCCACAGAAGGGTGTGGGGATTGCCCTTTTGGCGAATGGCGATGGCTATCTGCTTTCGCAGATGGGGATGTATGGCCTATCGCTCTTGTTGGATCAAGATCCGGAGCAATTGCCCTTTGTACGGAGAGAGCGCGTCCTGGATAAACTAGAAGGAAGTTACGAAACCTATAAGGGCACGATGAAGGCGTTGGTGAAGCGCGCTGGCGATTTTCTGATGCTCGAGGTGAAGGATAAATATACCGATACGGTCATCCCTTTGGTGCCGGAGGAATTGAACCTTGAGAGTGGGAGATTTTACACCCTGACCAACGGCAACCGCCTGCCTGTGGAATTCCAGGTACGAGAGGGTGAAGTGCAGCTTTTCTATGAACGCTATGCCATGCGAAAAAAGGGGGAATTATTGAAATAGGGCGGAGGAGGATGCGATAGGATCAAGCTCAGACTACAGGCAGGGAGGGCTTCACGTAGGCACTAACATGGCAATGATGTGGACATTTTACATGGCCATGCAGAGGAGATCTGATGAAGATGGATGCAAAATTAACCTTTTTCTGTGAATTGGAAACGGAGCCGTTGCAGGCGTTGTTTGCCGATGCCTCGGTGATCGAAGACCTAAAAGAACTGGGCGCCAGTGTCAGCCTGGCCCTGCTTGACCTCAGCCCCGCGCGCGCCGCGGTCGCTCGTCGTTTGCAGGATGCAGGCATTCCCATCATCGCATGGCTACTACTCCCGAAAACGGAGGGTTATTGGTTTAACAGTAATAATGTCTCCCAGGCACTCGCTTGCTATATGGACTTCAAGACCTGGAGTGCGGAGTACAGGCTCGATTGGCAGGGCGTGGGCGTGGATATCGAGATGGACTTGCGAGAATTAGAAGGGCTGTTGAATGATCCGGCAAGGACACTGTCAGGGGTGCTGAGACGCGTGCTCAATCGCAAAGGCCTGCGCTGGGCCCAGACGGCCTACAGGAATTTGGTCACGCAAATGCATGTCGATGGTTACCATGTGGATGGTTATCATTTCCCGTTGATTGTCGATGAGCGTAAAGCAGGTTCGAGCTTGATACAGCGTTTGATGGGTTTGGTGGATGTGGGCACGGATCGGGAAGTGCTCATGCTTTACAGCAGTATGTTCCGCCCGTATGGTCATGGGATCCTGTGGAGCTATGCCCCTCAAGCCGGATCGGTGGGGCTTGGTATCACCGGTGGGGGTGTGCAGATTCAAGGGATGGCGGTGACTCCGCCGCTGAATTGGGAGGAGTTCTCTCGCGATCTGCGCCTGGCACGGCAATGGACAGATGACATCCATGTTTTCAGTTTGGAAGGGTGTGTTGAGCAAGGTTTCCTCGAGCGCCTAAAAACCTTTAATTGGCAGGAGCTGACGATCGTACCCTCTCAGGCAGTGCGAAGGGTGGGGAGGGTACGCACATTGCTATCTGCAGTCCTGTGGGCCAGTGCCCGCCCCATCCTTGTGTTGGCAAGCCTTCTGAGCCTGATCTGGCTTTTATCTCGCCTGCGTAAGAAAAGATGATCGTCACAAGCATGCAGCAGGATTTGAAGTAAAGAGGGAGCTTATCCGCCTATTTGGGATAAAAGGCTACTCCTTGATCGCTAGGAAAGGATCTCGGATGTGAGAGGATGGGCATTTACGCAGGGTATAAACGTCAGTCGGGAAAGCCCATTCGAGATCTGCGGTCGGATGACTAGCAAAAATCGCGTGGTGATAACTTGGAGAGAGGATGGCGGATACGTTGAGTATATTTCATAGGATGTGACCGATGAAGGGGAATAAGTCAGTCGATAGTTTTAAATTTCTCCCACGTTTGATTACAGCGTACTACCAGGGGTTGGAGCTTCAACCAAGAGGCGCCATCCCCTGGACCCCGATTCCCGGACCAATCGAGGAGTGCAAATTCGCACTGGTGACTTCAGGCGGTATCTACCATCGCGAGCTGAATGCGCCTTTTGACGTGGTGCGCGAGAGAGAGGAGCCAACCTGGGGAGACCCGAGCTATCGGGAGCTTCCCGTGAATATGCGGCAGGAGCATGTGGCAATCAGTCATTTGCATATCAACCCCCGCAGCGTGCTTGAGGATGTCAATGTACTCCTGCCCATCCATCGCTTTGGCGAGTTGGTCGAGCAGGGCCGAATTGGGGGTTTGGCTGAGATTGCCTACTCCTTCATGGGGTATCAGGGTACCCCGCCGAATACGGCCGATTGGGAACAGAACTACGGTCCCGAGGTGGCCAGGAAAATGAAAGCCGAGGGGGTGAACTGCGTTCTGCTCACACCCGCCTGACCGGATTGCACCATTAACGTGCCCGTGTTGGCACGAACCTTGGAGAGCGCAGGCCTGGCCACGATCCTGGTGACGATGATGCCCTTCTGGGCTGAACGCGTGGGGACTCCGCGAACGTTGGCGGTGGAGTTCCCTTTTGGGCAGACTCTGGGCAAGCCTCATGATGTGGCGCAACAGATGCGGGTGATACTGCAGGCGTTGGAGGTACTAGAGGAGGCGGAAAAACCCGGTACGATCATGCATTCCCCCGAGGAATGTCCTGTCTCTGAACGGGAGGCAATGAAGGCATGGCAACCGGAGCAGCCTTCCCCCATTATTGCCTATTTCGCCCCTCGGCTTCGTGAAATGGTGAGGCAGCATCAGAAACAGAAGCCGTCTTAAGTGAGGTTCTCGTAGTTGCCTTGTTCTCGTCTGCGCCTTGCATAGCTTTGAGGTATGCGAACAGGAGCGCGACTGGTCTCACCAAACCCTCTCTTTTTATCTCACAAAAAAGAATTAACTAGACATAATTGAATACCCGAATTGGGTAGCAGTTTGTGCAAAAGGTGCTACCATTATAGAAACCATCATTCAGGAGGTTCATTTGCCATAGCTGAATCCAGTGTTTCGAGTTGGGGGACGAGATCGCCATCAAAGGTAGGATGAAAGGAGCAAGGTCATGGCTTATGCGTATAGGAATTCGAAGGGTAAGACCTATTATCTTCACTGCAAGACGACAATATCGACCGGAGGAAAAAGCCGGTCCATTTATTTCTTTGCCAAAGAGGTTAAAGAGGGAGCATTGAACTCAGTACCACCGGGGTATATCGTCTCAGAGACCAAGAACGGCCTGCCGGTGCTGAAAAGGGCTTCTTGACAATTCAGCATGTTTATCCGGGATTTTTGGGTGCCTGAAGCACTTGGGCTGGCGTCATTTTAATGCCAGCCCAAGCTTGTTATTATGTTTATGTATGATCAGGCAGGGATCGATCAAGACGCCTTCCTCGGC
>CAYGXU010000103.1:0-11786 GCA_964353875.1 uncultured Anaerolineaceae bacterium | reverse complement strand
CGCCTGGTGGGAGAAAAGGATTTGTCATGGCGAAAATCAACTTCAGCATGTGGAAAACCGCCCTGTGGACCCTGGTTAAAATCAACTCAAAAGAGGAGTGGGACAGGCTCGATGTCGTTTCCAAGTGGCTGATCGCCACTCGTTCAGCAGTGACTATGGTGACCATCTATTCATGCGTCATTGCTGGATTATTAGCCTGGCGGGATGATCATTTTACCTGGGTGCCTTGGATTATCGTCACGATTGGCCTGTTCATCGCCCACGGCGCCAATAACCTGCTCAACGATTATACCGATACCAGGCGCGGCGTGGACAAAGATAACTACTTCCGCATCGAATACGGCGCCCACCCTCTCGTTCAGGGCTTCTGGACCCCTCGCCAGCAATTGAAGTGGTTTATCATCAGCGGCGCGCTAGCGGTTTCCTCAGGCGTATTTGCACTGATCTATACCGACTTCTCCCCAGCCGTTATCACCCTTTTTGCCTTCGGTGCGCTGGTATTACTGCTCTACACCTGGCCGCTGAAGTATTTCGCCCTGGGTGAATTGTTCATCTTCTTGATTTGGGGGCCGATCATGATCTCCGGGGTTTACCTCGTGCTCGCACGCGGCTGGACCGAAAGCGTATGGAACGTGGCCTTGGCGGGCGTCCCCTTTGGTCTCAGCGTGGCAAGCATTAACGTGGGCAAGCATATCGACAAGTTGGCCGACGACAAGCAAAGAGGGGTAGGCACCTTGCCGGTCAGACTGGGCGAGAGGACCGCACGCGTGCTGAACATGACCGCTCTGGTGCTCATCTATGCCGTCATCCTTTACCTGATCTTCGTGCCGCGCTACTTCACCCCGATCATGCTCATCATCCTTCTCGCAGGAAATCGCCTGCGCTTGGCCCTCGGTGTGCTCACCAAACCGCGCCCGCAGAAACCGCCCGAGGGTTACCCGGCCTGGCCGACCTGGTTCTCCGGTTTCGCCTTCTACCATAACCGCTTGTTCGCAGGCTTGTTCATCTTGGGGTTGGTTGCTGACACGCTCCTGCACATCTTCCTGAGCGGCTTCTGGCCGATGAGGTAACGCCATGGACATCTCCCCAAAGAATGTGATTTCAAGGTCGGAATGATCATTGACAGCCAGGCCTGCTTTCAGGTGGTTTTTGTCATCCTTAACTCCAAAGCGTGTAAAATAGTTTCAGGAGTTCTAACACTTTCGCCACTCCTTGTTCAACGGACACATCTTGTTGCATTGGTGATAAAAATATAAAGATATTGGGAATAAGCATCTGAGACAAACAGATGCGAAATGAAGAAGGCGCCTGCAGGCACACTCAGTACAGCCGATAGCACAAACTGCTGAGGAGGAATCCGATGGATCCAGTCATTCTGTCGCGATGGCAATTTGCTCTTACCACCATTTACCATTTTTTCTTCGTCCCGCTGACTCTTGGCCTGGGATGGTTCGTCGCCATCCTGGAGACGATCTATGTGCGCACGGGCAAAGAAACCTACAAGCAGATGGCCAAATTTTGGGGGAAGCTATTCCTGATCAATTTCGCCATGGGAGTGGTGACGGGGATCGTCCTGGAGTTCCAGTTCGGCATGAACTGGTCGGAGTTCTCGCGTTATGTTGGCGACATCTTTGGCGCCCCGCTGGCGATCGAGGTGCTGCTGGCCTTCTTCCTTGAGTCGACCTTCCTGGGCATCTGGATCTTCGGCTGGGATCGGCTTCCCAAGGGTTTGCACGCGACGGCCATCTGGCTGGTTGCCCTTGGATCGAACATCTCTGGGCTGTGGATTCTGATCGCCAACGGCTGGATGCAGCATCCGGTCGGTTATGTCCTCAACGAGGCGACCGGACGGGCCGAATTGGTGGATTTCGGCGCCCTGGTGCTCAACCCGCGCGCCTGGCTGCTCTTCTGGCATACCATTTCGGCGGGTCTTGTCACCGCGGCGTTTTTCGTTTTGGGCGTCAGTGTCTATCATCTCGCCCGCAAACAACACGCGCAATTCTTCCAGTATTCGTTCCGCCTGGCGGCAATCGTCGGCCTCGTTGCTGCTGTCATGGTTGGGGTGGCGGGTCACATCCAGGGAATTTACCTGTTGGAAGTCCAGCCGATGGCGGCAGCTGCCTCCGAGGCGCATTGGGACACGGCCGACCCAGCCCCATTCTCGGTTGTGGCCATTTTTGACTCGAGCGGCAAGAAAGAAATCTGGAGCCTGAAAATCCCAAAGGCCCTCAGCATGTTGTATTACTTCAAGCCGGAGGGGGAAGTCCCGGGCATCAACCAGCTTCAGGCGGAGTACACAGCCAGCTATGGGCCAGGAGACTACGTCCCTGTGGTGGCGCTCACCTATTGGATGTTCCGCATCATGGTGGGAGTGGGATTGCTGATGATCGCCCTTGCAGCGCTGGCGATCTTCCTGGCGATGAAGAACTGGCCGGAGAAGTGGAGGCGTTGGCTCAAGCCGATGGTCTGGGTGATCGTGCTGCCTTACATCGCCAACACGTCCGGTTGGATCCTGACTGAAACCGGCCGCCAGCCATGGATTGTGCACGGACTGCTCAAGACCGAGAACGCCATGTCTCCCAACCTGGGCGCGGGGATGGTGCTTTTCAGCTTGATCGGATTCGCACTGATCTATGCCATACTGATGGTTGTGGACATTTATCTGTTGCTCAAATTCGCCAAATTGGGTCCCGTTGAGGCCGCCCACGAAAGCATTGACCTTGCTCAGCCGGTTGTAGGAGCGCAAGGCTAACTGGCGAGCTCGCGGAAGTCAAAAGGATTTGCGCAAATCCTCCGGTCTATCCTGATTGCTGTCTCTGAATCAGGTTCTCCATCCCGGTAAATTTTGATTTCCGTGCGGGCATATCCTCTGACGGAAGGATACGCAATGTTCAATGATCATCAACAGCGTTGACGTGCATTGAGAGGGGCATAAAATCTATCTGGCGACCACCGGAATGAGCGGCTTGTGCAGCCTTCCTACATGGGTATGTCACATTGCTCAGCGGCTTTTGCTGGATGGATGGCCTCTTCCGCCCGTGCATCAGCCTTGCCCATTCCAAGGATCATCTCAGACACATAGAGAATCCGGAATGGGACAAAGACAGCGTCATTCGTGGCTGCTCATGAAACTGGGACGCCCAAATAGGATGAAAGGATAACCGAGATGAAACCTCAAAATTGGGAAAAGAAACGTGAACAACTGGTCGCTCGCTTTGAGCAGACGATCACCTCTGATCCATCACTATCTGGCGAAGAGATTCGGTTGTCGTGGAGCAATTGGGGTTTTGGAAACGAAGCATTGGAGACAACTGCAAAACGGCTCCACAAACACGGTGTCAAGTGGATTGAGTTGCACGGGAACAGGTACACCAACGATTTAGGATACAACGGGAAAAAAGCGAAAAAGATCCTTGAGTCATACGAGATGAAAGTCGCAGGGATATGTGGGATGTTTGGTCCCGAAAACGACCTTTCCAGCACATCGCACATTGTTCGCCAAAATGCAATTGACTATATCCGCCGTCAGCTGCAGCTATGCATCGATGTGGGAGGTTCCTACATTCTAATCGTCCCAGGAGCAGTGGGGCGCCCTCATCCCTACGACGAGCATGAGTTCGACCGATCAATGGAAACTCTCAGTATTGTCGCCGACGAGTTCGTGGAGATGGGTGTTCGAGCTTTGATTGAACCGATACGATCGGAGGAGGTCAGTTTCATCCATACCGTCGCCGACGCAAAACGCTACATTGCTGCAATCAATCATCCCGCGATTCGTTATATCAATGGAGATGTTTTCCATATGCAAGCGGAAGAAGCCAACATAGCCGAGGCGATTCTAGAGGCAGACGAAATGCTTATCAATCTCCATTTGGCTGACTCGAACCGACGAGCATTGGGTGGGGGCACAATGGATGTTGACGCGATCATTATGGCATTGTATGTGATCGGTTATACGCGAGGTGCTCGCTATGCCACACCTGAACCCCTGGGACCTGGAGGTGATCCGTATCGGGCGATGCATGGCATGACCAGTGAATCTGAGTTGGATAAGTTAGTCGGGGATACTGTTGCCTACTGGCGCGAAAGAGAAGCTCAAGTCAAGACTTTGGGAGGTTAGGAGAGAGATGATACCCGATATCACCGATCAGCACATCCAAGAGGCCTATCGATTAGCCCAAGAACGGTATGCGATGCTGGGCGTCGACAGTAATCGTGCCATCGATCGACTCGCCCAGATTCAAATCAGCCTGCATTGCTGGCAAGGGGATGATCTGGGTGGATTTGAGACAAAGCCTTCCTCGCTTGGTGGGGGATTGGCAGCGACGGGCAATTACCCCGGCAAAGCCCGCAATGCAGATGAATTACGCAGTGATTTGGATCGAGCCTATGGATTCGTCGCCGGAAGCCATCGCTTGAACCTGCACTCGATTTATGCAGAGACGGGCGGTCAGATCGTTGAGCGCAACGAGCTGCTGCCCGAGCATTTTTCGCGTTGGATTGATTGGGCCAGGGATCGAAGACATGGGATTGATTTCAACCCAACCTGTTTCTCCCATCCAAACGCAGCAAGTGGGTTTACCCTTGCCAGCAATGATCAGGGCGTCCGTGACTATTGGATCGAACACTGCATCGCTTGCCGCAAGATCGCTGCGCATATTGGCCAGGAATTAGGCACTGCTTGTATAACCAATATCTGGATCCCGGATGGATTTAAGGACCTGCCAGTCGATCGTAAATCACCACGGATGCTTTTGAAGGAATCCCTGGACAAAATATTGGTAGAGAAGATTGACCCAAAATATAACCTTGATGCGGTGGAATCCAAACTCTTCGGCCTTGGATCCGAATGCTATGTGGTTGGCTCTCATGAATTCTATCTTGGGTATGCCATTGAGAAGGGTATTCTCTTGTGTTTAGATAGCGGACATTTTCATCCAACCGAGTTGGTTTCCGACAAGCTGTCGTCGGTCCTCATGTTTTTAGACCAAGTCCTTTTGCACATCAGCCGAGGCGTCCGCTGGGACAGCGATCATGTCGTCATTCTCTCCGATGAGGTGGAGGGGATCGCCCAGGAGATTATTCGCGGCGATTACCTCGATCGAGTGCACATCGGGCTGGATTACTTCGATGCCAGCATTCATCGCGTCGCTGCCTGGGTAATCGGAGTTCGCAGCCTGCAAAAAGCGTTACTCCTTGCGCTGCTGGAACCCATTGAGCGCATGCGCATGCTGGAATTTTCGGGAGATTACACCATGCGCCTGGCGCTGCTTGAGCAGCTGAAAAGCTTGCCTTTTGGTGCAGTGTGGGATTATTTTTGTGTGACGAACGGTGTCCCTTTAGATGCCCACGTGATGAAGGAAATCGAGGAATATAAAACCAGGGTAACCTCTAAAAGAGTGTAGATTTTTGCCGATACCTTCAGCCACCCATCATCAAGAAATTCGGCCCCATACCAGCCTATGACATAGCGCGGCTCTCGGTCGCAAGCAATGATTCGTGCGAGTCGTACAAATGCTTGCGGGCGATAAAATTGAATACAAATTCTTAAGCATCCCTCGTTGCGGCGTTTATCCTGTGCGAAACCGAAGGTCTCCTCAGGATGAATGAGGAGAGATGTCATTCTGAGCGGAACGCAGTGGAGCGAAGAATCCCTATGATGATTCCATAGAAAGCGAGTTCTTAGGGATCCTTCATCGCCGAGTTTATCCTTAGCGAAGCCGATAGGCTCTTTAGGATGACACAATTGGGCAGTGTGAGGCGATGAAACTGTAGCACGGCTTTCTACCGCAAATAAGGATTTTTGCGAATCGTGCAAAAGCCCGCCGGTAATACAATAAAGGCCAATGGCCAGAGCGGAGGGAACGATGGCATCCGAAAAACCACCCCACGACTCGTTGGTATTCCATCCTCTTACGCCCGAGCGATGGTCCGATTTTGAGAACTTGTTTGGAAAACACGGGGCTTATGGGGGCTGTTGGTGTATGTGGTGGAGGCTGAAGCGCAGCGAATTTGAGAAGAATCAAGGCGAAGGTAACCGCAAGGCCATGAAAACCCTGGTGGAATCGGGACTCGTCCCAGGGATCCTCGGTTACGCCGGTGAGAAGGCCGCTGCCTGGTGTTCCATTGCGCCCAGAGAGCAATTTGGCTCCCTCAATCGTTCCTCCGTGCTCAAAAGCCTAGACGATCAACCCGTATGGTCGCTCGTATGTTTCTTTGTCGCCCCTGAATATCGTAACCGGGGGATCCTTGAGCAAGTCATTCTGAACGCCATTGAATATGTACGTGAACAAAAAGGCAAAATCGTGGAGGCTTACCCAACCATACCTCGAAGCGATCGTCTTCCCCCTGTCTCGATCTTCATGGGCACCCCCTCCATCTTCAAGCAAGCGGGGTTTGTGGAGTGCGCCCGACCCTCGAAGAGCAAAGCCATCATGCGTTATACCATCGAAGAGGAAGGAGCTGATCCATCCTCGAGGGTATGAGGGTCCTCTCCCAATCAAGAAGGGGAAGACCCTTCACCCAAACCCAACGCCGAACCATGCTCAAGGAACATCTTATAGGTTTCGACCATCTGCTCATACGGGGATTCGAACTCAATCGAAGTGAAACGACCTGGAGGTCTCCGAAATTCCAGATCGAGAGGAATGAGGCCATCCCATGAATAGGACAACTGGGGAAAAGCCCCTCTGCCCAATGAGCGGATGGCTGTGACCCCCCGTTCTCCACAAGCCTTTGCGAAATCCAGAAAACGAGCAGACAATCCTTTTTCCGTATACCCAACGGCAACACTCAATGATTGCAGGTTGTTTTCTGGCAACCACCGAAGGTAGCGATCAGGGACTTCCTCCAGCTCATCAATGGGACGGACAATCACTACACGCCCCTGGCAGTCATTCACCAGCGAGCGGAAGGCATCAGCATTGAGTTGTCTTTGGTCAACAGCCAGCACAAACTCATCCTCGTAGTTGGATAGCACATGAACCTGGCCGGTCGTCTCCAATTGTTTATATCGATCGAAGCGATCATGGAGATGTTGCCGCGGCCATGCCCCGCGCGGGATGAAATCGCCCAACATGCGCAACTGCTTTCCCAACCGCGACGCATATTCGAGTGGACTATAATGACCCTCGCCCCCGTTCTCAACGAAATGTATTCGGGACGAGAGGCATCCATACTGATCCCAGAAAATCGAATCCAATGCTGCCAGCAGTGAAACCATATCCAACAACGAGTGACCAGTGGTCCTGTCATTCAACCCGTGGGCCAACACTTCCTTTCCGATGGCAGAGAAACTGACCTTGTGGCCATGAGCGTGAAAGCGTATGGGCCGCCCACGTGCGTGACCTGAAGAGGAGGCTGCTTGACGCCGTTTTGCATTTTCGATTTGAACTTCAATTTGAGCGATGGTTTCGTCGCTTGCCGCAGCGATTAAGAGATCCGCCTCAGAAAGGAGGGTTTCTTGCACTAATGGTTCTTCGTAATCCCAGACGAGCACGGCTAGGGTGGAAACAAGATCCGGGTCCATCGCCTCCAGACCTTTGAGTACCAAAGGAGTGAAAATCGGTTCTCGGCGAGAATTTCTGACCACCAGCGCCGGCGGCTCGACTCCGGCCAATGTAGTAGCAAGGCCGAGAATGGAGATCAGCAATGCGGTACCAGGCACATTGCCTGCCCCATAGCCCACGACCAATTCCGGATGGTCCGGCCTACGAAAGAGGGATCGAGCAGCAAGGCCTGGCAATCTTTGGAGCATACGAAGCTTCGCGTCGGCTGAGTAGAAATGAAGACGACCGGGTAAACCCTGCATGGGTTGCCAGGTTCGAGCGGCTTCGTTGGTGATGGCCAAGGAGAAGGCAGCCGGCATCCGATCCAGTTCCCACAGATCCAAAGCGCTTATGGTGAAGCGAATCATAGCTTCGGAGAAACCTGTGTAACCAGGGAGAACGCTCAACGCCTGAGATCGAATGGGATCGGAGGGTTCAGCCAAACGCCGTGCGAAGGCTCCCATGGCGGCCTGGAAACGATCCCAGAACGCCTGACCTTTCGGCATTTTCGCCCGGTTGTCTCGGAGGAGGCGAAGAAGATCTTTCCACTGCTCCTGAGCGAGGCGCGGCCAACGCACCGTGATAGCCCCCTCGACTTCTGGTTCGCATGGTCTCCCGCGCACAAATGAAAGCGTGGCATATTCTGTTTCACGAGAGAGCAACTGCTCGTGAATCCCTTTGGGAAACCAGAAGCCATCGATAAGCTTCCCCATATTACACTCCTTGCGTGCTCTTAAATCTGCGCTCCGCACCCCGCCTCGTCAAGCAAATCCATGCGTTGGATCGAGTCACGCGAGATATATGCGCCGACCTCCCCACAGGGGCAAGTCAAGGTCGGATCATAACCTCCCGCGCCGTTGATCAATCTCACCTGATCGGCTGTCCTAAAAAACGATGGGAACAGGTTGCCACCGCCGATGGGATCAAAAAACGCTAATAGCCCGCTGCGATCTTCACCAAGCATGAAATTGTCATCCTGATCCAAGACCACTGCATAAATCCAGGGAGGGATGTGATAATTCCCTGAAGCACATTGCATCGCCGCCCAGTTGCCTTCGGCCATGCCATAGACATCTCGGATCGGAATCGGATGACCATCCGAACATTCGATGACTTGCATTAAATCCTGTCGGATTTGCGCCGGTGTGAAAGGATAGCGCTCCTTCATACCCCCGCCCGTGCCGAGCAGGCTCCCCGAAGCAAGACGTAGTCTCCGTCCCGCCTTCGAAAGCTCCTGAGCGATCAAATGAAGGTGCACCCAACTGCCAAATAGAAGCACTTTCTCATTTGCGGCTTCGGCTTGTTCGAGCAAACCCGTGGTTAGACGAATGGTTCGTGGTGTGACAACATGCTCATTCATCCAATTCATAAAGGGATGCAGAATTCGCTGCTCCACTTTGCCTCCCCACCCAGGCCGGAAGGTTCTGCCCGTTCGGATACGGACCTGATCGGGCTGGGCAGGGAATGGGATCGTAAAGTGTATTCGATCGTCGCTCAATCCCACGCGTGCCACGCTGAAACTCGCCATTCGGACCATGGCGATGCGGGTCTCTCTAGGCATGATGAATATCGCTCGGTGATCGGCGCGCATCCCCAAAAAGCGTTGAAAAGCCAAGTAGAAACTTTCCACCGTCCCATCGATCCCACTTTGATCCCGAACCATAATGGTTGACCGACCCGAGGTGCCGCTCGATGTGGACACTTCCAGGCCAAAATCATCAAAGATGCGTTCAATATCCTGCAACAAAGCCTCTAACGATCGATAACGAGGGCGGAAGTGTGCAAATCTTTCCTTTGGCAGTTCAACCGATATCTGGTCAGCCAGCCAATGCAAGAAGTCATGCGGGCGGTCTTGGGGAAAAGGTGTGCCCAAGATCTCAATATAAGACTTGAAGGTTTGGGCAGTCGGGCGAAGGAGCCTGGGAAGATGATCCTGATTGATTCTGGGACCTAGACCACGCGCAGACACGGTGCGCCGATAGGCCGCATTGCGCTCATAGTGCTGTGCATGCACCTCGGCAATGGCCGAGAGCAGGAGCGACTCTCGTTGTGCGATCGACATGGACCAAAAAGCGTTTAGGCGCTGTTCACTTAAACCTTGCTCTTCGCCTTGTTTTCCGACAAACTCTTGCTGAGTCGCATGTGAGCTATCCATGATGTCTTCCCCGATGCCGCTCATGACAATGGTGCTTTCCGCTTTGTCGAGGCGAGCAGGTTTATTGGTTCAACACTCTCTTTCCAAAGAAGGTGAGCAGCGATCAAACGACGAAGCTCTGCTGACCGCAGAATGACTTCGCTATTTTACTGCGCAACCAGAGATCGCGCACAATAAAATGTAAGGCTAAATACCTTTCATCTTAGCCAAAGGTTATGTAAGCCGATCCCTTTTCACAAGATTATCCATGATATCATG
The DNA here is from genome assembly GCA_964353875.1 of uncultured Anaerolineaceae bacterium. Classification (GTDB taxonomy): domain Bacteria; phylum Chloroflexota; class Anaerolineae; order Anaerolineales; family E44-bin32; genus MGNI01. The sequence goes on along the minus strand of CAYGXU010000103.1, from coordinate 1,826 downwards.
CAATTCTTTCGTCAGATCATCTCCTCTGTGTAATCTGGCCGGATCCGCCCAACTGCTCCCGACCAATTGATGCGCCCAATCAACCGGCATCGGCGCTCTATCCACCCATTTCTCTTCTCCCTCATAGAATAGGTAGACATCCCACGCAACCTGGCCTGATTCTGCGCCAAACCCGTGCGCAATCATCGAGCCGATGCGCTTGCGCGGATCATAAAATTGGATCAGGCGCGGATCGTTGAGGTAGAGCTCAGCTGCGCCTTGGGCAGCCTCAAGAGTATCGCATTCAGCCATTCTTATCCAAACGATCAGGATTTGAAACTCTTCGTTTGGATAAGCCTCAAGAATTGACTGTTGCACCGCACGGGTGCCCGCAATTATTCAATTTGGTCAGGTCGGCGATAGAATCGCCATAAACTTGAGCGAACCGCGTGAGGCATTAAACGCCTCCTGAAATGGGTGAAGAGATGCTTCAAGTGAAATCACTTTTTCATTTCCCTCGCTACGCTAGATTCCGCTAAACAAAAAGTGGCACATTATATATCAATTCGACCGCAAACACCTTACGCAGATCGCGGCAAGACCTTCCGTTGTAGAACTGCACTCACATGGATCCCCTCATTCGATTTCCTATCTTGTGTTCTTAGGATGAGATTTTCGGTTATGCCCTTATTTTCTAAAAGGGATACAGGCAGTGTTGCCTTCTAAAAGACCTGCTGACCAATGCCCCTCACCCAGAAAAGACTTTCGGCAACGAGTTCGCCCGATAACACCTGGATAGATACAGGTATAACGAAAGCAATCTACACTTGGGACAACTTGTGTGCGGAAATATGTGGCGTATGTGACCATCTTGGCTCAATGATCTTGGCGGAAATCTGCACCACGCCACGGGAGGTTCTTATGCAATCCATTCTTTTTCTCGACTTCACCCGGCCGTTCGCCGATCTCCCTGCTGGGATGATCTTTGCATGGATGGCGTTCTATGGGCTCTGCACCATCGTTTCCGTCACCCTGATTGAGGCGATCGCTCTGCGGCTGCTTAAATGGGGCTCCTTTTGGGAGTCGCTGCTCGATTCGTTCCTGATCAACCTGGGTTCAAGCGTCGCCGGTTACACCCTGGTGATTGGCAGACCCGGCATTGGCATTATGTTCATCGCGGATGTGGTCTCCCATTACTTCTTCCTGGTTTTCATTCTCACGATTCTCATCGAGGGCGGCATTCTGTGGCTGCTTAGAAAAAGACCCTTACGAAAGACCGCCTCGACGGCCGTGATCGTCAACGTTGTCTCCTACATTGGCTTCACTCTGTTGGGGCTATTGCAAGTATGGGCAGCGGGTTAGGTGGAATTGCCCACTTATAGTCTATATGGCTATGCGCATGGTATGCGCCTGACAGTAGAGGAAAAGCAACGCGACGAGGGCTTGATTCTGGGCAGATACAGCCGCATTTTCATCGACAGCCAAATGGATGAGGAAAGCTTCGACTTCGGGGGTCATATCTTTTGGTATGGCGCATCTTATGGAAAAGGACGAAGTGCTCACCCACTCGATGAAAACATTCTCCATACGGATCGAGTAATGCTGGGTTCGCAGCGCGTTTCGCATATGGTCGAGAAGCTGCTTGGGAGGCAATTCCTGTGTCGTTGTTTGAATCCCCGATCGGCGCTATAATCCTTACGGGTGCTCCCGATAAAGATCTCGGACCGGCAGTGCAATCGTTTTATAACGAATAAATGCCTGACATAAACCTAATGAAGGATCTTAACGGGAGTAATTCCCAGCCATAGTAAATTCGACATGACTTTTTTCCCGTCATACTATTGTTG
>CAYGXU010000102.1:0-11846 GCA_964353875.1 uncultured Anaerolineaceae bacterium | reverse complement strand
ATCGAATCTATGGTTCGAAGGAGAATTAAATTCTTCGCAAGGGCAGATTTCGCGACAGTTGACGCGACTAAAATCACTGACCCCCTATACTTCCAAGTCCGCAATTGAATCGATGATTTGATTCGGGCTGTACGGATAGCGATCGACTTCCCCACGTTTGGTGACCCCACTCAAGACAAGCACCGTCTCCATCCCGCTCTCCAGCCCGGCAACGATGTCGGTATCCATGCGGTCCCCGATCATGATCGCCTCATCCGAATGGACATTAAGGCGCCGCAGCGCCTCGCGCATCATGAGGGGGTTGGGTTTTCCTAAGAAATAGGCACTCGCCCCCGTTGCCGCCGTGATCATGGCCGCAACCGCCCCACAGGCCGGTTCGATTCCCCCCTCCGATGGGCCGGTGATATCGGGGTTGGTGGCGATGAAACGCGCCCCGGCCTCGATCAGCCGGATGGCGGTCGTGATGCTCTCAAACGTGTAAGCGACCGTCTCACCCAGCACGACATAATCCGGCGAATGCTCGCTCAGGATATAACCCACTTCATGCAGCGCAGTAGTCAATCCCGCCTCTCCGATCACATAGGCTGAGCCCCCTGGCCTCTGTTGACTGAGAAAAGAGGCGGTAGCGATGGCGGAGGTCAAGATCAAATCGAGCGGGACCTCCAGGCCTGCGCTTCGAAGCCTGGCTTGAAGGTCGCGCGGCGTGTAGCGGGAATTATTGGTGAGCACCATGTAAGCGGCACCTGCTTGGCTAATCCGCTCAAGGAACTGCGTCGCCCCAGGAATGGCTTTGTTGCCCTTGAGCAAAACGCCGTCCATATCGATCATATACGCTTTTGGCATGCTGTATGACCCCTATTGATTATTTTTTCCCATCCTCACATCGATTGTCCAGCTTCCTATCATACTCCATAATGGGAAGGAGCTGGGCATGAAACGGCCCTTTTTTCATCGGCATGATCACCCCACTCACCGTTATGAATCCAGGCCCTGGTCCATGCACACCACGGCAACCGCTCATCCTCCGCAGAAGAAGGGTTTCCCCAGCGACCTGATAAGGTAGAATCCCTATAAGAGCAATGGACAGCGGAGAAGCTGCATGGATCCACCGATCTTGGAAAGACTGATATCAACTGCTCAAGCTGCGAAGCGGCTGGTTATTTTACCCCATAGCGACCCTGACCCCGATGCCATTGCTAGCGCGGTTGCATTGCAATACTTGCTTAAACAGAAAGCAGATCTGTCTAGCCAGATTCTTTACCATGGCCTCATCGGCAGGGCGGAGAACAAAGCCCTCGTGCGTCTCCTCGATCACCCCATGGTGAAATTGAGCTCTACTCACTTTCAGGAGCCAGTCTCTGTCGCTTTGGTTGACACACAGCCAAGTACTGGAAATAACGCGTTGCCCCGCAATATGCAGCCGACCATCGTAATCGACCACCATCCCCTACAGGAAGAGAGACTCGAGGTTCCCTTCGCTGACATGCGCCCCGATTACGGGGCGACTTCCACCATCCTCGCCGAGTATCTCCAGATGGCTGAGATCGAACCCTCGCCGAGGCTAGCCACCGCTCTCTTCTATGGCATTAAGACGGACACCATGTCCCTCGGTCGAGGAGCCAAGCCGCCCGATGTGGCCGCTTACTTCTACCTGCAACAGCGGATCGACGTTGAAATGCTGGTCCAGATCGAGCAGGCGCAAGTTCCTGCGGATTATTTTCGCAGCCTGGTGCGCGCCCTGCAATCGACATGTATCTACGATAGAGTCATCACCAGCTACATCGGCCAAATGAGCTACCCCGACCTGGCAGCCGAACTGGCCGACCTCCTGCTCCGATTGCAGGAAGTGAGATGGGTGATCTGCATTGGTCTTTATCAAGATTCCCTCATCCTGGCCATCCGCACGCGAACACAACACAGAGGCGCAGGGAAGTTGGCGCGCCAGGTTGTCGCCGAGCGTGGTTCAGCCGGCGGCCATGGCGCTCTGGCGGGAGGGCAAATCCCTCTCAGAGGAGAAGACCCCCAGCAACTCGCGCACGAAGTAGTCCAACGAGCCCTGCAAATCCTGGAAATCGATGCGAACATCGAAGGTGCGCCGCTGCTTGATCCTAATCATCTGACCAAGAGCTGAATATCTAACGAACGAGAACCAATCTGCAATCTTCGGCTCAACTCCACAGCCTCGATTTGTTTCACAGAGTTGTGCTCCTGATTCCATCACGGCTATCCGCCCCTACGAATCTGGTCCCCCACATAAAAAACGGCGCATTGACCCAACCCAAGCCAGATCAGACCGATCTCCGCCAAAACAAATGTCACCCAAATCCAGGTGGGTGCCCGTTCAGAGGCGCGTTCGAGAGCCACGGCACTCTCCCCGAGTTGAAAAATGAACCTCTCCAACTCATCCTGCAATGCAACGATCTCCACAGCGAAGTCTTCCAATTGACTGGCCATTTCGGGCAGATCCTGGCCGAGCTGATCGATATCGTCTGCCAATTCTCCGATATCTTCCCCCACCGTGATCATCGTAGGAGGCAAAGGTTCCAGACCCTGCGCTACCTGGGCAAGGCTCTGATCGAGGGGCTGCTCAGGGTCGTATGTCACCCCAGTCAATAGACTCAGTTTGGCGAGGCCACGTAAGACCTGATCGATCGCCTCCGCACCATCTTCGGCGGCGATCAAAGCCTGCCGCGTCGTCTCGATCGTCGTTGGCGCTTGATCTCCGACCAATGTGCTCAAGGACTCAATCAATGGAACGTTTTCCTCCATAGACTGCCCTGCAGTCTTAAGTGTTCCGGCTGTAGAATCGAGCACCTTGCCTGCGCTTTCCAGCGAGCCATGGACTTGTTCCAGGGAGACCTTCATCGTGCGTGCCTCTTCGCCGGCTCGATGCAGAAAGTCGTCCGACAAAGCAAGCACCTTCCTGGTCGCAAAGGGGAGTAGGACCACTCCTACAATGCAGACGGTCACCCCCATCCCCCCGGCAAGACGGGTGGCAGTCCCCAATAGACGCATCGATCGGGGGGAGGTGTGACCCCTTGATTCAGGTGCAGGCTTCCGGATTGTTTCTTCCAGAGTTGAGTGTTCTCCTTGAAGAAGCGCTCGAATCAATTCGGGCTTCTTCAGTTGCCGGACATTAACAACTCCTTGACCCTCGGCTAACCGACGCAACTCCCTCACCTTCTTTGCATCCAAGAATTCATTTTTTAGGAGCGTCATCACCAGAGCACGTTTCTCAACATGGCTCGTTGCACCAATCCCACGATCTTTGGCCATTTTCCATAATTCACTTAGGGATTGCCTCTCCAACTCCGCGGCCCGCCTCAGGGCAGATCCCCATTCTTCCTCTGTCCACTGCCCTACGTCGGGAAAGCGCCATTTTTCAGCCAACTCCCGGAAACGAGGGACATCCATCCGGCCGAAGCTTTTCTCACGTCCCATCCGACTGCCTCCTTGACAATTTCTTTTTCATTTTCCAAATCAAGACCATCCGCCCTTCATTTACATATGGCGCAAGGCTCAGTTTACATCCAACCGATCGAGGAGATAGATGAATTTTCCATACCATACAATTAAAGAAGGAACTATAACATTGCCCGCACCTTCTGCGGAAGCGTCCCATTGTCCCGCGTGGACGATGCAAGGTCGATAGAGGGAATCGCGTCAACTCCCTCTACGCGCACGATTGGCACTCACTTCAATAAGGGTGTGCGACGAATGCGGCCAACGCCAAATTCCACTTTGAGGTCCAGTATAAGCCTCGAAGGTTCGGCGGGTCCAATATTCAGGAGTGTAAATGGGGGAATCTAGTACCTTTCGATCTCGCGATCGTGACCTTCCTCGTAATCACCCCAAGGATCGTTATCCGCCTCATACTCCAGGTCTAATTCAATGGGAGAGAGGCTGGTCACCTTGAGCGTAGCCCCACACTTGAAACAATTAACTCGCTGACCTTTACGGGGCGACTTTCCCAAATTGAGAACAGCATCGCATTCCATGCAATACCCCTTGGCCATGTTTAACCTCCTCAAGCGGCCACTTGGTCAGGCACAATCATACGCTTGTGCCACAAAGATGCAACCATAAAGAAACGAAAATGTAATACGAAAATTTGTTGATGGCAACCCCCCTAAATAAGCATGGGATTGAAATAATCGACTCCTTGGCCCAAATCCGATTTCCCCCATTGACCCAGTAACGATCACCGTCGTTAAGGTCATCTCATCCTCTTTTTGTAAGAAGGACCCATGACAATAAACATCTTGGGAATCCAATCACCTGGTAGCAAATCGGAGAGCTGGAAACACGACACAATTGCAGCTTGCACAACTTGTTGAACAACATTTCAGCAAGGTTATTCAAATAGGACGGAGGATGAATAGCTTGAATCCACAATCGATGTAAACCTTATCGGCTGTGGATGTTCTACACGAACCACACTCAAAACACTGGTTTGCATGAGTAATTGGTGGGCTCAACCCAACCTATCCCTTGTGGGAGACATCTTCTCCTCACCAGGGAGATGTTCTTGGAATGGCTCAACAAAAGCATAATCGAGCTCAAGCGGTGTAAGCAAGATCACCTTCAACATCGTTCGACACTCGGCACAGCACACTCTCTGACCCAACTTCGGGGCGGTTGAGAACAAAACCTTAGCATCACATTCCGGACAAGCCGCTTTCGTCATATAGATCCTCCTTTCTGAGTTCGACGAATATCCGAACTACACTCCGGAACACTCAATGAAACCAAGGCCTCTTGGCGTGCACCCAGCGCAAAGTATTGGCCTGAACCTGCTCAAATTCAGTGATGTCCTCCCATAAATCGAGGCTTTCGAACTTCCCCTTCTTCATAACTACTGCCGACCCTCTCCGAAGCCCGGGTTTTATATCGCCCTCGATATCGACGCTCGTCATACAGGACATGAGTCCCTACGATATTCCTCAGACCACATTGAAGGGATATGGTTGAACTACAAACATGGAAACAGGAGGAGATTTGTATCCTCGAAAAACCATTAGTCCCTTCCTAATTGCACCTCAGAATTTACCAATTGGTTCAGGAAAACTCGTTCAAGCGCTGTACAAAAGCTGTCACAATTCCCCTTGGAAGGCATCAAGAGCGTAAAAATTGGCTGAATGTTATGGGCTAAGGCTAGATATCGCCCACGATGAAGCGATAGCCAATGCCCGGAATGGTCTCGATGAAGTGGCTTCCTTCCGGGTCGGGCTCGATCTTCCGTCTCAAACGGCTGATCAAGCCCCGCACCAGGTCCTGGTTGCCCTCACCGGTATACCCCCATACGCGCTCAACGATGACATCAAGCGGGACCACCTGCCCACGGTTGGTCATGAGCGTATACAAAAGGCGAAATTCCAATTGCGTCAATCGGCGTGGTTCCCCACCGGAGACGGTAACACAGTGTGTCGAGGGATCGAGGGTGATCACGTCCAGGGCCAGAGTCGGCAGCACAAAGCTGGGGACGCTGCCCGAACGCCGCATTATAGCCTGGACATACGCTAATAATACCTGGGGCGACACCGGACGGCTCAAGACCACATCAGCACCCCTTTTAAGCAAATCACAGAGCATCCTCTCTGATCGGGAATCGACCACCACCAACAAAGGCACCTGAGTGACTGCTCGCACCGTATCGACTATCGCCTCTGGCTTTGCCCCTTCAACCACGGCAACAACCATCAGGTCAGCCGGATGTTCCGACCAATTCTTCAGCACGCGTTGGGGATCGGAACTGGAGGCAACCGCCAGCCCGTCCCTGCGGAGAATGAAGCCGAGGATCTCCTTTTCATCCTGATCGTTGGCAACAACAATGGCTTGCATGATTGCTTTTCCTGTTCTCCTTCAATCGAAATTACCCTCCAAAGCATACCCCAAAGCGGTTGATAAGGAAATGAGAGGATCATATAAAGACATCGTCTCATCGAATTGATCCGCCCTGGAGCTGTGAAAAATCTGAGGTGAATACCCATTACACAAAGGATCAATCTCTTCCGCCGGATCAACTCATCCTGGATTCGAGTTCAAGGTGTTCGATTAAATCTGATAAATTATTGGGGGAGATTTACGGTCAAACACGATTCCTACCTAAGCTCTACCCTTCCTGCCCACCTGTATCCGCCAGGATGAGACAACCCATGCATACTATCAGGTTGCGTGATCTCAAGCTCAGGTGAAAAATCGAAGGATATTGAAGAGCTATTAATACGGAGAGAAAGAGCACTTCAGGGGATAAGTTTACCTCGCTGGTCCAACCTACTCATACTTCAATGCCTCAACCGGGACCAGCGTCGCGGCGCGCAAGGCAGGATACAAACCGGATAACACACCAATTAACGTGGCAAAAACCAACGCGAAGATCGGCAGCCAGGTCGGTGTATATACTGCGAGCGTGGTCGGCATCCCACCCATTGGATTGGTCTGCCCAGCCATGTATGCATGTCCAAAGACATTGATCACCTGCCCGGCACTCCACCCAAGCACTATCCCGCCAAGCCCTCCAAGGAATCCGATGCCGGCAGCTTCGCCTAAAAAGATCCCCATGACATCCCGGTTGGTAGCGCCCACCGCTTTCATTAGGCCGATCTCACGCGTGCGCTCAAGGGTGGCCATCGTCATGGTATTGGCGATCCCAATCGCGGCCACCATAAGTGAAATCGCTCCAATCCCGCCAAACCCGATCTGCAGCACGAGGAAGAAGCTATTGGTCCCTTGCACGTACTCCTGCAAGGTGTACACCTGATAGCCCATATCGCTGATCTGATCGGCGATATTTAACACTCGAGAAAGCTCTTCCACCTTAACGATCGCCATGGGATAACCATCACGCTCACGGTTGATCCTACTCCCCATAACCCATTGATTGTATCCTTCCACCTCATCCAAGGACATGTAGATTGTGTAATCCGGTTCGGTTCGGGTCTCCGCCAGAACACCCACGACTTGCGCCTGGATCGTTTTGCGCGTTTCAACCCCCTCCTGCGACCACTTTGAAAGGACTATCTTGATTTTCTGATCGAGGAAATCAGGCGGAGGAGGAGGTGTTTGACCCGGTCTCTGACGCGGGTCATAGAAGTTCTGGTTAACCATCGCCCCTATCACCACGGTGCCCTTCTCTAGCTCTAATGTGCCCCGCTCCGCCTCTATGCCAAGCCCTTTCAAGCTCTCCGGTCGCACACCCATGACCTGCGCCCATCCTTCTAATCTGCCATATTGAATCAAACCTCCTTGCAGATAATCGCGTGGATAAACCCCCACCACACCGGGAAGATCAGCGAGTTCCATCAGGGATCGATCGGTAATCAGCTTTTGGTTGGCTGGAATCCCACCTTGCCCGCCTATCTCCGCAGGCACAACTTCAACCATCCCCCCGCCGCCTCCCTTCCCATAAAACTCCTCACCATAATTCGGCATCACCTGGATCTGGGTCAACTCTCCGATATTCCCTATTTGCATGTTTGCACCGCGCTGCAGCCCAAAACCCAACGAAACAAGCACCACCAGCGCTGCCGTTCCGATCACCACGCCGATGGCTGTCAGGAACACACGTCCCTTACGGCGTCCAAGGTTCTCCAGGCTGAGGGCGATCAGATTGAATAATCCCATTCTATCCTTTCGGCTCAGGTACAACGATAGGGGGGTTTTCAGAAGGCGGGACCATCTCCGATGGTGGAGGGACACTTTCACTGGGCGTCATGGGAGCGCTGTCCAATCCGAAGAATCCGCGTAGGAAGCGTAGCACTTTCTGCCATGCAGTCTCTTGCACGGTCGGGGATGAGACATCGGTCCCGGGAATCTCCCCTGCTCCCGGTTCAAACGCGGAAGCTTCCATCACTTCGATGCTGAGCTCCTGGAGAATCGATTGCGGTTGATTGAAATCATCCAGATAGTCCACCTTTACCGTAACGATGATTGTGCCAGGCTGGTCAGGGATGATCATTGGATCCAAGGTAAAGTATCCACCTGGATCCAGGAAACCAATCAAGCTGCTATTGTTTTCGAGTTGAGCGCCTTCCGCAGTGACTTCCATCCGACTGAGGATGACGCTGTTACGATCAAGGTTCACGATTTGAATAGGCAATTGCCCCGGTTGCCCTGCGAAAAACGGATCGGGCTGTCGATAAAAACTGATATCCAGCAAAGGCGACGAGACAACCAGCAAAGTAATCACCTGGTCGTCGGTGAAGCTTGTCCCCTTATCATCGGTATAAACGAAAGAAAATTTCACCGGATAGGCGCCCGGCTTCGTACTGCCGTTGACGATCAACATTTGCGAAGCTGTGAGCGAATTACCCGCATCCAGGTCCCCTAGGAATTTTACGTTGGACGATCCGAGCGGTGCGAAATTGCTGAAATCCCCACCGCCCCCCGAAAGTCCGCCCGTCCCCGAATCGGAAGGGTCATTCTCGGAACCAGAATCATTGATGCTCATCCCTCCCCCCATAACCATGGTGATACGTTTGGCAGTCTTTCCGCCAACGTTCTCAGCCTCGAGAGAGAGTGAGAATTGAGAACCTGGTCGTAGTTCGAAAATGTCCGTCCGATAAGCTTGAATCAGAAGCTGCGGCCGAGGTGCAGGCGTTGGCGAAGGGGTGGGAGTGTAATAGTAACCCGGACTCGATTTTTTCTGCTCGGTTGCGATGGGGATACTGAGGGTGAAATCTTCGCTGTAGCCAGCGCCCGTGTCATCGGTATATGTGATCTGAAGGGCGAGTGTCCCCATTGCGCCCTCTGCCAAATCCTGACCAGCTGCCAAGCGCTGGATATAGCCGGTGGAGGCCTCTGAAGCAATAACACCTGCGGCAAGGACACCCCCATTCCCTCTCGGTATGAAGTTCCCGGTCACGAAAACGACCACGATGTTTCTGGCTTTCGCTCGACCGGCATTGCTCAACCGGAAATTTAAATCGAACTCCTGCCCGGGGAGCACCGCGTATCCGCCGATGTTGTAGGATTCCACGACGATCAACGGACGTACAAAGAATGAAGGTGTCGAGGTTGGTGTGGCCGTTGAAGTTGGTTCATCCTCCAGCTCAAACAGTGCAACCGAAAGCGCTGCCGGGCGCGTCGACCCCTCTAAGGGCAACAAAGGGTCGGAGAGATCCTGAGATCGAAACGAAGACCCCGAGACGCTTTCTGAAAACCCCATAACAAGGGTGAAAATAACAGCCATAAGGGGCACTGTTTTAAAGTTCAGATGAGAAATCGCTTTCATCGCTTATCGCCTCTGAGGGTGCCAGCGCGAGAGCGGCGTTGTACTCCGCCAAGTCAACGATACGCCCATCGAGCAAGCAAGTGATATGAGTGGCAAAGGAAGTTACGCGCGGATCGTGGCTCACCACGACCACCGTACGCCCCTGCCTATGGAGATCTCCCAGAAGTTGCAGAATCTGGCTTCCACTTTGTGTATCGAGATTGCCTGTCGGTTCATCCGCTAAAATTAATTCTGGGTCATTGATCAGCGCACGAGCGATGGCAGCCCGCTGTTGTTCTCCACCGGAAAGCTCCGTTGGTCGATGACCCATACGATCGCTTAATCCCACGCGATGGAGCAATTTCATCGCATACGCTTCACGCTCCTTGCGCGGCACCCCATCAAAGCGTAAAGGGAAAGCTACATTTTCGAGGGCGGTCAAACTCGGGATGAGGTTGAAAGATTGGAACACAAAACCAACCCGCTTCCGTCGATAGAGGGCAAGTTCATTTTCATCCATGCTCTCAAGTTGGATCCCATCAACCTCAATGCTCCCCCCGGTGGGTCGGTCTAAGCCTCCAAGGAGATGAAGCAACGTGCTCTTACCCGATCCGGAAGGGCCAATGACGGCTACAAAGCCGCCCCGTCCCACAGCCAGATCCACTCCGTCCAAGGCATGCACCAGCTCGCGGCCCATGGGATAGGTCTTACGTAATCCTTGAGTGCGAATCAACAATGTTCCCATGTTCGTACTCAGAAGAAGAACGGACGAATGATGTTCAATTGACTTAACTTTGCAGATAGGACCCCAGGGACAATCTGCAATGCAAGTGCCAGGATCTGAATGATCACCACACTCCATATTGCCTTTGCTGATGCCAGGCTTTTCTGAGTGCGCACTCCCATGACGAGCAGGATGACATGCCAGATCCAATAGGCATCGACCACCCTCAACAATTGCATGAGGATCAAGCCCGCCGTCCCTGCATCCTGCGGGGCGAAGCCAGACAAACCCGGATACTGAATGAGGCTTTGTGTAGTTAGCATATAAAGAATGCGAACAATATCGCGAAGCACAAATGGAAGCCCGGTCCAGGCGACCATGTTCATCACGGCACTTGAGCTGCTTCGCCCGCCCATCAGGGTAAGCACCAGATGTAAACCCGCGCCCACCATCAGCCAGCCCAACCAGATCTTGGCGACGGCCAACCCTATCGGAAACACAACCGTGAAGACCGGTCCACTTGCAACAGATCTTGCTTGCTCAAGCTGTTCCAGTTGTTCGGGAGAATAATATTGATACTCCGGTGAGATGAATCCTCCCTCCACCTCCACTGTCACCTGTTTCATCGGCGCCGCCACCAAGACAGAGAGGATCGCCGTAATCGTTAGAATAAGAAGAGGTGTGAGCCAGTTGGCTCTCGCATCTGCAACGATCGTATCCAATGTACTGGTCGGTTTGAGGAGCGTTTGTACCGCCCAGTCAAAGTGAAATCGGCTTTTCAATTGCGGAGCGATGGAGTTCCTCTCAGTTGATGCCATCTTCCTTTGACCTCTTGCTAAGATTTCCCGATCTCTTCATATATTTCAATCATCAATAAGCATGGTGGCCCAACCACATGATTAGGATCGTTTACAGGCTGAATAGCAAAATTCTATGGGAAAGATACTAAATCTGTACGCATGATTCGATGAAACACTCCCTCCTCAAACAACAGTTGGTGAGCGTCATACGAATGACCCATTTTGATCCAGGAGCCGCGTTACATACACCACTAAAAGTTAATCACATCGCTGCGATAGCCACGGCTGTCAGATCCAGATTATTGGAAAAATCCGCGGGTTTTAAAAGAAAGAATAGAGCCGAATTCCCACGATCGAAATAGGTTACATCAAGGAAAGGGCAATCACGCCTTCCCCTCCGGATTGGAGCCGCTTTTATATATTTTATCAGCAAAAGTGACTGCAGAAATTTCCCGAATCTGTTGTGAATACCTCATTTAACCATCTATCTTGCGCAAAAACAGTTCAAGGATCGATGCTCCTCATATCTCCATACGGCCGATTTCTCCCCTCTATCCTGATCGTACCATGGGATGCAGATCTTGATGATCGTTTAAACATGGAATTCGTTGACAGGTGAGTTTATATGGAATAGTCTCAGATTCGACCCTCTCCCTTCTTTATATTAAAATTACTTGGAGGTGAATAAGAATGGACTTCCTTCAGCTGAAAGACATCTCCGAACGATTGATGGAACTGGTCAACCCGATCTCCTCCGAAAAAGTGCTCAAAGTCGGCCAAGTCCTCGCCCTCAACCCAGGCGATCGTGTGATCGACTTCGGATGCGGCTATGCTGAGCTCTTGCGATTATGGGCGGAGGACTTCGGCATCAACGGCGTCGGCATCGACGTCCGCCAGCATGCCTGTGATCGCGCGCGGAAGAAGATGGTTGAACATGGCCTGGATGACCGCATCAAGATCATTCATTTCAACGCTGCCGAATTCACCTTCGACAAGGAAGCCTACGATGTGGCTGCCTGTGTCGGCGCGACTTTCATCTGGGGCGGGTATCGGGAAACCATCCGGGCGATGAAGACGGCCATCCGCTCAGGCGGAAAATTGGTCATCGGTG
>CAYGXU010000101.1:0-11962 GCA_964353875.1 uncultured Anaerolineaceae bacterium | reverse complement strand
CTTCTCCAGAAACCGATCGTGAGTTGCATCTACTCGAAGCAATCGAAAATGATCCCGACACGACCCAAGCCAGTATGGCAGCAAGGCTTGGTGTGGCTGTAGGCACGGTGAATTGGCATCTCAAGCGGCTCATTGAGAAGGGGTATGTGAAGGTTAAGCGCGCTGAGCGCCGTAAGTTGCGTTACATCATCACACCTTCAGGGATCGCTTTACGGGCGCGTCTGACCGTTGCTTATATCGAAAACTCGATGCAGCTTTATCGCCAGACACGCGATCAAGCCCGTCAATTGCTCAGGCTTGCGAAGGAGCGGGGCTATAAGCAAGTAAAAATCGAAGGAGATGGCGACATCGCTGATGTTTGTCGTCTAACTAGTTTAGAACAAGGGATGTCTTTGTCAGAGGAAAATGGTAAGGGAGTGGTAGTGATTCTGGTTAATGGACGTGAACTCTCTTTACTTGAGCTATAGGGAAGAGAATTGTCACCGATGTTTGAAATTGATCGACATGTCTTGATCACAGGAGGCGCGGGCTATATTGGTTCCCCATTGACTGGGGTACGCTTAAGACGCGGTTATTTCGTGACCGTGGCGGACAACCTGCTTGTGGGCGGCGACTCACTGCTAGGCTATTTTGTTGATCACGGAAATCCTGCAACTTCTGCGTTCGGGAATCATTGTGGATCCCTGCTCGGAGCAATATCGAAATGCACCATTGGCTGTCCAATAATCAATAGGGATGAAAGGCAGGAATTAAGATGAATAATATAAATGGGCAGGATGGTTTTTGGCAGAACAAGCGGGTATGTGTAACCGGAGGGGCGGGTTTCCTTGGTTCCTATGTTATCGATAAGTTGAGGACTCGGGGTGTAAAAGAGATCTTCGTTCCCTTGATCGAAGAATACAACCTAGTCCAAGTAGATGACATTCATCGGATGTTCAATAATGCGGACCCGGACATCGTGATTCACTTGGCTGCCAATGTGGGGGGGATCGGCGCCAATCGTTCTCGCCCGGCAGAATTTTTCTATGATAATTTGATGATGGGCGCACAATTAATCCATGAGTCCTGGAAGAGGGGGGTGGAAAAGTTCGTTGCTCTCGGGACAGTATGCGCGTATCCGAAGTTCACCCCTGTCCCCTTTCATGAACACGATTTCTGGATTGGCTATCCTGAGGAGACCAATGCGCCTTATGGCCTGGCGAAGAAAATGATGCTGGTCCAGTCACAGGCCTATCGCCAACAATACGGCTTCTCATCGATTTTTCTCATCCCCGTTAATCTATATGGCCCCAGAGATAATTTTAACCTGGAGACATCGCATGTCATACCTGCTCTTATTCGTAAATGTGTTGAAGCGAAAATCCAAGGTGAGGAGGATATCATTGTTTGGGGCGATGGCTCCCCCACGCGGGAATTTCTCTATGCCGAAGATGCTGCTGAAGGGATCCTTCTAGCGACAGAGAAGTTAGATTCAAGCGATCCGGTTAACCTGGGTTCGGGGCATGAGATCCGTATACGTGATTTGGTGGGACTGATTGCCACCTTAACGGGTTTTGAAGGAAATTTAATCTGGGACACAAGCAAGCCGAATGGACAACCCAGGCGGAGGTTGGATACTTCGAGGGCGGAGGAAATTTTCGGTTTTCGCGCTCAAACACCTTTCCAAGTGGGTCTGAAGAGAACGGTGGAATGGTATCAGCACAATCGTGAGGTGATTATGGCAAGGGAAGGCGTTCTCCAATCGGGGTAAAAAAGATGACGGATAGCGAGACGACTCTCCTGACAGTGGTCCGTCCCTCCCGTGGGTGGATGGGGGTAAATATTCGTGAGCTTTGGCTCTATCGTGAATTGCTTTATTTCCTCATTTGGCGGGATATCAAAGTCCGCTATAAACAAAGTGTGCTTGGAGCTGCTTGGGCGATCCTGCAGCCCTTCTTGACGATGGTGATTTTTAGCCTGTTCTTTGGGCGATGGGCAGGGATCCCAACGGACGAACTCCCGCAGCCTATTTTCTATTTTGCTGGTATCCTTCCCTGGCAGCTCTTCCAGAGTGGAGTTAGTAAGGCCGGGACGAGTCTAGTCGCGAGCAGCAACTTAATCACCAAAGTCTACTTCCCGCGATTGGCTATTCCCATCGCTCCTGTGATCGCTGCTTTGGTAGATTTCTCCCTGGCTTTTCTGGTCCTGATCGGGATGATGATTTTCTATGGGATACCCCTTACAACTGCGATTTGGACACTGCCTCTCTTTTTAATCCTAGCTGTGATCACAGCAATGGGCGTAGGGATATGGTTGGCGGGATTGAATGTGAGTTACCGTGATATTGGTTATATCATCCCCTTCTTACTTCAGGTTTGGTTTTTCCTTTCTCCGGTTGTATATTCCTCCAATATCGTTCCGGAGGCCATTCGCCCCTTTTATGGTCTCAATCCGATGGCGGGGGTTGTTCAGGGCTTTCGTTGGGCGATCCTCGGCGTGGGTGAGCCGGAGATGATTTCATTGTTGGCTTCGATTGGGGTTTCTTTTCTCTTGCTCATCAGTGGCGTTTTTTATTTCAGGCGGATGGAACGGACTTTTGCGGATGTCGTCTAAGTGAGAGGTGGAAACTGAGATGGAATGGGAATGCAGATGAATGGAATTGCCATCCGAGCTGAGAATCTCGGGAAGCGATATCGAATAGGGCAATATATTGCCAACTATCGCACACTGCGGGATGTGATCGTAGAGGCGGCAGCTTTTCCTATGCGCCGAATCAGGGGAGGCGATTTACGCCAACCGAGCAAGAATGAACCCGAGATGATCTGGGCGCTGCGAAATACCTCCTTCGAATTACATCGCGGGCAAGTCCTTGGTATCATCGGTCGGAATGGAGCGGGTAAAAGCACTTTATTGAAATTGCTTTCGAGGGTCACGGAACCCACGGAAGGAGTGGCGGAGATCCATGGACGAGTTGGTTCTTTGTTGGAAGTGGGCACTGGTTTTCATCCTGAGTTGACTGGACGAGAGAATATCTACCTCAATGGAGCGATCTTGGGGATGAAGCGAAAGGAGATCGACCGCAAATTTGATGAGATCGTGGCCTTTGCTGAGGTGGAGCCATTTATTGACACACCGGTTAAGCGCTATTCGAGTGGGATGTATCTACGTTTGGCATTTGCTGTTGCTGCCCACCTCGAGCCAGAGATCCTTGTTGTCGATGAGGTTCTGGCAGTCGGCGACGCGGAATTTCAACGCAAGTGCCTGGGAAAGATGAGTGAAGTGGCCCATGAGGGACGGACGATTTTATTTGTCAGTCATAATATGTCAGCGATTGCACGTCTCACACAGGATACGATTGTCCTTGATCAAGGGCGAATCGTATGCTTCGCTCCTACTTCTGAAGCGATCGATTTCTATATGACCGCTCATATGACCCAGGCAGGGGAAAGGTGCTGGGTAGATGATGAGTTACGTAAGGAAACAAGCCCATTTTTTCCAAAAGCATTACGCGTTTTGGATCAAGAGGGAAGAGTCACACACCAGGTTCTATCCGCTCAACCATTTATTGTGGAATTTGAATACGAACTCATAGAAGACATCACTGGCCTGAGGACAGGCATTTATCTTTCCACGAGCCAAGGAGAGCCCGTATTTACTTCTTTCGATACGGATAATCCCGACGTTTATGAACACTACACTATACGCAAGGCGGGTTGTCATCTTAGTCGGTGTCGTATCCCGGCCAATTTGCTCAATGAGGGGCGTTTTATCCTCGGGGTGAATGCCAGTTCATTTCGCATTCGCTCGTACTTCACGGACGAGCATGCCCTGACATTCACTGTAGATGGGACGGGAGCGCCAGGGAGCCATTGGGCGGAACAGCGTCGCGGCCCGTTACGGCCAGCATTAGTCTGGGAGATTGGGGAGGCTGTAAATTGAGTGAACAAAATGCCTCAAGAGGTCTAAAACGACTCTTGAGTCGAGTACCCTTCACGGCAGAACTTGCCCAAATTCTTCGACCGGTCCCTGGTGAGTTGCCTTGTGGTTATCGTCTGGATCAACTGGCAGCAGTACTACCAGATTGGGTTGAGGCGGTATCACAGGTCAGGGAGGGACAGGCTCCCTATCGAAAGAAGCGTGTGCTGGTCCTTGCCTCCCTTCGATGGTGGTTGGAATACGGAGTTGCTCTGGGTTTGCTCTTGAGTGGATTGGGTCATGAGGTTGACCTGGTTTATGTCCCCTATCGTACATGGTGGGAGCCAGCGGATCTTTTTGATTTACGACGCCATAGGTATTATCTCCAGCGGGTTTTAGCTCCACTCAACGGGCTTATCAGGCTTCGCGATCTCAGCACCTATTCCGACTGGAACCTATCGGAAGAATTGAGTCGCGTAATTGATGAACAGAGTCGAGTCGATGTCCAATACACTTTGCAGCGGGAGAGCATCAGTATTGAAGAAACCGGGTCGGATCATGCTCTCTTTCTATTAAGGCAACATCGGAATCGCGTCGCCGCTAACGCAGCCCTTCAGTTGTTGCCGGGCAATCAATATGATGTGGTCATCATCCCGAATGGAAGCATACTAGAATTCGGAGCATTTTATCGCGTAGCGCGTTACCTCGAAGTCCCTACAGTAACATTGGAATTTGGTGAGCAAAATGAGCGGATTTGGCTGGCGCAGGACGATGAGGTCATGCGATTGGACACTTCGGATCTGTGGAAGTCGAAAAAAGACTGGCCTTTGTCAGAGAAGCAATTGGAAGAGATAAAGACGCTCTACCAGGCTCGAAGAGGGGGGAGGGTATGGGCTAATTTTGCTCGTCAATGGCAGGCAGGAAAAAGCGAAGGTGCTTTGGCAGTTTTACGGGAATTAGACTTGGATCCTGAAAAACCTATTGCTTTGCTTTGCACCAATGTCGTTGGCGATAGCTTGGCGCTTGGGCGTCAGATCTTTACTTCGGGTATGGCGGACTGGCTGGCAAAAACTATACAACACTTCGCCAAACGATCCGATGTTCAAATTGTTGTACGCGTCCATCCGGGTGAGATGTTAGGAGCCGGGCACCCATCGGTCGAGATCATTCAGCAAGCTGTCGTCGAGATACCGCCCCATGTTTTTGTCGTCCCTCCGGATTCGAAGATCAACACGTATGATTTGATTGAGTTGGCACACATCGGATTGGTTTACACAACCACGGTGGGGTTGGAGATGGCCTTGAGTGGGATCCCTGTGGTTGTAAGTGGTATGACCCATTATCGCAATAAGGATTTTACTTTTGATCCAGAAACGATGTCGGAATATTTAACGACTGTAGATCAATTGCTCCGGGAACCTATGGGAAGGCGGATTTCTCAAGAGAAAATAGATTTGGCTTGGACTTATGCCTACCGATTCTTCTTTGAATATCCCTTTCGATTTCCCTGGCATCTGGTTTACTTCTGGAAAGATGTTCAAAACCATTCGATCGAGAATGTCATCTTGAATTCCATAGATCGTTATGCTCCCACTATTGATGCGCTTTTAGGGATCCCTATTGACTGGGACAGGACTGCTTCCGTATGAGTGAAGGGTTATTGGTTGCTGAAAAGGAGATTAAAGCGCGAGTACGTGAATTTTACGATTCCGTTGGCTGGAAACAGATCGGTGAAGGGGTCTACCAAAACGCGCGTTATGAGGATTTACGGCCTGTCTCGCGTGAATATATCCATCGATGTCATCTGCGGGTCGCCAGGTTCTTGCCGCGATCTGGAAAACTCATACTCGACGCAGGATGCGGGCCAATCCAATATCCGGAGTATTTAGAATACTCAAGAGGCTTTCAGTATCGAGTCTGTCTGGATATTTCATTAAGAGCTTTAAGAGAAGCTCGGGATCGGATAGGAGATCATGGTCTTTATGTAATCGGTGATATCGCCCATTTGCCATTCAAGGAAGCAGCATTTGAAGGAGTCGTGTCGCTCCATACCATCCATCACCTCCCTCCCCAAGAGCACGGCGACGCTTTTTGGGAATTCTTCCGCACGTTGAAATCAAACGGCAAAACGGTGGTGGTCTATACTTGGGGTGAGGATGCGCCGTTAATGCGATTCTTTCAGAGACCGACAGCCTGGACAACCCGATTTATCCAAGCTTTTCGTCGCCGCATCTGCACAGTAAATAAAGTCCAGCTTTCCGGCGCACAAGCAAACTCTGAAGCCGCTGATTTGCTTCAGAGACCAGGGACATTTACGACCAAACACGACTATCAATGGGTGGAAAAAAAATTAGGGGCATTGCCAGGATTAGAGGTGCGTGTCTGGCGTAGTGTGAGCATAGCATTCCTAAGGGCATTTGCCCATGATAGGTTCTTCGGCAGGTCTTTTTTACGGATGCTCTATTGGTTGGAAGAACGCACTCCTCATTTCTTGGGGAGGATTGGGCAATACCCATTGATTCGCTTTAACAAAAACGAGATGTCTAACTCTTCTGTTGTGAGGTTCGATTAGATGAATTGGGAAGATACAGTTGTCCTGGTGACCGGTGGCACCGGTTCCTTCGGTCGTAAGTTCGTCGAAATTATGCTAAAAGACTATCACCCCAAAAAGTTGATCATTTTTAGCCGAGATGAACAAAAGCAACACGAGATGCGTGAAATCGGCTTCTCCAATATTAACTTGCGCTATTTCATCGGCGATGTGAGAGATTACCAGAGGTTGCGTCGAGCCTTTCATGGAGTTGACATCGTCGTTCATGCAGCTGCTCTAAAGCAAGTGCCGGCGTGCGAGTACAATCCTTTCGAAGCGATCATGACCAATATTATGGGCGGCAGGAATGTCATTGAAGCTGCGTTAGATATGGACGTCTCGCGCGTGGTGGCTTTGAGCACGGATAAGGCGGTCAATCCGGTTAATCTGTATGGCGCGACAAAGTTATCAGCGGAGAAACTGTTTGTTCAATCGAATGCTTATGCCGGTGGTGTGGGGACCCGCTTCTGCTGTGTTCGTTATGGGAATGTTGTTGGTAGTCGAGGGAGTGTGGTTCCTGTGTTTATAAAACAACGTGAGAAAGGCGTCCTCACGATTACCGACGAGCGGATGACGCGCTTCTGGCTTTCCCTGGAACAAGGAGTTCGCTTCACGATCCGTTGCATCGAGCAAATGGAAGGCGGGGAGGTCTTCGTCCCGAAGATACCCAGCATGCGCGTGGTCGATTTGGCAAAAGTAATTGCACCAGAGGCGAAATTAGAATTCATCGGCATCCGACCAGGCGAGAAGATTCACGAGGTGCTGGTCTCGGAAGATGAAGCACGTCATACTGTTGAGCTTGAGGATATGTATGTCATCGAGCCAACAGGCGTACTTTGGTTCGGTCATGGATGGAGGGATCATGGCCAGCGGTTGCCAGAGGGCTTCGTCTATGCCAGTAACACCAATGATCATTGGCTGACAATTGAAGCGATTAAAGAATTCATCCATCCCATTGAAGAGCAATATACCAACCAGGTGAGTTGAATGTGACCAAGATCCTGATCAGCGGCGCCAGTGGACTGCTTGGAGCCAATCTGGTTTTGGAAACCATGGGTAAATACGAGGTGATTGCTATTTATCACTCTCACTCGTTTCGTACCAACGCACTAACAACTATTCGTGCTGATTTGAGTGTTCGCGAACATGCACATCAGGTGATTATGGAGACAAAGCCGGATTGGGTGATCCATTGCGCAGCAGAGACCAATGTGGATCGCTGTGAGCAGGATCCTGAGCGCGCCTTTCGTCTGAACTGCGACATGGCCCGCTGGGTTGCCCAGGCAGCATGGGCGTCTGGCGCTCGATTGGCGCACATTTCCACCGACGCAGTCTTTGACGGATCGAGAGCTGGCCATAAGGAAGAAGATGTACCTTGCCCGATTAACGTTTACGGTCGAAGCAAACGAGCAGGTGAAGAAGCCGTGCTTGATGCTCACCCGGAAGCGCTCATTATTCGCACGAATTTCTACGGCTGGAATGCACAAAATAAACTCAGCCTGGCTGAGTGGTTTCTGTTTTACTTAGAAAAGGATCTAGGCTGCCGCGGATTTGTGGATGTGAAAGCAAAAATGCTTCTCGCCAATGATCTCATCGTCATCCTTATCAACATGCTGGAGCGCGGAATATCCGGAACCTACCATGTGCTTAGCGACGATTGCGTCAGCAAATACGAGTTTGGAGTTCGCCTGGCTCGAATATTTGGGCTTGATTCAAATTTGATTGAGCCCATCGAAGTCAGTCAAAGGGGTCTAAATGCCTCAAGGCCACAGAATCTCTGCCTCGATTCAGAGAAAGTGAAAAGTGTTCTTGATGTTCAATGCCCCTCGATCGAAGAGGGAATCCAGCGATTTTTTCAGTTGAAAGCAGAGGACTTCCCCAAACGATTGAAGTCACTCATAGGAGGGCAGGATCATGAAGGAGACTAAAATCGGAGATCGATGGATAGGGGGCAATCGCCCGACTTATTTTATTGCGGACATCGCAGCCAATCATGATGGCGATCTAGAGCGGGCGAAGATGCTTATTCGACTGGCTGCGGAAGCGGGTGCGGATGCGGCCAAATTCCAAAACTTCCGTGCATCGAAAATCGTCAGCGAGTATGGCTTTCGAACATTGGGTGGGCAAGTCTCCCATCAATCAAAGTGGAAGAAGTCGGTAGTTGACGTTTATCAAGACGCTTCCATCTCTTTTGAATGGACCCCCGAATTAAGGGCGACATGCGACGAGGTCGGAATCCATTATTTCTCCTCGCCCTACGACTTTGACGCGGTCGATATGCTCGAACCCTATGTGCCCGCTTATAAAATCGGATCAGGAGATATCACCTGGCTTGAAATCATTCGCTATATCGCTCGAAAAGGCAAACCGATCATCCTTGCCACGGGCGCCTCAAGCATCGGAGATGTTCAACGTGCAGTGGATGAGATCCTGGCTGCTAATGGAGAGCTGGTATTGATGCAATGTAATACCAACTATACTGCCAGCCCAGAGAACTTTGATCATATCCACTTGAATGTCCTCAAGACCTATACCTGTATCTATCCGGAAGTTGTTTTGGGGCTATCAGACCATACCCATGGTTATGCGATAGTTCTTGGAGCAGTCACATTAGGCGCTCGTGCCGTGGAGAAGCATTTCACCGATGACCGCAGCCGGATTGGCCCCGATCATGCCTTTGCCATGGACCCGGATTCGTGGCGCGAAATGGTCGACCGCACGCGCGAACTGGAACGAGCATTGGGTTCCCCGAATAAATTCGTAGCCGAAAATGAGCGTGAGACAGTGATTGTCCAGCAAAGGTGCCTACGAGCAGCAGTGGATATTGGTGCAGGGAAGGCGCTCACGCGTGAGATGATCGACGTCCTCCGCCCTGCCCCGCTGGGCGCCATCAAGCCTTACGATATTCAGGCTGTCTTGGGGCTGAAAGCGAGTCTCGAGATTCCACGGGGCGAGGCGATCTTTTGGTCGATGTTGGGGGCGTAGTGCGCATCCTTTATTTCTCTCGTGATTACACGCCCCACGATTATCGCTTTCTTTATAGCTTGGATCGTAGCGGGAACGAGATTGATTATTTACGGCTGGAGCGCGGAGCTTATATTCGAGAACGACGACCCATCCCAACTGGCGTTCATGTTATCCCATGGCGCGCTGGGGCAGGGGATTTCCGCTGGTCCCATACTCCCGCATTATTACGAGCACTATCGAACATCATACGAGAAGTCCAGCCCGATCTTGTGCATGCCGGGCCGGTACAATCATGCGCTTTCCTGGCCGCGCTGATTGGCTTTCAGCCCTTAGTGACGATGTCCTGGGGCTACGATTTATTCCGAGACGCGCGGATGGGATTGGGTCGCTGGGCAGCACAATTCACCCTCAGGAGGACGCGCGTTTTGCTTTGTGATTGTGAAACGGTCGCAGGGATCGCACGCAATTTGGGAATGCCCGCTGATCGCATTGTGGTCTTCCCTTGGGGTGTCGATTTGGACTTGTTTTTGCCAGGAGGTAACCAGGAATTGCGTTTAAGATTGGGATGGGAGAATGCTTTCGTACTCCTCTCAACCCGCTCCTGGGAAAAGATCTACGGTGTGGATGTGGTCGTCGATGGATTTATTCAAGCGGTGAAACAAGGGGCGAATGTCCGTTTATTGATGTTAGGAGATGGGTCGCTTGGACCAAAGATACGGCAAATGGTTTCAAGAGCGGGAATGGAAGACCATGTGCATTTCGCTGGACAGGTTGGTTACGATGATCTTCCTGGATATTATCGGGCTGCAGATTTCTATGTAAGCGCCTCGCATGCGGATGGCAGCTCGCTTAGCCTGCTTGAAGCGATGGCCTGTGGACTTCCTGTGGCTGTTTCAGATATTGCCAGCAATCGTGAATGGGTGCAGCCAGGCGTGAACGGATGGTGGTTCACCGATGGAGCTTCAGAGCAATTAGCGAATGTGATCTTACAGGCAGTTCGAGATCCGTTATTGCGGAAGGAGTATGGCGAACGGGCGCGCCAAATCACAGAGAGGCGCGCAGATTGGAAGATAAATTTTCAGCAGCTATTGCAGGCATACCAGCTAGCACAAACCAGCCAATGAGGGAGCATGTGAAAAAAAAGAAGCCCACCATCGTTACGGTGATTCAAGCCCGAATGGGATCCACGAGATTGCCTGGGAAAATCCTGATGGAGATCGCAGGTGTCCCTATGTTGGCGCGTGTTGTCCAACGGGTGCAGCGCGCCAAAAACGTTGATGAAGTCCTTGTGGCGACAACCGAGGACCCAGACGATGATGTTGTGGTCCAATATTGTATAGAAAATGGCTTCTCGTATATCCGAGGTGAGCGGGAGGATGTCCTGCGCCGTTATCTCAAAGCCGCGCAGGTGTCCCATGCGGATGTAATCGTTCGGATCACCGCCGATTGTCCCCTGATGGATCCGGATGTGATTGATCAAACCGTCCAGGCATTTCTAGAGGAGTATCCTCAGGTCTCTTTTGGCAGCAATCGGGGTACTGATGATCTTATTCGTACTTATCCCATTGGCATGGATGTGGAGGTCATGACCACTAAAGCGTTGGAGCGAGCGGACCTGGAAGCCACGCAAACCTATCAACGGGAACATGTCACCCCCTATTTCTACGAAACAAGAGAGGGTCTGCGCAAGGTCAGCGTTCATGCAAAGGGCCAGTATGGCGATCAGCGTTGGGCTGTGGATACAGCGGAGGACCTGGCTTTTGTGCGGGAGATCTACGCCCATTTCTCTGGTCGGGATGATTTTGGCTTCGATGAAGTGATCGGACTTTTGGAACGAGAACCAGCATTATTGGAAATCAATGCGCATGTGCGTCAGAAAGCGATGCGGGAGGCTGGATAGCCTTATCTTTGGAGATCGATTTAGCAGCCAGCTTAATTAATATGGGACAATGTTAACTATCTTTTCATCACCGAAACCTTTTCGAGGACATATTGGTCTGATCCAGCGCAATGCGATCGGATCGTGGTTGGCGTTGGGATCCGAGGTGGAGGTCTTTCTCATCGGCGATGAGGAGGGATTGGCGCAAGCCGCACAGGAGTATGGTATCCGCGCTTTTCCCGAAGTTGAACGCAACGAGTTGGGTACGCCTCTGATTAGCTCTATCTTTAAAATCGCATCACGGGAAGCGCGTTATGATACGCTCTGTTATGTAAACGCCGACATCCTGTTCCTGGAAGACCTCCTGCCCGCCATCCAACGTGCTCAAGAGCGATTACCGCGTTTCCTTGTCATAGGTCGACGTTGGGATCTGGAGGTTTGTGAGCTTTTGGAATTTGGGGATGGATGGGCTGTAGCATTTCGAGAACGCTTACGAGAAAAAGGAAGGCCACATCCACCCGCCGGGAGCGATTATTTTGTTTTTCGGCGTGGGATGTTCTCCCATTTGCCTGACTTCGCACTCGGCAGGGCAGGGTGGGATAACTGGATGATTTACGCTGGCCGTGCTGCCC
>CAYGXU010000100.1:0-11978 GCA_964353875.1 uncultured Anaerolineaceae bacterium | reverse complement strand
ATCACTCAGAAGGGCATCGTCCCCCCCGAGGATGCCATTGACAGCAACCTCTACCTGCCATTTATCGAGGAGTTGCGGAAAAGGGATATTACGGTGCTAGAGGAAGTGAAGAAGGTCGAGTGAGATTGATATAAACAGTTTAACAAGACATCCTACGGCAAAGGATTTATGCTGGCCTCGCGAAGCAGCCTGCTTGAAAAAGTTGCTTCGCGAGTTGCTTGTTGGACAGACTGACAAAGGGACTTGATAGTTCTATAGGGGATTTTGGGTTTGTTGTTGAGGTATTCACTGCAATCAATGGCCTGCGGGGCGTGGCAGCCCTGCCGGCTGCAAAGCTGGGTGAATGAAAATTGAGTAGGGAAGCGCAGTACAATAGGGGCAAAACAAAGTTTGAATTCATAGTAGGGATGATCAATGTCCAACAAGTCTGAAGGAATCCATCATCGACCAGCAGAACTGCTGCAAAACCTGATCCGCTTTGATACGACCAACCCACCAGGGAATGAGGCCGAGTGCGTTGCCTTCATTAACCGATTGTTTTCGCAGGCAGGCTTTAAGACCAGCCTTCTTGCCAAAGTCGAGGGCAGGCCAAACCTGATCACCCGCCTGAAAGGACGTGGTAGCGCTCCTCCTCTGTTACTTTATGGGCATGTGGATGTGGTCACCACCGCCCATCAGAAATGGACCCATCCGCCCTTCGAGGCGAAAATTGTGAATGGGTATATTTGGGGACGAGGCGCGTTGGACATGAAAGGCAGCATCAGCATGATGTTGTCGGCGTTGCTGCGGGCGAAAGAGGAAGGAATTCAGCCTGCGGGAGACATCGTCTTTTTGGCGCTATGCGATGAGGAAGCCCTGGGGCGGGAGGGAGCCGAATACCTTGTTGAGGAACATCCGGAACTATTCGAGGGGATCCGTTATGCTCTTGGGGAATTTGGGGGCGCCCCGATGTATATGTTGGGTAAGAAGTTCTATCCGATCCAAGTTGCAGAGAAACAGGCATGCTGGATGAAGGCGGTCCTTCATGGGCCTGCTGGACATGGATCGCGCCCAATGCGTGGTGGTGCAATGGCGAATTTGGCGGAATTCATTTTGGCATTAGAGCGAAGGCGATTTCCCGTGCATATCACCCCTGCTGTGAAGGAGATGTTTACTGCGATCGCTGCGCATGTATCTTTCCCGGCCAACTTCCTATTGCGTAATCTCTTGCGCCCATGGTGGACTGATCGCATTCTAAAAAGGCTTGGTCCTGCGGGGAAGAACATGGAGCCGCTCTTTCATCACACGGTCAATGTCACCATTGTCCGCGGGGGTGAGAAGATTAATGTCATCCCAAGCGAGATTTCGGTGGAGATGGATGGCCGTCTCTTGCCCGGATTTGTCCCTGAGGATATGTTCTCTGAATTGAGAGCTATTCTTGGAAAAGAGATCGATCTCGAATTGCTCTATTTTGGTCCCGCTCCCAGCGTTCCGGACATGGGATGGTTTGAGCCTCTGGCGGATATCCTGCGTGAGATGGATCCGCAAGCGATCCCGATTCCGATGCTCTTGCCGGCGGTCACAGATGGACGTTTCTTCTCTCGATTGGGGATTCAGACCTACGGCTTTACTCCTATGAATCTACCGCAGGGATTTAATTTCTTCGATACCATTCATGCCGAAGATGAGCGCATCCCTGTCGAAGCTGTGAGTTTCGGCGCAGAAGCGATTTACCGAGCCATTCAACGCTATGGGGAGAGTTAATCAGCGGAGATTCCTCTGGTGCTGTAAAGCGACGTATCCGCTTGCGTCAGGATAGCTTGGGATTTCCCCATGAGGACATGAACCTCATGATCCCTCCCATCATCTTGTAAGGGGATAATCCCATCCAGTAAGAGTCGGCCATCGAGGAACACCTCTCGGACTCCTTGGCTTGCCCCCTCCGGATTTTCAACGTTAAGTTCGTAGCTGCTCTGACACCATCGGTACGTGACCTTAAAGCCATCCCATCGAGACGGTATACGTGGGTCAAGCTTTAATTTGTTTCCAATTTTGTTTATGCCGAGGATCCTTTCTATTCCCAAACGATACATCCAGGCAGCGGAACCCGTATACCAGGTCCAGCCGCCGCGTCCCAGATGCGCGGGCGCGCTGTAGATATCGGCAGCCACAACATATGGTTCGACATGGTATTTATCCGGGTTCTGGCCATGGAAAATGGGATTAAGCATCCGATATAGCGCCTCGGCCTCCTCGCCCCTTCCCAGTTCAGCCAGCGCCCAGATCGCCCATTGAACACCATGGGTATATTGACCTCCGTTCTCGCGAATCCCAGGCGGATAACCTTTGATGTAACCGGGATCGCGTGGGGTTCTATCGAACGGAGGGGTGAGGAGCAGGATCATTCGGTCTTCGTAACGCACTAGACGTTCGAGCAGCGAGTCCATAGCTCGCTCACATCGCTCTGCATCGGCGGCATGAGAAAGGACGGCCCACGATTGGGCAATCGCGCTTATCTGGCACTCGGAATCCCGGGAGGATCCCAAGGTCGAACCATCATCATGGAAGCCTCGTAAGTACCAATCCCCATCCCAGGCGCTTTCTTCAAGGGCCAGGCGTAACTCTTCGGCTTGCTGTAACAGGGTCTCTGCTTTCTGATCATCTTTCATGCTTGTGCAGAGGGGCACAAAGCAAGTCAGAGTTGCATAAAGAAACCAGCCTAACCATACACTTTCGCCCTTTCCCGCTGATCCGACTTGATTTAATCCATCATTCCAATCGCCGGATCCAATCAAGGGGAGCCCATGTCGGCCAGTGGCAGAGGCGCGATCTAGGGCACGCAAACAATGATCATAGAGGCTATGGTTTTGATCAGTGGTTGCGTAAAGTCCAAAGCGTTCCATCTCCTCGGGTTCTAATGGAGCGCCTGAAAGAAAGGGAAGCCGTTCATACAGAATCTCGTTGTCGCCTGTGGTGAGGATATACTGGGCGACGCAGTAGGGCAGCCATAGCAGGTCGTCTGAGATGCGGGTTCGTACGCCCCTTCCGGAAGGAGGATGCCACCAGTGCAATACATCGCCCTCTTCGAACTGGTGTCGGGCAGCCTCGAGGAGGTGTTGCCGACATAATTGAGGAGCAGTGAAGAGGAAGGCCATGCTATCCTGGAGTTGATCACGAAAACCGTAGGCGCCACTGGATTGATAGAAGGCGGTCCGACCCCAAAAGCGACAGGAGAGCGATTGGTAGAGCAGCCAGCGATTTAAGAGCAGGTCCATCGCCGGTTCAGGCGTCTTCACTTGGATCGCACCAAGGAGGTCTTCCCATTTTGTATGAACTGCTTCCCAAGCAGATTGGACGTGTTTTGGATTTTTGTAACGCTCAATCAAGGAAAGGGAACTGGCATAATCTCTTTCCTCACCCAGCAAGAAGAAGATTTCTTCCTCCTCCCCCGGCGGGAGATCAAGGTGGAGCATGATAGCAGCACAGGGGTCCAGACCTGCCTGGACAGTTCCACTGAGCCCTACAAGATCGAGGGCTGCTGGATGATCGTACGATCCCATTCGTCCGAGGAACTCTGTCCGATCCGTTGTAAGACCGTGGATCGCCTTGCTTCCGGCCAGAAAAGCCACTCGCTCCCCAAACTCGGCGTTGTAAGGGTTGCGCACGAGCACAGCCTGCGTGGGACTGTTGAATTCGGGAACGACGTAGGCCTGGTTCTGATCACGATCGTTGCCCAGCACCCATTCTGCGAAGTATGTAGCGGTAATGCGGCGGGTGCGCTGCGCTGTGTTGCGTAGCGACAGTTGGACGATTTTTATAGGGGCGTCTGGAGCAGCGAAAAGACACAATCGTTGATCCAGGTTATGGCTGTGATGCTCGAAGATGGAGTAACCTGCGCCGTGGCGGATCAAGTAGGGCAAGTGCTCACCAGCGGGTAGAGGTGTTGGTGTCCAAACGGCTCCCGTTTCCTCATCACGGAGATAGATGGCTTCACTTGGTGAGTCAGAAACTGGATCATTACTCCAAGGGGTCAGTCGGTTTTCCCCACTATTGTCGGACCATGTGCACCCCAGTCCAGATTCTGATACGAGAAAGCCGAAAACCTGATTGGCGACCACATTGATCCAGGGGGCTGGCGTGAATTTATTCGGTTGATGGTAGATCACATACTCGCGACCATCGGAGCTGAAACCGCCATAGATGTTGTCAAATAAAAGCCCTTCTGGACGGCAGGGCCGCTCTGAGGGTTCGTGATCGGTTGTCCTGGGAAGTGATGGGACCAGATAGGGGAGACGGCTTGAGGGTGCTTTACATCGTTCCAATTGCTCTCCCAAGGAGCCAGCGTGCCCATAGAGGATGACACGCGCAGCGCTCTCGAGCATGATTCGATCAGCATCGCTCATCTGGTCTGCTCGCAGGAGGAAGATCCCACCTCTGCGATTCATCCATGCGTCGCCATCCATGCGATTCACCATGCGGAAGAGCTGATTGTTGAGATCCTGAGAATAGCCAGTATCGTGCTCATTAAGGAAAACCAAGTCGACTTTTATCCCTCGTTTTCGCCAATAATCGTATGCACGTAGAACTTCACGTACCAGCGAGGTCTCCTCTTGATTGCCAATACAAACGAGCAGGATGGGAAAATCGCCAGAAATGTTATATGGCCATAGAGCCGACTGACCTTTGCGGTTTATGGATAATCTTGCAGGATCTGCTCGGAAGGCTTTATGTGGGTAAAGCAAGGCTCCCAGCAGTCGACCGATGTACATTAACTCAGAGCCCGTATACCCAAGACGACGCAGCTCGAGTTCAGTTTGCGAGCGAGCTCGTTCGAAGGTGCGATGCATGATCGACCAGGATTGGTAACGCTCAATCAGGGCAAAGAGCTCGTCTCTCTGTGAGGCAGCGAGTGTGATCCAGGCTATCTGCTCGGTGGCACTGGGTTCCAAGTCGATCTGTTGACTGAGGGACATGATGGGATCAAGCGTAGCCCCATCGGTATTGGATAGACCAGATGGGTCGATTGTCAGGCATGCTGGCGAACGGGGTGTTCGTCCACGACCGATAAAGCGATACCGTTCAGCTTCGTAACTCACATGGGACGCTTGATCGGTGGCGCTGATCAACATATGAGCCATATAAATGCAGGGTTCTTTGCTTGATCTGGGGCGACGTCGAAAGAGAAGAGCATTATATGCTGGGAGGAATTCACTTTCGATGAAAAGTTTGTTAAATGAGGGATGGCGTCTGTCTTCTGTTTGAGCGGCAAGGACAGGCTCGGCATAGCTGGTGAGCATCAATCGACATCGCTCGGAACCGTGGTTGGTGAGGGTGACTAAGCGGATTTCGGCATCGTCGTCAGGCGCGACGGTAACCTCCATACGAGTACTGATGGCACCGTCCTGACGCCAAAATTCAGCTTTATGGGCTTCAAAGAGGACGCTATGGTTCTGCGGCTTAGTTCCTGTGGGAAGATAGCCGGCTGACCAGAGTTCCTTGCTTTCCAAGTCCTGAATATAAATCCAAGTCCCCCAATTCTCTAAGGTTGTATCTGCTCGCCAGCGAGTCAGATCGAACGTTTCCCAACGGCTGAAACCACCCCCGCTGCTGGTGAGGATCACATTGTAACGCCCATTTGAAAGGAGATGGGTACGGGGGAAAACATCGCGAATGGGCACCGACCAGGGGGCGAGTGTACCTGTGAGTCGGGTGGGTTGAGTAGCGTTGACCTCCGCGTGTCGTAAGCTTTCGATGGGCGCTTCCTGGGGGATGCGCTCCTGCAAAAGCAACTCGACACCTTTGATGCGCGGATCGCTGTGAAAGAGACGTACGATATCTTTATTGAGCAGGAAATTGGCCAATGTCAGCAAGATCATCCCCTGGTGGTGAGCCATATAGGAATATACAGTGACATTTTTGTTGCCAAGGGGCAAACGAGTGGGAGTGAAATCGATCGCTTCATAAAAGCCATATTTCCCCTGCATGTTCATACGCTGCAGAAGTTGAATGTTTCTAATAACTTCTTGAGGGCGGAAGGGAATGGAAAGGATGGATGCATAGGGGGTGACGACGAGATCCTCTGCCAGACCGCGCTTCAAACCCAGGTTTGGAACGCCGAAGGCGCGGTATTGGTAGGACAAATTGGCATCGAAGGCATAATAGCCCGATTCGGAAATCCCCCATGGGATATTATTCTGGCGACCGTAAGAAATCTGCCGCTCCACAGCGGTATATGCGCTTTGGTTCAAGAGCGTACCCTCGTAATTCCGAACCAGCAAGCTGGGCATTAAGTATTCAAACATCGTCCCACCCCAGGAGAGCAGAACCCGAGATCCATCAATTTGAGTTAGGGGACGACCTAAATGCAGCCAGTGGTTTTGGGGAGCATCGCGTTTCGCCATGGCGATGATGCTTGCCAGGCGGGCTTCGGAGGCCAGCAGATCATAGTAATTCGCATCCAGGCGCCCGGTATCCACATGATACCCAAGGTGAAATACTTGCCTGCGTTCGTTAAACAAGAAGCGGAAGTCCGTGGATTGAACCTCTCGCTCAAGCTGTTCGGTCAGTTCGAAGAAACTCTTCAGCAAAACCTCGGCTTCCAATCGGGCATCCTTCAATGAAGCTGCAAGCCATAAGCACCATTCGCGAGCAACGTCCAACTCTTCAGAAGGATTCTGATCGAGATTAAGGCGGGTTATGATCCGTTCTAATTGCGCTTCACCGGATAGGGTGATATGTGGAAGATCGATGAGCCTCGGAGAGAGGATCAGGACATGGTTGAGCTCACACCAGGCGTCAATGAGGGTCGGGTCAAGGTCTTTCCGAGTGAAAACCGTAGGAGTCTGCGCCAGGGCTGAGAGCCAGGGAAGGAGCAATTCGATTTCGCGTTGGGCCCGGAATAGATGGACATGCACAAGATCGTTACATATACGTAAGTTTGCTAAATCCGTTGCTTCCAGGTGATCCCCCTCGACCTGAAGCAAAGTCTGTAGCGCAGAGCTCAGTTCTTTCCAGCCCTCTCGGCTGAGTTCTGACCACAAGGATATCCAAAGCTCCTTGTGGTGGCGGATCCTGATTATCCGGTCCTGTACTTTATTGAGGATTCTCACGATGGGGTCGCGTGTGCGTCCAGGATCTATCAGGACCAACTTTTCCAGGGCTTCTGAGAGTAAGGAGAGTGCATCCAGAAGACCCTGCCAGCGCTCCCACCTTAGAATAGATTGATAAGGGAGTTCGAGACAAGCTTGTTTTAGCGTCAATAGGCAGGCAGCGAGGTTACCACTATCCACGGTGGAAACATAGCGGGGAGCAAGCGGCTGCAGTGTCCTGGTGTCATACCAGTTGAGCAAATGCCCATGATATCGTTCGAGCAATCCCAGGTTTTCCAGTGTTGTATGCAGGCGGAAGGCGAGGCTTGTGGCTCCGATATATCCAAGCTTATATGCAGCCAAGTTCGAAAGTAACATCAAGCCGATGTTGGTGGGAGAGGTCCGATGAGCAACAAGTCCGAGCGGGTCCTCCTGGAAGTGGTCAGGGGGTAACCAATGGTCTTCGGGTCCAACGAACTCTTCAAAAAAGAGCCATGTTCTACGAGCGATGCGTCGTAAACAGGCCTCCTCCATCGTTGAGAGGGAGTACGATTTCGCGGCTGTAGATCGACTGATAGCGTATGCGATCAATGGGGCAATCAGCCACAAGGTTAATAAAGGCAGGGCAGATAGAAGTCCATCGAGACGCAATAATCCCAGGGAGATTCCGATGAATAAGGTGAGAAGTAAGGCAGGAGCCATCTCCTTCAAGGTAATGGCGACATTCATCCGTTTTCCGAGTTTACGGACAGCTTCAGAGGAGGTTGTCCATTGGAGGAGGTGTTTACGTGTAATCCATAGTCGAAAAATCGTAGCGGTGATGGCATCCAGAGCCAAGAGGGTTTCAAATGGGAGGAATACCAGCGACAGTACCCATCGACGGAAGTCAGAATGAAGGCTCAAATAGATACGACGACCGCGGATAAATCCTGTGAGAAAGTGATCGATCTGATTCCCCAGGCTTGTGAGCCAAGGAACAGCAAGCATGAAAGGAACAATCAATGATACGATCCAAGGTTTATTCGGCAGGAAAAGCCAACCTAAAATAAGCATGAGCAATAAGGAAGGCATTAGAAGACTACGCTTGAGATTATCGAAGATCTTCCAACGGCTTAAAAGGGAAAGACGATTAGTTTTTTTAGTACCATTCGCATACGGAGCCCATGGCAGCAGCCATGGAAGGAGTTGCCAATCGCCTCGCAACCAGCGGTGGAGTCGTTGGGCAAAGGCGAGGTAGTGGGGGGGGAATTCCTCAAACAATGTGATATCGCTTACAAGACCGGCACGACCATGGATTCCTTCAAAAAGATCATGGCTCAGAAGACAGTTGTCGGGAACCCTGCCCTCTAAGCTGCGTTGGAAGGCGTCCACATGGTAAATGCCCTTTCCTACAAAAATGCCCTCTCCAAAGGCGTCCTGGTAGACATCGGAGATCGCTCGTGAATAGAGATCCAGGGCAATGTCGCCGGAAAAGATGCGGGTGAAAAGGTTTTGGTTAGCACTGGTCGGCTTGATCTCAACACGAGGTTGAAGCACTGTATAACCTGAGATGACGGCGCCACTCCTGGCGTCAAAGTGAGGTTGATTGAGGGGATGCGCCAGGGTTCCGACGAGGCGGGGAACCGTCCCTTCAGGAAGTAAAGTGTCGGCATCCAGGGTGACGATAGAGTAGATACGATCCAAATCCAAGGGTGGTGAGACGATCTCGTGGTAGTTTGTGCTTTGCGAACCCCGGATCAATTGATTGAATTCGATCAACTTGCCTCGCTTACGTTCCCAGCCCATCCAACACTCTTCATGTGGATTCCAGACCCTTTGGCGGTGGAATAAGGAGAATAGGCCTTCACCTTCTAAGTTATAGCGGTTATTAAGGGTATCTATCCCCACTTTCACCTTTTCCAGTAGTTCACTCTCGCCTGGCATCTCTTCTAGTGGCGCGTCTTTGAAATCAGTCAGCAGGGCGAAAGTTACGCTGGGATCTTGATTGGATAGGTAATGTAATTCTAGTTGGGCGAGGAGTGAGTTAATTTCGTCGAGAGTGCATAACAATGTGGGGACGACGACCATCGTGCGGTAGGCAGGCGGTATCCCCTTGGAAAAATCCATTTTCGGAAGCCGTTTTGCAGGTACGATGAGGGTGATGATCCAATGAACCAGGTTGACAGAGACCGTCAACGCAGGCACGAACATGATCAGGCCAGCGAGGAGCTTCATAAGGAAAGTAGGATGGGTTGGGAGAGCGAGGTGGACGACGCCGATGAGTGTGACGAATGTGAGAACCCCGACACTCCCCAGGTAAGGGACAATGGGGAGGATACCCATCCAACGATGGACACGACGGAAAGGGTTGGGACGGTACCCAAGGCGGGATTCAAGAAGCGGCCGTCCGGCATCGATCAAGTAATAACCAACATGCTGAGAGGCGGGAAATTCGAAATGAGCAGAAGCCCCATCGGGCGCATCCAGCATTTGATGCTGACTGCTCCATTCGGGTAAGGTTGGTTGGGATGGGGAAGGAGGATGTTTCGGTGGAGTTGGGGAAGTATCAGGCAAGGCAGAACTGGCCAGGGCAATCGCCTCAGAGGCGACCTGTGCCTCTTCCTGTTTGGTCAATAAAGCCAGTTCTTCAACCACACGTCGATATTGATCGCGAGTATCGAAGTCCATATGAACATAGACACCAACAGGATCTTGGGACAGAATCTTCTCGATTACACTGACATTCTCGACAAAGTCCTTCCAATCCAGGGTTGCCAGAGATCGCAAGTTAAGAATGCAATTGGCAACGATCGTGTCGTCTCTGATCCCGAGTGTCTTAGTTTGGGTAGATACCAGAAATAAGGGTAATTGGAAAACTATCCCGGTGATACGCGCCAGAATCTGGATGAGTTCCCCCAAGACAACCAGTCGTAGCATCACGGGTAATGCCCACAGTTCGCCAATGGTCAAAGGGTGGATCTCTTGATAT
Source organism: uncultured Anaerolineaceae bacterium (assembly GCA_964353875.1). Lineage (GTDB taxonomy): Bacteria > Chloroflexota > Anaerolineae > Anaerolineales > E44-bin32 > MGNI01. The sequence goes on along the minus strand of CAYGXU010000100.1, from coordinate 1,943 downwards.
GAGGCGATAAAGCGTTGGATTTCGTCAGTTTCGAAGGGGGTGCGTCGGTCGAGCACCAAGGTGTTGGCGAGATGGAATACCCGTGGGTAACCTTCGTAAGGTCCTGCCCCGAGTTTGGGAAGGCGTTTATAGAAGCCTTTGGGCATATCCTCACGGATCAGGCGGATCGCCTGATTCACGATGTAATTGTTATCCAAGAGCCATTCGCCGGAGTGGGAAATGGTTAGGTCTTGGGCAGCAGCGCTGGAAAAATGTTCATAGGCTTTCTGTAAGGCTTTTTCGTACCCATTGAGTTGGTCAATGAGACTTGGTTTCTTGCCTGGATGATGAACTGCTGCTGGCTGATCATGCGCCAGTTGGTGTGCCAGAGCTGCAATATGATTGGATTCCCAGCGCCTTATGTTTTGCTGCTCCTGGGTCTCGGATACGGGTGCGGGTGCTGAGGCCGGCATAGTCTAATGACCCGGAAATTCTCTCGAAGCCATTTCAGCCGGGCTGGCGAAGAGCGCGTATAGATCAGGTACATCTTGGACGATGAGCAGCGGCGTTGTTCCATAGGCGATGAAGTTCAGAGCCAGGCTTCCATAAGGGTGTTGAACGGAGGAACAATAGCTATGAGCGTTGACCAAGACCAGATCAGGGTTCTCTTGTGAAACCATTTCATGAAGTTCGTCAGCAAAATCCTCGCTTACAGCGATACGGCTTTCCATCTTTACAGGGAACCTGGATTGGAGCCGCTCGAAGTAACGTGAGACTTCGTTGAGATTCCTTTCAGTGATCTTTTCCGCCAATTCGCGCTCCTCCGGCGAAAGTGGTGTACGACGCGGGAGCTCGGGTTTTCGAATGGCATGCGCCAGAATGAGCTCAGCTTTGTGGAAGTCGGCCAGGCTGACCGCCAACGGCACTACGCATTCCGCCCTTTGCGAACCATCCATTGGGATGAATATCTTCTTATAATGAGCTTCAGAGAGATTGGATTGGGTGGATTTATAGGCGCGAACGATCATGATCGGCTTGCACACACGGATCACTGTTTTCTGAACCACGCTGCTGATGTTCCACCCCGTCAGCCCGCTATGACCATGACTGCTGAGCAAGATCAGGTCTACATCTTGGTTGTGAACAAAGTCAACGATACAGGTTGCTGGCTCACCGTGGATAAGCACATTGGCTACGTCCAAGCCGGATTGATTCAGATAAACTGTGAGGCGGTTGAGATAAGAACGGGCTTCCGCCTCGCGCATCTGCCAGTCGAGAGGATCGATGCGGCTCTCCGTGCCCATTGTATGGGGGCGGCACATGACTCTTAAGAGCGTAACGCGTGAGTTGAATGGACGTGCAAGGGCGAATAAATGCGGGATGACACGCTCTGCTAATGAAGAACCATCTAGCGGGACAAGAATATGATTGATCATTTTACCTTCTCCTGCAGATCCCAGAAAAAGCCACAGGAGTGAAATAATGCTATACCCCCTCATCAAGCAATGGTCAATGGAATGTGCTCAATCAGATTGCAGCGTTTAAGATAAGCTTGATGTGCGGATGGCACATGCCTGCGGAGTCAATAATGGGGCTGGTTTCCAACCTTACACGGGTAACATGTATCATATTTTTGAAAAGCGCGCCATAGGGTGTCTTGTCCAACATTGCCTCAAAAACGAACAAATTTCCTCGTTCAGCTTTAATATGATAGGTAAAGGTCCGAAAAGACAAATAAGAAGAATACATGACTTACCCGGAAAATGAGTAACTATTGAATGCCAAGGATTTGCACGGTACGATATTCCGATCGGTTAGAATTACCATCAAAGCCAGGTGGTTTTCCAAGGAACAGAATTATGATTCTTAAGTTCAACAGGGGATTTTCATGAAGTGCATTTGGGATAACAAATGCATGAGGCCTATCGAGGAGGAAAGGAGGTACAGTATGAAAAGTCGATTAA
>CAYGXU010000099.1:0-12111 GCA_964353875.1 uncultured Anaerolineaceae bacterium | reverse complement strand
AGAGGTGCCATCGGCAGCGGTGAAATGAGCCATCGAATCCACGAATGGGAGAGAGGCCCATCGCGTGCGCTTTTCAAAGAATATAACGCTGGAACACCGGAGATGGCCTTGGCCTATGCGATTGTCATCGGAATACTGGAGCAGGACAAGATTCCGTCGGAAGTGCTCGAGGCGATCAGCAATGCGATCGCATTCTATCGCTCGCTGCAAACACAAGACAAACTTGCCTACAGAGAGGGTTCCTGGTGGCGAAGATAGTGCTCAGCTTTGCCGTCCAGCCAATGGAACAACCCAACGCGGGATAAAATTGGAATATATCCATCGATGATCTAGTTATGATGCCAGGCATTGAATATGTAGAGTAGGCAGGGCTCCATGCAGATCGATCTGACCAAGAAAACATTCACTGGCGAAGAAGTCAAATTCATCCTGGAGAGACTTGAACGCGCTGTCCAGTCAGGAATGCTGGCCACCCGAACCGAGGACAATCTGTACTTGCTGGCCTCTTACGCCGGAGTCGAGGGCAAGGGCATTTCTCCCAAGTGGAATGTGAAGATCTACACCTACAACCGCAAGAATCGCGGCCATAGCCTGGTGTGTGTCGATCTACACGTATTGGGTAAATTAATCGAAGAGGATTATAGCAACTTCACCCCCTCAGGATTGCCGGTCATCTGCATCGATGATGCCGGATGGGGTTTCCCTTTATGTGGCGTGATGGTGGGGGTATCCGATGAACGTAGTGTATACACCGCCGTCGTACCGGTTGAGTATTTTCGGTCGAATACGAAGAACAACTTCGCTACCAGACGTTATTTGAAGGAATACACAACTCTGGCATTCCGATTGTTGGACCAAATCCGCGTTTCTCCGAAAACCCATCGCATCGAAATTTGCACAGGCTATGTCAACCAGCCGTTGCGAGAGGAATTGCGCAAGCATGGATACGATGTCCATGTCGCCGAGATCAAAGGGCTTCTGCAGGAAAAACTTGAAGAGCAATACCGGAAATATGTGTTCGAAGAGATTGGGGCCGATATATACTATGATCCCAAGAATATAACAAAGGCACAGATCGCGCATCTGTACAGAGCTTGCGTGAACTATGGCAAGAAGCATTGCCCGGAGAAAATCAAAACCGGTTGGGGTGCATTTCAACAGAAAGAGCGGTCCAGGAGAAACAACGGCTAAATGATCCGCTCTCTAATCCATTATACAGAAGAGTCGGCCAGTGATTGCGATTGCCAGTTTTTATCAAGGAGAATACATGGCATCTGCTCATCTGCATGAGAAGGCAAAAGCATACCTGGAAAAATTGTGTGTGGCGATCCCCCAGAGGCGTGTAGGAAGCGAGGGAAATCGCTTGGCCACAGAGTTCTTCGCCCAGACCGTAGCCTCTTTTGGTTTTATCACCGTATGTCCACAGTTCGAATGCATCGACTGGATCCGCGGCGATGTTCGCCTCGAAGCAGGCGGTAAAGCGTTCGATGCGTATGTCAGCCCTTACTCATTAGGGTGCCATCTGCACGCCCCCCTCTGCCTGGCTTCCACGGTCGAACAATTGGAAAAGGTTGAAGCGACAAATGGGATTCTGCTCCTGTTCGGGGATCTCGCCAAAGAACAGTTGATGCCGAAGAACTTTCCCTTCTACAACCCAGAGGAACACAAAAGGATCATTTGTCTCTTAGAAACAAAAAGGCCGAAAGCCATCATCGCTGCCACCTCACGGAATCCGGAATTGGCGGGTGGAGTCTATCCCTTTCCCCTCATCGAGGATGGCGACTTCAATATCCCCTCAGTCTATATGACGGAAGAAGAGGGCGCGAGACTTGCCCATGATAAAGGACGAGAGATTAACCTTGACTTCGATGCATGTCGCATCCCCGCCAAGGGTTACAATGTCATCGCTTTTAAAGGCGATCATTCGAGCCGCAGAGTCGTCCTTTGTGCGCACATTGATTCCAAAGAAGATACCCCTGGCGCGCTTGATAACGCCTCCGGTGTCGTTGTCCTCCTCCTACTGGCGGAGTTGTTGCAGGCATATTGCGGTTCCTTAGGAATAGAATTAGTCGCCCTAAACGGTGAAGATTATTACTCCTCGCCGGGACAGATAGACTATCTCAACACAAATTCGGATCGGATGGCTGAAATCATCCTGGCCATCAACCTCGACCTTCCAGGATATAAAGAAGGGCGCAGCGCATACTCTTTTTACGATTGCCCGGATGGAATTGTTAATTCGGCTCGTAAGATTTTCTCATCGTATGAAGAACTGATCGAAGGTGAGCCATGGTACCAGAGTGACCATATGATCTTCGTTCAGAGCCAAAGACCCGCCCTGGCGATTACCTCCGAGAGATTCGTGCAACTTTCAACCTATGTGACCCATACAGCCCAAGATAGGCCGGAGCTTGTTGATTGCAACAAGCTTATCCAAATCGCATCCGCTCTACGAGATTTGCTTATGGACCTCGAGTGGCATCGATCGTAGACCGAAGGTATCGCATTTTTACATGGATATCAAATGGTGATCATGATGGCTGATTGTTGAAGCGTTGCTTCTTAATAATTTTCAAAACGAAATCTCTCTCTCAGGAAAACTTAAACGCTTATAATTCATGGACCTCCGCAGCCCTCCTGATCCATTCGCGAGCCTTATGATTGCCTTCTTTATGAAATTCCGGGGTAGAAATCGAAGATAATTCCAACCTTGCACTTCCGCCAGAATCCCTTATCCTCTCATTTGCACCCAGGGATGGGCCGTTACCTGAAGTCAGGCACTGCCATCGGCCCATACCCATTCCAATCAATGCTCAGGTCGATCCGGTCGGATCACACCCAGGAGGAATATGCCATGTCGAGAAATACCATTATTGCCGCGTCCATCTTGCTGGCTTGTATTTTTTGGGGATGTAATCTCTTTACCGGCTCGCCAACCCCCACGCAAGAGCTGCCGATTCTGCCAACCTCCACACAGGGCCCGGTCCTGCCCAGCCCTATATCGGCGGAAACAGGGCCCACACAAGGCCTGCCAGAAGTCAATACGCCTATCGCTACGGCATGCAGCCTGAGCGCGCTAAGTGATACAACTGTTTATATGCGGCCCAGCCCAGATTCCGATGTCTTCGGCGCCCTCTCGGCAGGGATGGTGGTCGACGCCCTGGCCCGCACCGCGGACGGCTGGCTTGGATTCGATCCGGGTGTTGCTCAAGCAGCCAATAGCGGGATTTTTCGGCTGCGTTGGGTGCAGGTGAGCGGCAGCTTTTCTCTGCAGGGCAACTGCGATGCCCTGCCCCTGGTCACCGCCCCACCCTCAGGGATCTGCTTCAGCATGTCAATGGGCGAGACCCCTGTGTACGCCGCGCCTGATGCTAGCTCCGCTCTCGTAGCGACGCTTAACTTGAATGAGTACGCCGCTGTCATTGGCAGGGCGCTCAACAACTGGTACCGCATCGACATGGCTCTCGGGAACGCCCCCTCGCATCAGGCCGGTTGGATACCGGAAGAAGGCATTAATTTCAACGGGCCTTGTGAGGCGCTGCCATTGATCGACAACCCTGCTGGAGAAAGATTCACTCCCTCAGGGCTCAACTGTACTTTGACTGCCAATGCCGGTATCGCCGCTTATTTCCGCCCCAGCAGCGAGGCGGATTTCTTCGGAAATTTCCAGTCTGGCATGAGCGTGCCGGCCAGCGCCAGGACCGCCGACGGGTGGATCGGTTTCGACCCTGGCGTTGCCCAGGCTGCTAACATCGGCATCTTTCGACTGCGCTGGGTCGAGCCGGAGGCAAATTTCACTCTAAGCGGTGATTGCGACGGGCTTCCCATCGTGATCGGCCCTCCACCCAAGGTCTGTTTCACTATGGCCATGGGTGACAGCCCGATCTTTGAGGAACCCAACTCTGCTACGGCCTTGGTCGCCACTTTATTTGGCGAGGAGTATGCTGCTGTGATCGCCCGGACGGCAGACAATTGGTTTCGCCTCGATTTGGAGTTTGGGAATGCGACCTCGAATCAGGCAGGCTGGCTATCCGGCGATCAAGTGAACTTCAATGGGCCATGTGAAAACCTTCCTGTGGTTTCGCCCTAGCCAAAACGGAGAGGAGACAGCAACTTATTCGGAACTAAACCACATCGCCCGCCACCCTATCCCTTGCCAAAATCCTACACTCTTGGTGAGGGTTACTTTGATACATCCAAGATCGGGAAGAAAGCCCTTCCATCCATTAACAGACCAGCCTATTTGGAGGCCTTGGATGGGTTCCACACACCCCGGCAATAGGAAGTAAAATTAGGCCACAGTTCCTGATCATCAGATGATCAAAGCAAATATCATTTTCTCAAATGGGAGATGAACCATGTCCAAAACAATCATGAATCTCAAAGAAGCATTTGCTGGAGAAAGTCAGGCCTATCAGAAATACCGCGCCTTCGCCAAAAAAGCAGAGCGGGACGGTTTCTCCAATATCGCCCGATTGTTCCGCACCACCGCTGAGGCGGAAAAGATCCATGCCGAGGGGCATCTCAATGCGCTTGAGGCGATCGATTCTACTGCTGAGAATCTCCAGGCAGCGATTGGCGGGGAAACCTACGAATTTAAAGAAATGTATCCGCCCATGCTCGAGCAAGCGGAAAGCGATAGCCATAAAGCAAAACGCATGTTCTCGTACGCGGTCAAAGCCGAGGAAGTCCATGCGCGGTTATATAACCTTGCTTTAGAGGCGGTTCAGCGCGGAGAAGATTTAAGCGAGACTGAATTCTATCTGTGCCCGGTTTGTGGGCACATCGAGTTTGGAAAGCCTTCGGAACCGTGTCCGACATGTGGCGCCAAGCCCAACAAGTTCATCCAGGTGTAGCAGACAAATAACAAAGGGTCACCTCATAGCAATTCCATAGGGGCGGGTTTCTATTCCCACCGCCATATCCCATCCCCAGGCATGGGTTTCAACATCGGCTGCTACATCCCGCGGGTTTCTAAAATCGCCCCTACATTTCGGCCCATTCCGTTTCGATCACATGAGATAGGGCTGAATTAGCAGGTATTGAATCCCGTCACGCTTCCGATTGTTTTTATACGCGGGGCAGAATTGCTTTGCGAGATGTATTTTCCCTCTCACACTCCCCCATAATCCCCTAATTTAGCCCTGCCTCGGCTCGGATCGGATGGGCTGAGAGGGATTCCGATCTCGGGGACCCAACTTTGATCAAAACGCTAAGCGATACGACGAAGACGATCAAGCCGGCGAACACGAAGACCAGCGGCACTCCCAGGGGTTTCTCTAGCGCCCCTCCCACCATGGTCCCAAACAAGACCGCTCCATTCATCACTGCGCCGAAGGCCGCAAAGGTCCTTGTCCGCAGCTCTGGAGGGGTGTTTAGTTGCAGGATCGATCGTGCTGGCACAAGGAAAAACATGTTCAAGACACCGGAAGCCAGATAGGCGATCATCACCCAGGCGAAGATCGGCAAAAAGCCGATGGACGCTTCGAATAAGCCAAATGCGAGCAGTCCCAGCACGAAGACCCGCTCTCGACCCACGCGGCCGATCAAGCGCGGGACCAGGATTGCGCCCACGACTGCACCGAGAGCCATCGTCGATTCCATCAGACCGAATCCCGCTGATCCGACCTTTAGAACCGAGACTGCCAGCACCACGCCCAACACGGCCTCTACCGAGCCAAACATGGCTGCTGCGAAGAGCGTTCCAACCGTCCGTCGGATGATCGGATTCCCAGCCAGGTGACTGACGCCTTCGCGAACCTTGGTCCAATAACCAACCTGAGCCTCACACCCGGGCTGCATCCGGGGAAGGCCCAGCAGGATCAGGCCGGAGGCTAAAAATGTGCCTGCATCGATCCAGAAAGCAGGTGCAGGGCCGACGAGCGCCACCAACGCTCCAGCCAGTCCCACGAAGGCCACTTCCGCAAAGCGTTGAGTAAACATCATCATCCCGTTGGCGGTATCTACTTCCTTTTCTCGCACCAGATCGGGGATCACCGCTCCCGCCACGGGGGCGCTCAGGTTGCGGAAGATTTCGATGAGGAACATGAGAAGGAGCAGCACAGCCAAAGAGCGGGTTCCCAGCAGCGGGATCATCAGTACCAATGGCACCCGCATCAATTCGGATCCAACCAGAAGACGTCGCCTCTCTTGAGCGTCGGCCCAGGCTGAGATTAATGGCCCCACGGCCATGGTTGTGAGCAATTGAACCGCCAATGCCAGGGAGACCCACAGCGCCTCCCCGGTAATCTGGTAGACAAGCACCAGCAAAGCAATACGGTGGATCTTGTTGCCCACCTCCGAGATGAGCGTTGCTAAGAAGAGGCGGGCGAAGGAAGGATGACTTCTTAATAGAGCTCGCATGCTACAATCGCCTCCTGTCAAGGATGGATTTGTGGCGTTCCTTGCGCCAGTCGCCCCAAACCAAAATCCTGATCGAGGTTGCCCATCCGATCTGCTCCTGAGTGATAAGTACTTCTTGATTGTATTCATGGGCTCCTTGCCCTCTCGATCAACGCTTTCTTATATTCACATCATCTGGCTGGGGGAAGTTGTGCTCCTTCCCCCAACCGATTCTCCTATTCCATCACTTGTTTTTCGGATTATCCGCCCGACAATCCCATGTCTCGTGGGCTGTGAGCCTCTCTCGTAACCTCCTGCCTGATCATTTCCACTCATTTGTCAATTTTTTTAAGATCTTGGTTACGTTTGCCCCCCTCTTTTCGGGTTCCATGTCTTGCTTCAGCTTTATCCGGTCCAGTTTACGGAGTATCGAACTTTGCCTTCCATGATCCTCTCTCCTTTCCGTAGTTCCCACTTGTTTTTCTTTATCGTTGATGATCTTTTTTGTTCGAACTTTCTTTCATTACTCTGTCTATAAGATAGCATAACCCCGTGACAGATTCGTTACAAAAATCGTTACAAACTTTGTAACGATCGTTGTATAATGAGATCATCATCGGTATTCACCTGGGGAGGGGCGAATGCTTGCTCAGCAACTTTCCCTGCAGTTACTGGGCCCGCCTCGCATCGAATGTGAAGGCGCACCCCTTAAAACCGAGACGCGTAAAGCCACTGCCCTGCTCATCTACCTGGCCGTCACAAACGAAAATCATTTACGCGATTCGCTTGCGGCGATGTTTTGGCCTGAAAGTGACCAGGATCATGCAAGTGGTGCGCTGCGTCGTACACTCTCCGCACTAAGAAAAACTCCTTTGAAAAACTGGCTGGAGACCGACTGGGAGAGCATCTCTTTTCATTGTGGCGAGGGCTGCTCGCTTGATGTCGAGAGCTTTCAAAGCCGATTGGCCGAATGCTTGCGGCATGGTCACCCGGAGGGCGAAGTCTGTCCCGCCTGTTTGACCCCACTCATCGAAGCGGTCAATCTCTATCGGGACGACTTCCTGAGCGGTTTCTCCCTGGGAACCTGCCCCGCCTTCGACGACTGGCAATTCTTTCAGGCTGAGAGTCTACGGCGCGACGTAACCGGGGCACTCGAGCGACTAGTCCAATATCTCACTGCCCAATCACAGTTTGAATCAGCAATCGCGTATGCTCGACGCTGGCTGGCTTTTGACCCTCTACATGAACCGGCGCACCGTCAACTGATGCGTCTATATGCCTGGACCGGGGAGCGCGCTGCGGCGCTCCGGCAGTATCAAGAATGTGTCCGTGTCCTGAAGCAGGAGTTGGATGTCCCTCCGCTTGAAGAGACGACCCAACTCTATCTTTATCTTCAGGAACACCCTACCGGTCGGATTGAGACTCACCCCCAGCGTATTGTCTCCGAACCAGAGCGGGTCGCCGTTCCAGCCCAGCCGCCTTCCAAAGGTCCGCCGACAACCGATAGAACCGAGGAACCCCGCACTTCGCTGCCTGGAGCACGCCTGCACAACTTTCCACATCCGTCCACTCCCTTTGTAGGTCGGGAAGAGGAATTGGTCCAAATTGCTCAGCTTCTCAGGAATCCCGATTGTCGCTTGCTGACCTTACTCGGCCAGGGCGGGATCGGAAAAACACGCTTGGGTCTCCAGGTTGCCAGCGGCATTAATGGGTCTTTTCAGGATGGTACTTACTTCATCCCGCTCTCTTCCCTGAGCACTCCCGACCTGCTGGTCTACTCCATCGCAGAAGTTCTCAAATTCACTTTCTTCAGCAGTCGTGATCCCAGAATTGAGCTGCTGGATTACCTGCGCGAGAAGCAAATGCTACTCCTCCTGGATAATTTCGAGCACCTTCTCCAGGCCGCCGATTTTCTCAAGGATGTACTCGAAACCGCTCCAAAGGTGAAAATCTTGGTCACCTCAAGGGAACGGGTGAACCTGCAAGGCGAATGGGTTTTCGAACTGAAAGGATTGGACGTTCCCAACGGCGAAAGATCGCATAAGCCAGAGGGGTATAGTGCCGTGCAGTTGTTTATGCAAAGTGTAAGGAGGATCGGCACCGCAGCACTTCCCAAGTCGGATCAGCCTTTCATAATTCACATCTGTCGGCTCGTGGACGGGATACCGCTTGGTATTGAGTTGGCGGCTGCCTGGGTGAGGGTCTTATCCTGTGAGGAGATTGCACAGGAGATCGAACACAACCTCGATTTTCTCATCGCTTCCTCTCGCGATGTGGCCGAGAGGCATCAAAGCCTGAGAGCCGTTTTCGAACACTCCTGGAGCCTGCTCTCCCTGGAGCAACAACGCGTTTTCAGACGTATTTCCGTCTTCCAGGGCGGATTCACAAAGGAGGCAGCGCAACGCGTCGCTGGTGCTTCATTGGCTGTGCTCTCGGCTTTAGTGGACAAATCACTTCTCTATCCCATACAGACAAGTCGTTACGAATTGCATGCAGTCCTAAGGCAATATTTGGACGAGAAATTGGATGAGGTCCCGGACGAAAAGGAACAGACCCTTGATCGGCACTGCCAGTTTTACGCCGAGTTTCTCCTCCATCGGGCGGATCACTTGAGAAGGGGAAAACAAGAGGAGGCGGCCGCAGTCATCGCCCAGGAAATTGAGAACGTGCGCCGAGGCTGGCGCTGGGCAACCGAACGTCAGAAGGAAGCGGAGATTAATAAGTACATCGATTGCCTCTTCGTCTTCTATGAAATGCGAAGCTGGTTCAAGGAAGGGGAGGAAGTATTCGCATTGGCCGAGGAACGTCTGCACATAAGCCCCGAATATGCGGGCGGCGCGGCGCCTGAGAAAAGCTTGACATTCGCCAAAGTGTTGGCAAGGCAAGGCGCAATGTGTTATCGGCTTGGTCAGTATAACAAAGCAAGGACCTTGCTCGAACAAAGCCTCCTTATTGCGCGTCGAAAAGAGGCCAAAGGTGAAATCGCCTTATGTCTGATTTATTTGGGCGACATTGCCCGGCTGATGGGCGAATTCGCGAAGGCCAAGCTTCTCGTATCAGAAAGCGTTACTCTATGCCAGGAGACCGGGGAGCTGCGCAAACTGGGCAGGGCATTGAATATGCTTGGCATTGTCGCCGGTTGCACCGGCGAATATTCTGAGGCCAAGGTATTGTTTCAAGAAAGCCTGAGCACTTATAGGAAGGTTGGGGATCTCTGGTGGAGCTGCAAAGTGCGGGAAAATCTCGGCAACATCGCCAATTTGCATGGAGACTATACCGAAGCGAAGCTGCTTTACCAGGAATGCCTAGCGACCTTACGCAAGATCGATGATCGTTTCGGAAGCGCCAGTTGCCTGCTCAATCTCGGCATCATCGCCTATGAGCTACACGAATATTCGCAAGCCATCGAGTTGCAGCAAGAAAGCCTGCGGTTATTCCGCGAGGCTGGATCTCTTTGGCATATGGGCCTTTGCTTGAATGACTTGGCGAAATCCGAACTGGCCTTGGGTGATCACCTCATGGCCAAGCGGCACTTCCATGCTGCCTTTAAATCGGCTGTTGAAATTGGCGCCATTCCCATTTGCCTGGGCGTGCTGGTTGGAATGGCCGATCTGCTGATTATTAGGGGAAAACCTCATCAAGCCCTGGAATATCTGATCACCGCGGTTAGCCACCCGGCGATTGAACATGATATTCGTGCGCGGGCCGAAAGGCTGCTCATAGCATTGGAAAAGACAATCCCGCGGTCTGCAATCTCGTCCGCCAGGGAAAGGGCGAAGAATCGCTATCTGAAGAAATTAATCGTCTTGGCAGAGGAGATCTTGAAAGCTGAACAAGAAGAAGACCTCCTCATGGGGACCTCCTCCAAAATAGAACCGGCCGCAATCATATAAGCATCAGCTTGAAGAGACCTCACAGGTCTTAAAGACTCGTGAGGTCTTCATACTGGAGTGAACATGCGCGGACTAATGAATAAGTGTATCCTGATCACGGGTGGAGCGAGTGGCATCGGAAAGGCAACCGCGGCACGCTTTATTGAAGAGGGTGCTGGGGTGATCATCCTGGATCAAGACAGGGATGCTAGCGAGCATACAAAGCGCGAATTGGTCTCTTTACGCCACGTCCTCATCGCAGATGTCTCCAACCCGGAGGAAGTGAAGCAATCTTTCGATGAAATCGATCGTCTTTGGCGCAGTGTGGATGTGTTGGTCAACAACGCTGGCATCAGCATCCGCCATGCTTTTATGGACGTCACACCCGAGGAGTGGCAGCGGGTGCTAAATGTTAACCTAAACGGCGTATTTTACATGGCCCAGCAGGCCGCCCGGCGAATGCTGGCCGCAGGCTCAGGTGTGATCATCAATATCGGCTCCACCAATGGATTGATGGGATATCCCTTTTATGCCGATTACAATGCCTCCAAGGCAGCCGTCATTGAATTGACGCGCACGATGGCGCTGGAATTGGCGCCTACAATTCGGGTTGTCGCAGTGTGTCCCGGCTATGTTATGACCCCCATGCAGGAGGTGGAATACACCCAGGAGATGTTGGCCCAAGTCAACGCCAAGATCCCGTTGAGGAGGCACGCTCAGCCGGAGGAGGTGGCGGCTCTGATCGCCTTCTTGGCCTCTGAGGAGGCATCCTTCATCACGGGGCATACCTATGTGATCGATGGAGGAGAGATCGCCGGCGGTCTGGCCAGTCGATAAGGTAAAACACGGACCGGAGTCCAAACTGTCTCTGGTATGATGGATCCGGCCTGACAACCTGGGCTTGGACAACGGTCTTATGGGAAACTTCATGAAACCTGAACTAATCCACATTACCGACAACATCTTCATCTGGCCTCATCATCCAGATCCCACGCGCGTCCAGCCCTCGATTGGCATCATTGTAGGAAAGCAGGGAACCGTTCTGGTTGACGCTGGCAACAGTCCCACGGTTGCCAATCAATTGAAAAAAGCCTTGAAAGCAAGGAGCCTGCCGGATGTGAGTTCGATTATCTATACCCATAACCATTGGGACCATGTCTCTGGGGCATGCGCTTTTGATGTCCCGGTGACAGCACATGTCCTTTGCAGAAGCATCTTGCTCGAAGAAGCGAAGAGGCCCTGGAGTTCTGAATATATCCGGCAGGAGAAAATCAGGACTCCGAAGAGAAAGATCAGCCTTGAGGCGCGTGATCGAGCGATTCATGACTGGGATAACTTCCGCATGATCATTCCTAGCGATGTATTCGAAACCTCAAAGTTAATCCACCTGGATCATATCACCATCGAACTAGTGCATGTAGGCGGCGCTCATTCTGAAGATTCGATCATTGTCAAAATCCCACAGGCCGGAGTGATGTTTCTAGGAGATTGTTACTTCCCGGCGCCTCTCCATCTGCGCGGGCCTGATGAGACTTTCTCGATGTCAATGCTACAATCATTCGCTCAGGAACAACACCATCTCTATATCGACAGTCACAGTGATCCCATTACACGGCAGGATCTGCTGAATTTTATCGGAGAGAACGCATGAGGAAGCGGCTTGATAATTGAAAAGTCCGGATACAAACTGGGGAAACCATTCAACCTCTTCGGAATTGTTCGGACTACAATCATCGGGCATGCTGATCATTATCTGATCTTCAGCGCCAAGAAGTAGGCCAGGTCATGCAGATCAAAGCTTTTCGTGATTTCCTAAAAATCAGGGAAAGCCGCAGAGTGCAATCGATCGTTATGTCGAACTCACCACAGAATTTGAAGCGTACTTGTGTAAAAACCT
>CAYGXU010000098.1:0-12339 GCA_964353875.1 uncultured Anaerolineaceae bacterium | reverse complement strand
CCCTGGTGTTAAGCGGCACTTACTTCATCATTAGTAAGCAATTCGATAGAGTTCATGTTCAGGATGCCGACAGCTTTATTGATTTCATTTCATTAGACCTTCACATATCGAAAGAATTTGGCTTTTCACATCATCGATCGAATTCAACACAACCTCGTTCTGGAAACGGATAACTGCATATCCATGGGTCTACAACCATTCCGTGAGAGCTGCGTCGTATTCTTCTTGCATCCGATGGATATCCCCATCGATTTTTAACCACCAACTTCGCTTCCGCACAGTAAAAGTCGACAATCAAATGCCCGACAGGGTGTTGGCGGCGGAACTTATGACCTCCAGGGTTGCGATTACGCAAGATTTGCCAGAGTTTCCCCTCGCCGGATGTCAATGGCTGGCGTAGCTTGCGGCTGCGCTGACGAACGACAGGGGCAATCATTGTGTTGGCGGATGACCGCCATGAGTGGCTACTCAGGAATTCGATGCCCTATCGGCTTCTTCTTTTCGCAAACCAGGGAGTAGATGGACGATGATGCGTTTTGCCTGTAAGTCAACTTCTCGGATGACTGATTCGATTGCAGGAAGCAGAAGCTCTTCCTCGGTGGGGGAACGGACCAAATAGACATCGTTTGCGCCTGTCTCAATAATCTCCGATAACTTTCCGAGATGTTCCCCATGCTCGCTGAAGACATCCATGCCCAGAAGCTGCCAATAATAATAAACCCCGGCTGGCAATGGTTGGGTCTCCTCGAAGTGAATATGGAGGGTTTGATCACGGAATTGCTCGGCATGATCGTGCGTTTCAACCCCTTCTAAAGTTAATAAATATCGCTTCTGATGGACGGAGAAGCTCTTCACCGTATACGCCTCATATTCCGCCCCAAGGAATACGCTCGATCCTGGCAGAATACTCAGGATGATTTCTGATGTGCGCTCGATAAGCAATGTGCCTCGTACTCCATGGGGGCGAATCACCCGCCCGACAGCCAAATACTCCGGCGGCTGTCGGGCGGGATCAGCGACATATCCTGTGCGACGTCGCATTAAACGATGTCAAGTGAGGCGCGCGAATCGCTTTGGGATGCGGCCACGTGCAGCAGAGCTCGTATGGCATTCGCAACTCGACCACCGCGGCCAATCACACGCCCCATATCCTCATCTGCCACAGTAAGTTCAAGATGAAATTGACCTCTAATCGACTGTACTTGCACTTGTACTTTCGAGGGGTCGTCCACCAGGGATCGGGCAATGTATTCGACTAATCCCTTCAAGTTTGTATCTTTGTCAATGGCGTGTTCTATTTTCGGCTCCTTTCGAGACATTCGATCGACAAAGCCTTATGAAAGATGCTTTTTCTTTGGAGAACGATTGGTTCTCTCATCATTCCGTGGTTTCTGTAGGCTCTGCTTCGACTTTCTCCTCATCCCTTGTTTCAGATGCTTGTACAGGTTCCTCTTCGAGTTCAGCCGTTTTCTTTTCTTCGATCTCTTCCTCTTGCTCTTGCTCGACGGGGGCTTCCTCTGCCTCCTCCTTCTTTCGACGCCGAGTGCCGAAGAGATCATCCCGGCGTGTACGTTGATCTACTTCAGGAAGACTGACCCTGGCCTCCTCCAAGAGGATATCCAACTCCTCACCCGCCTTGTATCGTCCCCAACGTTCCCAAGTCCCCAAGGTTTTGAGAACTTTCACAAGCGACTCGGATGGTTGTGCGCCTCGTTTCAGCCAATGGAAAAGACGCACTTCGTCTATATCGATAGTGGCAGGTTCAGTGCGCGGATTGAAGTTTCCCAAGTTGTCCAGAAAGCGGCCATCACGTGGGCTCTCCTTATCTGCTACGACGATCCGATAATAAGGCTGATGACGGGAGCCCACCCGACGAAAACGTATTCTAACCATAGTATTTTTTCTCTCCTTGAATGAACCTTTCAATTTGTTCGGATGACACTGGGAGGAGAGGAACGCCGGAAGGAGGGCGCAGTACAACCCAGTTAAACACCCATTGGTCTATCGCAAGCCTGGAAAAATCCCGTCCAGACCGCGCTTTCCCACTTTTTTAAAGACTTTCTTCATCTGTTGATAGGAACGCATAAGCTGGTTGACCTCTTGCACACTCGTACCTGAACCTGCTGCGATTCGGCGGCGCCGGCTGGCATTGAGAATTTCAGGACGGCGGCGCTCCAGCGGTGTCATCGCCTGAATAATGGCTTGGGTATGTCCTATTTGACGTTCCGCTTGATCTCCTTGTACCTGAGGCACCATTCCTATTACATTCCCTGGTAGGAGTTCCAGGATTTTTGTTACTGGACCCATACGTCGGAGTTGAGTCAATTGTTTGCTGAAATCCTCCAACGTGAACTCTCCATCCATCATCCGAGCGACCTGACTCTCCGCTTCCTTTTGATCGAAGGCTGTTTCAGCTTTTTCAATAAGACTGAGCACATCCCCCATCCCAAGAATCCGAGAAGCTAGACGGTCGGGTTGGAATATCTCTAATGCGTCACGCGCCTCGCCAGTCCCGATAAATTTGATCGGTACACCAGTGATCATCCGCATGGAAATAGCAGCACCGCCACGGGCGTCACCATCCATTTTACTCAATATTAAGCCAGTTAGGTTAACGGATTGGCCAAATCCTTGAGCGATGTTGACAGCTTCCTGCCCAGTCATAGCATCTGCAACGAGAAGAATCTCCACTGGTTTCACTGCGTTTTGAATAGCGTGTAACTCACTCATCATCTCTTCATCAAGCTGAGATCGGCCAGCAGTATCCAGGATTACCGCTCGCGCACCAGCTTTTCTGGACTGTTCGACGCCGGCTTTACACACTTCCGGGGGTGAAAGCGATTCCGCAGTAAAAACGGGGATACCTAATTCCTCCCCGAGTGTAATGAGTTGCTCGGCAGCAGCTGGTCGATACGGATCGGCTGCCACCATCCAAACGCGTTCACCTTGAGCCTGTAAATTCCTCGCTAATTTTGCAGCTGTGGTTGTCTTTCCTGATCCTTGTAAGCCGACCAGCATGATGATTCGTGGGATTGGCCCACTTAGGTTGAGGCGTGAAGGCTCACCTAGAATCCTGATGAATTCTCGGTGAAGGATCTTAATCACTTGTTGGGCAGGGTTAAGCGAACGCGATACTTCCTCGCCTAATGCCTGTTGGCGCACGCGACCGAGAAGCTCCTTGACGACATGATAATGAACATCCGCCTCAAGGAGTGCAAATCGGATTTCTTTTAGGGCGCTATCAATGTCCTCCTCACGCAGTTTCCCGCGACGACCAAGATTGCGGAAAACTACTTGAAGACTCTGGCTCAAGCTATCGAACATGTTGCTACTGCTTTCCAACACACAAGCCGCCGATCGGTCTACCCATGAGGCAGTAACCGGCCGGCGGAAAAAAACCGCTCAAACCTGACTGGATGCATTGTAGCCTCGATTGGAGGGAGGGTCAAGGGGTGATGGTTGAGTCATTCCATCCTTGCTCGGAGGTCCAAGCTCAATGGTGTACGATTAATTGGGTGCTTTGTGACAACTCTGGCGCTTGGAATAACCGCAGTACTTCAATGGCCTGGCAACATGGGTAAGGTACCTCATGATTTGGAATGCAACGCTTGAGACACAAGATTTTTTTAATCAGAGCAGGTGATTTGCTTCTATATTTAATGGAATAATAACTGTTCAGCTTGCCTGCAAACGCTGATCCTAAAGGTCTTCATGGCAAAACAAGTGGTTGAGTATACAGGAAATTTGCGCTTGAAAGGCAAGGCTGGATTGCAGAACAGACCTTTAGGGTCTTTGCCCGAATAGTTATTTGGAATGAAGGGATGGCGTGACGTAACGATGTTCTAGGGACGTGATACGAATGCTTTAGCATTGCGGAGAAGAATATACAAGGTTAATATCCTTCTCAGGATAAGATGGGTAGAGTATAAGAAGTATGGGTATAAGGCAGAGTTAGGGTTCAAAGATCTGACTAGGGTCCTTGTGTTTCAAGAAGCTGAACGCCAATCTGCTCCGCGGTTTCCAATTTCTCCCCTTCAAGGACTAAAACGATGATGTTTCCAGTATCGCTTCGTGCCATGAACCATGAGAGACGCTCACCGCTTGGGCCAGAAATTGCTTCGTAGGAGAAGCCTCGGATGCTCTCACGGTAATAATTCGAGCTGGAAAAGACACTTTGAGCAGTCGTTGGTTGTATGGCTCTGACAGGAGTGTCTTGAGCAGGTTGTTTTTCCCATGCTCCGTTCGGCTGTTGAATGGCATCGATGAGCCGCAATGCGGGAATGACTCCATCCATGGCCAGGGCTGCGAATGCCCGAGCCATTTGTATCGGAGTCAAGGTTAATTCGCCTTGCCCGATGGCAGATCTTTGCAAGTCAATATCCTCTATGGGCAGCATTAACTCGATCGATGGAGCCACTTCAATACGGATCGAAGGAGTCTCATCGAATTTGAAAGTTGAGAAGGCTTCGGAAAGCCCGTAAGATTTAAGACGGTTACCCAGGTCAATCATTGGACCCGGGCAGCCCAACCGTAAGGCAAGAGCGAAGTCCAAGGGTTCATCCTCTGGAACTATTCCTAAACAAGAGATGCTTTGCCCTTGAATTATGACCGTAGCGTGAATATCGGGAGCCGGCTGGGACAGATCGAGTTGCCCATATTCGAGACCCCAGGCTGTGAGGAAAGGAGTAAGCGCCAATCCCGGTTGATAGCGGGATTGAGTAGCGCGATTAAGAAGCGGTGCGTCTTTGCGGGAGATCAAATCATTCCAGTCGATATCAATGCTATTGGAATCGAAACTTGGTGAGGATGCCATGACCAAAATATCGCCTGTGGAGAGGTCGACCATGACTGCCGCGCCACGATAATCTTGTAGTAATTGACTGGCAGTCTCCTGAGATTGACTATCGAGCGTTATTCGCAGGCCGAAACCTGAGGGGGGATATCCGTGTAAAAGTTGTGACCAAGCCATGTCAGATGGATCGTGACCCACAAAACCGCGCAGCACATCGTCCATAGAATTTTCGATCCCGGCCAGTCCAAAGAAGGGGGAATCGTATCCCAGTACATTCGAAGAAGATGATGAGTGATATCTGCGTTCGTAGTTGCCGATGGTTCCAAGAGACTCAGCAAGCACTTTCCCACTTCGGTCGTAAATACTCCCACGTTTTATAAAGCGTTCAGAATAGGCACGCCGGGGATTGTCTGTGCGTGTAGTGAGTTCTCCTGACCGGAATAAACTCCACCAGCCAAGGGTGAATGCAAGAAGGACCCAGAAAGCGCTTATTCCAAGATAGACATTTTGAAGTGGGATCGAACGAGTGGGATGTCCTTTCTGATTGGAGAGAACAAGTAAGAGACCCAGAGCCAGATAGCTTGTGAGCAGCGAGGATCCTCCATAAGAAACGAACGGTAGTGTGACGCCTGTAAGCGGCAGTAGTCGGATAATCCCACCCATGATCAAGATGGTTTGCATACCCAGCGCGATGCTCAGTCCAGCAGCAAGCATCTTGCTGAATGGATCGCGTAAGCGAAGCGCGATCTTCAATCCACGCGAGATGAGGATCGCGAAGAGAGCGATGGTAGCCAGCCCTCCAAGGAGTCCCCATTCTTCCATAATCGCGGTAAAAATAAAATCGGTATGGGTTGCAGGGACGAATCCTGGAGCGCCAAGACCAGGACCGCGACCAAAGATCCCTCCTGAGGCGACAGCGATCAATGATTGCACCAGTTGGTAGGAGCCGCCAATGGGGTCGCTCCATGGATCTAACCAGGCGACGAGACGGATGCGAACCACATCAAAGGAGAGATAGCCACCGATCATCCCGGCCAGGATTAATCCTGCTCCTACGATTAAAGGCTGCCATCTGCCGGAAGCGATGTAAAGCAAAACGGTCAAGAGGGCCAGGAGGAGTGTGCCCGTGCCTAAATCACGTTGCACAATGAGCAAAAGCACCGATAGCGACCAGACGATCAACAATGGTACCAGCATTCGTAGCATTGAAGGCCGTTTATCCAACCACTGGTAGGCGATGCGATCGGCGAAATAGGCTGCCAGGAAGGCGACCAACAATAGCCGTAATGGCTCGGAAGGCTGAAAATAGAATCCACAGCAACCAAGCCATAGTCGGGGTTCGGCGCCTGAAGGATTGGTGCCGAAAAGCAGCGTAAGGCTGGTCAGTAGAATACCGCCAGCGAACCACAAGTAGCGGTATTCGCGCAGCCACTTTAAATCCAATGGTGCACGCAGAACAAGGAGCATTGCGATTGCTGCAATCAGGAACCATCCCGTTTGACGGGCGCCAAAAGAAGGTGTTAACCGCCAAATGAGCAATATGCCCCAGCCAGTCAGCAGGGATGCGATTGGAAAAAGGAATGGGTCACGATTGGGTAAACGCTCTTTTAAATAATGCCTGATGAGAACAACGCCAAAGACCCATACCGGGAGGACAACGAGATGATGCAATTCCGGAGAAACGAGTTCCCAGGATTGCAGGCGTACGGCCGGTGCCATGACGAGAGCAAGGGCGGTCAACAGCAAGAAGGTGAAAGCAATACCTAACAGGCAGGTTTCTCGTCGATTAACATCCGACACTTGCTCAGGAAAGGTATCTATTGACAAGGATGCTCAATCTCTTTCGGGTCTCTGGCGGGATGCGGTTTGGATCGGTGATAAGAGAATCACGGAGTGCATGTCCACAGTCACACTGCCTTACTTCAGGCAAATTGTTCACCAACACCGCGATCGCGTCTTGAGCCAGTCGCGTGTTTGACATAAGGATCCGGATCACCCTCTCCACCGTCACTGGTTCTTCAGAGGCATGCCAGACATCGTAATCGGTAACGTGAGCCATCACGGCGTAGCACATTTCCGCCTCGCGTGCCAAAAACGCCTCGGGCGAGGTGGTCATCCCAATAACGGACATCCCCCAGGCGCGATATGTGTTGGATTCGACGCGTGTTGAAAAGCGAGGTCCTTCAATCGTAATAAAAGCGCCTCCGCGGTGTACCATCCCTCCAACATCCTCCACGCTATCCGCCAATAAAGAGGATAAGTCGAGGCAAAAAGGATCGGGGATGCTGAGGTGGACGACCAGGCCGTCTCCGAAGAAGGAGCGTACTCTATTTTTGGTATGATCAAAAACCTGATTAGGGATCACGACCTCGCCAGGTGCGTAATCCTCGCGCAAAGAACCACAAGCGCTAACCGAGAGTACTCGCTCGATACCAAGCATCTTCAAGGCGTAAATATTGGCTCGATAGTTGATTTCCGATGGGGATATGAAATGACCTCTACCATGGCGGGCGATGAAGGCGATCGTTTTTCCCTGCAACTCGCCGATCACAATGGGTGAACTAGGTTTCCCAAAAGGCGTTTCAAGCTCGAATTCCTCCAGGTTGTGGAGATTTTCCATTTGATAGAGTCCCGACCCGCCAATCACGCCTAAGATGGGTGTTCTTTCCATGTTTCCTCCATGCCAGCAGCTTGGGGAAATATAGCACAGGAACGACAGCTTGTCATCTGGGAGTATATCGAGGAACTAATTTGTTTGGCAATTAATTGCCTGAGGTGGATGCTTCTTTGTCCGTAGAGAAAGCGCCAGTGAGAAATTGCATTCGCACCTGGCCGAAGTGGAGTTCATCCCCATAAGTAACAACAAGCGGTTCTGTCACAATAATTTCGTTCACTTGAGTCCCATTGCGCGAACCCAGATCTTCTAACCACCACTGCCGGCTCTGGTAAGAAAAACGTGCATGGTAAGCAGAGACCGTAGGATCATTGAGGATAATGGTGTTATCCTCGGCTCGGCCGAGGAGATTAACCCCTTCCAGAGGATAGGCAGGTTCAAGCTCAGCTCCTTCAATTGTGAGGAGATAGGCTGGGGGAGGCAGGGATAACCCTTCACGATTGGAGCGTAAATCTTTCCATAAGAAGCGTAGAATGATGATCAGAAATGCATATAGTGCAATGGCAATTAAGATACGGAGAATGAAGAATAAGATTGAGGGGTTCATGTTCCATTGCCATCCGAAGTTTAAGTAATTCATCTATTGCAGAAGAGGGGTGAAACCAATGGTTTCATCTGTGGGTGGATCTTCCTCTTCAACATAGACCAAGTGGATATCTGCGATTGTGATGACATCCCCAGACTGAAGGATATGTTGTTCGATGGGTATTCCCTGAACCAATGTCCCAGCTTTCGAACCAAGGTCGAAAAGGATAAAGTGACTCTGTTTGACCCGAATTTGCGCATGCATTCGAGAAACCAAAGGATTGTCTAAAACCAAGTGGTTTTCTTGACGACGACCGATATTGATGACAGGTCGCGTAAGCGGAAAATGATCGCGACCATCAACAATGAGAAAGGCTCCCTGCGGATAGGAAGGCGTCTCAACCGGGGGTTGTTGATGGATTCTGGCTGTATCTTCTAAGGGGGTCGTGTGATGCCAGGCGGTGATGCAGGTCTCCAATTCATGAATGGATGGGTCCTGTTCCATGGAGAGCACTGGTTCGTGAACGAGTGTGTACCCCATTTGTTGAGCGGTTTCTCGCACTCCGCAGGCGAATTTCTCTTCAATCCCGGAGACGGCTGCCTGTAATTTCATCAGGGTTTGGGGATGGAGTCTGATTCGATAATGATCCGGGGCAAGGATTAGGCCCTGGTCTGTTTGGCGTAGACTGGCCTGCATCGCCTGTGCGAGTTGATTTGAAAGTGAGACTACTGAGACGTAAGGATCGATCAGTTGAGCAATCGAACCCTCGATCCAGCGTTCCAGTTGTTCTTCAATACGTTTCAATGAATGTTTTGCCATAACTCTTTAATGACAGTCGGTCGAGATTTGTTGCCTGATATTTCCCTGCATCCTATCAGACCCTTCCTTCTTTTTCAACCCAGCTTTAAGATTGGGGTGCATTCCATAGAGTGTTGCATCTTGTACTCCCGCGGTGAAAGTAGTGGACACCGCCCCCTGCTTAACACCAAAGGGTTTATGCAACATCATATTGTATTCCTGGCCAACATTTGCGCGAATCGCGCAAATCTCTGGTTGCAGCAGAAAGCCGCGCTATGGAATACGCCCTTTAGATTGGTTCATTGCATGAAATGGATGCCAACAATCAACTTGGAATTTGTCCAAGCCATTGATGGTTGGTCCAACACTTTCTTTTAAAAAAAAGTTATTATGCATCTCACAATGGGTTCCTCATAGCGTCCATCGAGCAAATGAAGAATCTGGTCTTCTTTCGATGGGATTTTCATCTCCGATGGGAATTGACTTAGAATGATTTGAGCAGGTCTATTCATCAAGGAACGCAACGGGTAACTTTTATTCCTTGCCATAGGGAGACGTTGTCTTTTCAAATTTAATGTGAAGGCCCAGGGGCGTAATCTGATCGATCTCTGAGTCAGCCGTGGATGGTGGTTTGTAGATAGGCATTTCTTTTGGAGGGCCGCTAGGATCTTCGCCGTAGATCATTTGAATGGCCGCGATAGAGACGATGTCGCCAGGCCGTAGAGTGTGGCGAGTGATAAGGCGACCATTGATCCGTGTACCGGCTGTTGACATCAGATCTATGATGACATAACGCCCTTCCACGACTTCCAACTGAGCGTGTGTTCTCGAAACATGCCGATCTTCAAGGATCAAGTGATTGTCCAAGCGCCGTCCAATTTTTATGATCCGTTCTGTTAAAGGAAAATAACGCTTTCCTTCAATGAGGAAGAAAGCCCCGGGCGGCGGTTGATTTAGCTTCTCTATTTTCTTCTCGTCAATTTCTTTTGTAAATTGAAGCGGATCCGTGCCATGCCAGGCGATCACTCGAACTTCGTTTCTGGGCAGCGTTGGATCGGTAGCAAGGGTGACATGGGGATCTCGGGCAATGATGAAGTCCATCCCCTCTAACGCCTTGCGGAGAAGCTTCGATAGGATCGATTGGGTATGGGAAGCGCGAAGTTGGAGCTCTTCGAAGTCAAATGGGTTTAGACTTAGGGTATACTGATCTGGAGCATAATTTCGACTGTGGCTATCGACACGTGTGCAAGCCGCGATCTCTTGAGTGAGTTGGCGCGCGATGGATTCATTGGAGGATAAGCGGCCACTGGCGCCCAAGAGTGAATCGGTGATTAATCTAGAGATGAGCTTTTCAAGCTGACCCAGTTTCTCTTCCATGGTCCAGATTATACGCATCCAACTTAGATCCACAAGGTACCTTGAGCCTGGAAACAATGGAGTTGAGAGATGTGTTCTTATCGTGAGATCGAGCATACTGCGGATTGGGCTTTACGAATTCACGCTGAGAATATGACTGGTTTATTAATAAATGCAGCCAAAGGGATGCTGCAATTGATGGGGTTTCAATCAGATAATACACCTGGAGTGGTGATCCGGATCGAGCTCGAGTCTCTCGATCGGGAAAGCCTATTGGTAGAATGGTTACAGGAGTTGCTCTATCTCATCGAAAGTAAGCGCGTTGGGATTGGGGAGATGGAAATAGAGCTGGAAAATGGGAACCACATGATTGCACTCATTGAGCAAATACCTAATATCTGCCCAACCAAGGAAATTAAAGCGGTGACCTATCATGGATTGAAGATCAACGAGACAGAGAACGGTTTAGAAACGACCATCGTTTTCGATGTATAAGAGGGGAGGAGGAAATCATGATTAGAAAGCAAGATCTGAGGCGGGTCGATGATGTGGTTTGGGAAATTCCCGTATCCTTTCGAGAGGATATGCGCGTCCCTGTTCGATTATTTGTGAATGATGACATCCTCGAAGCCGCTATGCAGGATCTTTCACTCGTACAGGCGGTGAATGCGAGCACATTACCTGGATTAGTCAGTCATGTGGTCGTGATGCCTGATGTCCATCAAGGTTATGGTTTTCCCATTGGCGGTGTGGCAGCGACTAGATTATCCGATGGGGTTATCTCGCCCGGAGGGATCGGCTACGATATCAATTGTGGTGTGCGGCTGCTTTCCACTCAAATTGAAAATGATGCCGCGAAGCCCTACATAAAAGATCTCGCTGCCGCGCTCTATGCCAATTGCCCCAGTGGTGTGGGCGTTGAGGGTCACCTTTCGCTCACTACGAAGGAGTTAGATGCCGTATGCCGGCTTGGCTCACAATGGGCTTTGAAAAATGGTTATGCGCGTCCGGATGACTTGGAGTGTACAGAAGAGGGAGGAAAGTTGGATGAGGCGGATCCGGGCACCGTCAGCAAAAGAGCGAAGGAGAGAGGCATCAATCAGTTGGGGACCCTGGGAGCTGGAAATCACTTCATCGAGGTGGACATTGTCGAACACATTTACCATCCAGAAGCGGCTGAAGCTATGCGGCTCAGAGTAGGGTGTCTTGCTTTGCAGATCCATTGCGGCTCGCGCGGCTTTGGGCATCAGGTTTGTTCTGATTATGTTAGTGAGTTGCAGGGCGCAGTCCGGAAATATGGTATTCAACTTCCTGATCGAGAGCTTGTGTGCGCGCCTCTGGAATCACCTGAGGGCAAACGCTATCTATCGGCTATGGGGTGCGCCGCCAATTACGCCTTCGCCAATCGACAAGTGCTTGCCTCCCATTCTAGAAAAGCTTTCGAACAGGTCTTGGCTGGGAAAGTCCGCAATTGGGAGCTTCACCAGGTATATGACATTGCACATAACATAGGGAAGATCGAGGAGCATGTGGTTGATGGCAAGAAAGTGAAAGTCTGTGTCCATCGTAAAGGGGCTACCCGGGCTTTCGGCCCTGGTTTTGCCGGTCTACCAGAGCACTATCGTCCGCTGGGGCAGCCTGTGTTGGTACCAGGGAGCATGGGTACTGCCTCCTGGGTGCTATTAGGCACTGAGAAAAGTATGCAGCAATCCTTCGGATCAAGCTGCCATGGAGCGGGTCGCCTCATGAGCAGGCAACGCGCGAAGAAGAGCATTCGGGGTGATCAACTGAAATCGAAGTTGGAGTCAAGCGGGATTTATATCTTGGCGGGCTCCATGCCTGGTCTGGCAGAGGAAGCCCCGCAAGCGTATAAAGACGTGGATACGGTCGTCGATGTAGTTACGAAGGCAGGCATCGCGGTTAGAGTGGCGCGCTTGCAGCCTATCGCTGTGATTAAAGGATGATTTTCAGAGGTACTCTTTTTGGGGGCTTTCGACTTGGCAGTTAATCGACATGGTTTTGTTGGATAAATAACCATCCTTTATTGGCTTCCAGCGAGATAAATGCTGTTTTGCCTAAATGGAAATTCAAAGCTGAGGCGGCTTCCACACTGCTGGGTTGTGAAGCGGATGGATGCTCGGCGGGGCATGGAAGCCCCGCTAGATGCGGTGAGGGATGTGGAAGCTCCTCCGG
>CAYGXU010000097.1:0-13000 GCA_964353875.1 uncultured Anaerolineaceae bacterium | reverse complement strand
GAATGGCCATTCAAGATCAATACCTCTACGTTTCCAACTACGAAGGTGTGCTAGTATTCGACATTTCTGACCCGACGGAACCACGCCAGGTCGGTTTTCGCCAGGTGCCGGGACTCATCGACGACATTTCGATCTCAGGCAACCTTATGGTGGTTACCGAGTTTCTAAATGGGGTCGGATTGCTGCGCTTGCTACGCGAAAAAGAAACCGATGTGATTTCCCCAGCGGGAGGCTACTTGGATGCAGCATCCGGCAATGCATCCTTCAATGTTCCTGCTGGGTCTTTTGCGGATACTGTAGAACTGACCTATCGCCATCTATTTTATGATGAACCATCGGTGGATTTGCTCGCTATCGGACGTACTTTCGAATTAACCGCCGTTTACTCCTGCACCGATAACGTTGCCCCCCTCGCTGATGGTCAAGTCATCGCAATGACACTGAATTATTCAGAAGCTGAGATCGGTCCGGCCATCGAAGACACACTCGCACTCTATTTTTGGGACGGTTCCGAGTGGGTGCGTGAATCTTCAGGCCAGCTAAATACCGAAGATAACCTAATCAATGCAACGGTAAATCATCTGGGGTTATGGGCAATCTTGGGTGAAAGGTGACGGATCCATCTTCCGCTGACAGGTTGCTTTCAGGGATGATATCATTGTAGTCGCGATTGGTTCCAGCATCCAATGCCCAACCCCCGAATGAAGGCTGTTGCGGGGGATTCTGCCGGTCAAGGTGAACGATCGGCATTCTGAGTCTGGTTCCGGCCTCGGGCGATGATCTCATCCCACCCCACGCAGCTTATACGGAACATTCGCTCGCCCGATTTACAGGCACGGGAACATGGTGGATAACTGGCGAAATCAATTCAAGTTCGATCCTTTGTTAACGCTTCTTTCCGCTGGCAACGAAGCGATCCTATACTTTGTAAAACGCGACCTCCTAGGGGAACAGGCTGGCGATATCCGCCATTTATGGCAATTGCCGGAGGCCGAGAAAATCCTCAAGAAACAACGGCCTGATGGCGCCTGGTCAAGAGCGGGTGAGAAAAAGCATCCAGCCATCAACTATTCTCTTATCGAAACATGGCGGCAGTTCAGATTCTTAGTGGAGAAGTATCGTTTCACTCGCGAGCATCCCCAAGTTCAAAAAGCAGCTGAGTTTCTCTTCTCATGCCAAACCCAAGACGGAGACATTCGTGGGTTCTTAGCCAATCAATACGCCACCTATTACACCGGTGCAATCATGGCGCTTCTCATCCAGGCAGGATATGGCGACGATCCTCGAATTGAGAAAGGCTTTCAATGGTTGCTGGCCATGCGGCAAGATGACCAGGGTTGGACTATCCCCCTGCTCACACACAAACTTGACCGAGCGACCCAATATCGCCTGACCAGCGAATATGCAGAGCCGCTTGAGCCTGATCGCTCCAAACCGTTCTCGCACAATTGGACGGGTATGGTTCTACGCGCTTTCGCAGTTCATAAGACCTATCGGAAATCGGAAGCAGCGATTAAGGCAGCGCACCTATTGAAGTCAAGATTCTTCCAACCAGATAGCTACACATCTTATCAGGCTGCAAGTTACTGGGTAAGGTTCGAATATCCGTTTTGGTGGAATAATCTGGTCGCCGCGCTGGATTCCCTTTCTCTGATTGGGCTGGCAAAAGATGATGAACGGATTAGGGAAGCCTTGAGCTGGCTCATTGACCATCAAGAAAAGGATGGTTTGTGGAAAGTTACATATGTGAAGAATAAGGAGAAGGAAACAGCCAAGGAGCAAGAAATGAGGCTGTGGATAAGCCTGGCAATATGCCGTATCTTTGAAAGGATGTACGGGTAAGCCTATTCAGGGAAGCGGCCTAATAACCGCATTCATCCGACTTGGCCATTCGTGCCCTCACGAATGGGTGCTGCCAATCTAGTTGCGGTCCCGAAGGTGGTTCTGGAGCAAACATCGCGGGAGAGCCGAAAGGGCAGGATCGCTTACCCGCCAGAATGGGTAGGCTGTTGCCTGAGCCGCCTACCAACTGATCTCAAGGCCGTTGGGTGGCAATGCTTTGCTCACTGAGAACATGTACCACCTGCCGGCATCCGCTCTGCAGTGGCACTCGGCGCTCATGCGTCTGCGGTGCACATGTTCACATAAGCATCTGGGCGCCGAGCGGCGCCTCGGGAGGATGAAGAGATGTCCATGTCTGGATCGGTTTGTCGGGTAGCGATCCTGGCGCCGATGCCATCCGAATTGAAGCCTCTCATACGTCCCCTCTCCCTGAGGCGGTCGCGCTCCGCCGACGGCGGCCTCCTGCGCGGCGGGATCGGTCGCGTCGAGGTCGTGGCTACAATGACAGGAATTGGAACCCGAGCCGCTGCGCGCACGGCGGAATGTGTCCTCGATGTCACCCCTATCGATCATCTGGTCGTGGTCGGAATTGCCGGGGGCATCGGAGCGAGCGTCGACATCGGCGACCTCGTCGTCCCGGCTCTCGTCATCGACCTACCAACAGGCGCTCAGTATCAGCCCAACATTCTGGGCGATACCGCCTCGCGAGGAACATTGGTGACATCGGACGAGTTGCTCGTTGACCAGGACGAGCTGCTCCGCCTCGAACGCCAGGGTGTGATCGCAGTCGACATGGAGACTGCCGCGATCGCCGCGGTATGTGAACGTCGGCAGTGCCCATGGTCGGTGTTCCGCGCCATTAGCGACCGCGCCGATGATGGATTCACCGACTCGGACGTGTTCGGTTTGGCCGGGCCCGATGGTCGGCCCAACCTCCCTGCCCTCGTGCGCTTCGTGTTGACGAAGCCGGGACGAATTGCGCAGTTGGCACGCCTCGCGCGAGGCCTGAGGCTGGCCACGAATACAGCCGCGTCCGCCGCCGTTAGCGCCCTCGCGAAGATGTAGGCGGAAAAGTTGTCGCCCCTCGCCCATGGCTCGGGTGAAAGCTCCTACCTGCCACTCTTCGCCGGGCCGAGATGCACGAGTAGTAAAAGCGTCACGGCGTCAACATCTTTGGCGACCCTTGGGGCAAGGCGGTCAGCCGCGATGGTCAATGGCTGTATTCGGCTGAGTTAGGAGCAATTGACAAGTCCGCCTTTATTCGACATGTTACGTCAAATTTACCGCAGCATCCATCTTGTGCGGGGGGAAATTCATCAAGTTTGAGGGCTTTCTCCTGGCCCTGGCGCATGCGGGAGAAGAAACGCATAATAATAATGGGGGGCTTCGCCCCTAATAAAGCCAATATGAACGAAAAATGGTAATACACTAGATGCTGTGAGACTTATTCTTGGCGACAATCGGCTATGGCGCACAAATATAATCCTAGCGCCAATCAGGAGAATGGGCCATGAAATTCTTTCGTGCGGTTTCATCTGTCGCACTCATGTTGGTGCTGATCTCCCTTCTGCCGTTGCCGGACAGTGTATGCGCACAAGAGTATGCCTACGAGGAGAATTTCGAAGACGGGCAGGCGCCGGATTGGACTCTCGAACCGGGTTGGCAGGTGATCCAAGAAGAGGGTAACTTCGTCCTGTCCGGGCAGGGGCATACCTGGGCAAGGGCTACCATCTTCTACGACGATTACCGCCTGTCATTCCGCCTCAAACTACTCAAGGGCGGGTTGCATCTCAATTTTCGCATGTCCAATACCGGGCGGTATTTCATCGGCTTCGACGCGCAAGGCTCGCAATTGAACAAGCAATATTGGCCGGACACATTCCTCAACAACTTGGCAGCGAGGAGTCGAACGCACACGCAAAACGAATGGCATCAGGCCGAAATCGCCGGGAACGGAAACACGCTTACGCTATCTGTGGACGGCAATGCCGAATGGACTTATACAGATCCTGACCCAATCCTGATCGGTAGTTTCGCTTTTGAGACCTTGGACAACTCGCAGGTTTACGTTGACGATATTAAAGTAGAGTTGGCCGCTACCTCGGCATACATCGTTGACGAATCCATCGCAGCGCTCACCTGGGCGACCACGGGAGGTCCGCTGGGCGGCCTGGGATACGATATCCGCATGATGCCCGGCAATCCCGATTCAATGTTGGTGAGCGATGCCTGGGCGGGGGTCTTCGCCAGCACAGATGGTGGTGCGAACTGGCTGCCTTCCAACACGGGTATAACGGTTCGTACCGGCGGGACCGGCGATGCCATTCCCATTTTTTGCCTGACCATTGACCCAGCGCATCCAAATATTGTTTGGGTTGGCACGCAGAACACGCGCGGCATCTTCAAATCCACCGATGGCGGCGCGACTTGGACGAAAAGAGACCAGGGCGTCATTGAACAGGAAGGCATCACTTTTCGCGGCATCTCAGTGAACCCAACCCATTCGGATATCGTTTATGCCGCGGCGGAGATCTCGTCGTGGGCGGGAGGCAGGCCCGAGCGTCGCGGCCGCGAGTTCGATATGACACAGGGTGTGGTCTATAAAACGACGAACGGCGGCGAGAATTGGACGGCAATATGGCGCGGCGATAATCTGGCGCGCTATATTTGGATTGACCCGCGTGATACCAATATGCTTTACATCTCGACTGGCATTTTCGACCGCGAAGCCGCAAATTCCAATCCTCAGACGGGCGACCCCGGCGGCGAGGGCATACTTAAATCCACCGATGGCGGACGGACCTGGACACATGTGAACAATGGACTCAAAAATCTCTATGTCGGTTCGCTGTTCATGCACCCGGTAAACCCCGACATCCTAATTGCCGGAACAGGCAATAATCAATATCGGAATAGTGCAGGCGTCTATCTTTCCACTGATGGCGGCGCAACGTGGATTCAGACTCTCGTGACGGAAGGCGGCGAACCAATTGAGTCTGTCGAAATTTCGACAGCCAATCCGGATATTGCGTATGCCGGCGGCGAATCAACGATTTACCGCAGTGAAGACGGCGGATTGACGTGGAGGCGTGTATCAGGCGGGGGCGAGAACGGCTGGGGCGCGCCGGGGGTGCGGGCCGGCTTTCCGATCGATTTCCAGGTGGACCCGCGCAATCCTGATCGAATTTTCGCCAATGAATATGGTGGTGGCAATTTCCTTTCCGAAGACGGCGGCAGGACATGGGTGGATGCCAGCCGCGGCTACACCGGCGCGCAAGTGCGCGCCATTGCCGTAGATCCCAATGAACCCGGACAAGTCATCGCCGCCGCCCGCAGCGGTATCTTCGTCAGTCAGGATGGCGGGGTGAATTGGGCAGGGCTGAGTAATCCGCCGCTCGTTTCCATGGAATGGAATGCAGTAGCTATTGATCCAAGCAATCCACAGCACATTGTCGCTGCGACCAATTGGGGGAACTTCTTGGCAAACAGCCTCAACGGCGGCGTTACTTGGGAGCGGGTTCTCAACTTCGGTGAACAGCGCGTAGGTTGGCATGCCATTGCCTTCGCGCTTTCTGACCCGGATATAATTTATGCCGGTTCCACCGGATATTACTCCGCGGGCTCGTTTGATTCCTCTCAGCC
Organism: uncultured Anaerolineaceae bacterium; assembly: GCA_964353875.1. Taxonomy (GTDB): domain Bacteria; phylum Chloroflexota; class Anaerolineae; order Anaerolineales; family E44-bin32; genus MGNI01. The sequence goes on along the minus strand of CAYGXU010000097.1, from coordinate 7,516 downwards.
AGGAAGAGGGATTTATGTCTCTCACGATGAGGGGAAGAACTGGACACCCGCCAATAACGCCCTCAGTCAGGATGCCAGTGTATACTGGCTGGCGGTAGACCCGCAAGATCCGCAGGTCGTTTATTCAGCCACATCCAATCACGGCTTGCTCAAGACCACCGACGGCGGCCAGGACTGGCAAAAGGTTCAGGGCGGGCTGCCACAAACTGGCGCAACCGCAGTTGCCATCAGTCCCGCGGATGCGAGCGTCATTCTGGCGGGCTTCATGCGCCAGGCGCTTTATCTGAGCATAGATGGCGGGCAGACCTGGAAACCGTCGTCGCGGGGCATGAGTCCCGAAGCGGAGATTACATCCATCGTCTTCGATCCCGCCAGCGCCGGCGAGGTGGTCTACGCAGCCGATCTTTTCAGTGGCGTTTATCGCTCATCGGACGGTGGGCTTACATGGTCGGCGATCAATAACTCCCTGCTCATGCGCAGCGTAAACGCGTTGGCGATCTCATCCGATGGATTTCATCTATATGCCGCCAGCGAAGGCGGCGGAGTCTATCGCCTGGATATCAATGGGCAACCGCCTGCAGTGGCTGCCACTCCCACGCCAATTCAGCCCACTCCAAATGCAACACTGCAACCGCGGCCAACATCCACGCCGACTGCCCTCCCATCGCCGGGCGCGGCCTCACCGACCAGCAAGCCGGGCATCTGTGGCGGCGCGCTGGCTCTGCCCTTCACGTTGATGGGTTTCATTCCTATGGCACTCAAAAGGAGAGGGAGATGAAGACCATATTCATCCGCATTATCACTCTGGCGTTATGTGTTTGCTTCCTCATTTCCTGCGGCGGCCGGGCGACTGAAGCGCCCCCTCTGGCAGGAGGCATCGCCTTTACCGCCGAACGCACGAGCGTCCAGGCCGGGGAATGCACCCTACTGCATTGGGAGGTGACCGAGGGCTTCGGTGTGAGGCTCAACGGCGAGCCGGTAGACAAAGTCGGGCAGATGAAAGCCTGCCCGGCGGAAACGCGAGGCTACGAACTGGCTGTGGATCCGTCCAACCCAGATATGATTTTCGTTGGCTTCTACGGCGGTAGCCTGGCAATCAGCACTGATGGCGGTCAGACTTGGAACTTGTCCGCTTCGGGCATGAGCCCGGAAGCGATGGTAAGTGCCATCGTGGTGGACCTGATCAACCCGCAGGTGGTCTATGCCGGGACGTTGAACAGCGGCGTCTATCTCTCGCTGGATGGCGGCCAGACCTGGTCGGCGCTCAACGACGGCCTGCTCAATCGCACCGTGCGCGGCCTGGCGCTCTCGACCAACGGCAGCGTGCTGTATGCAGTCAGCGAAGGGGGCGGTGTCTTCCGGCTGGGGACACCGGACAGATGACAGGAGGGCAGGCAATAGTCGCCTGCTAGACAAACAGTATCTGCTGAAAGGAGGATATTATAAAGCGGATTGCCCTGTACGGGTGCGTTTCTTCTCCCCCTGGCCTTCGCTTGCCTGGTCTGGCGATGGAGGCGAAAGTAATAGGAGTAAAATATGCAATCTAACAAACTTTCGCTCGTTATGATAGGCTCCAGCATCGTTCTGCTGCTTCTGAGCGCGCTTTTCTCCTGCCAACGGGCAACGCCTGTCCCTGCGCCCACTCTAGCTCCTCCTTCCGCCAGCCCATCGCCAGCACCTTCGCCGACATTCACGCCCTCACTTACGTCAATACCGTCGCCTATGGCCACACCGGCGGGCGCCACCGTTCAGGGCACAGTGGTCGACACTGAAGGCATGCCGGTGGCAGGCGCGACTGTCCGCATTCAGGCCACGACCAACGCGGCTATCAGCGATGAGCAAGGCCGCTTCTTGTTGTACGGTCTGCCGCAGGGCGCAGCAGTCACAGTCAGCGCGTGGAAGCAGGATTATTACTGTGCCAAGGCAGAGAGTGTAATCCCGCCAGCGGATGATGCAGTACTCACCCTGCGCCTTGTGCAGACCAGCGATAATCCCGATTACCAGTGGATATCGCCCACCGGAGAGAATTCGTGCTACTCCTGTAAAGCCGGCGTGACCCAGGTCTGGCTGGATAACGATGCGCACGGGAAATCTGCCAACAACACTCGCTTCCTGACCATGTACAATGGTACAGATGTAAATGGGAATCAGAGTCCGCTCACTCGCTATGGCATCAGTCGAGACTATGGCCGCTTCCCGCTCCGCCCGGACCTCACACAGTCCTATTACGGCCCCGGCTACAAGCTGGACTTCCCTGACACGACCGGGAACTGCGCTGCCTGCCACGTTCCTGGCGCGGCGGTGGACGCACCCTATGGTACTGACCCAAACACGGTCAGCGGGGTGAACGCCTTTGGCGTCCATTGCGACTACTGTCACAAAGTGGCTGATGTCACTCTAAATCCCGCCTCCGGGCTGCCGTACCCGAATATGCCTGGCGTACTCTCGCAGGATATCCGCCGCCCCTTCCCCGAAGACCCGCAGCGTTACCAGATCTTCTTCGGCTCGTTCGATGACGACAACGTGCCGATGGAGGATACCTACCTACCGCTGATAAAGCAGAGCCAGTTTTGCGCCCCATGTCATTTTGGTGTCTTTTGGGACACGGTGGTTTATAACTCCTTTGGTGAGTGGTTGGACAGTCCTTACAGCGACCCAAATACCGGAAAAACCTGTCAGCAATGTCACATGCCCGCGCCCACCATTTTGGATGGCCAGCCGATAGCCAACGTTGCTCCTGGCAAAGGAGGCGTGGAGCGCGACCCATTGACCATCCCGGCGCACACCTTCCCGGGTGCGTCCAGCACAGATCTGTTGCAGAACGCGGTCACGATGAGTGTCTCCGCCTCCCCCGCGGGGGACAAAATTAGCGTGACAGTGACGATCGTTAACGATAAGACCGGTCACCACGTTCCCACCGATTCGCCCCTGCGACAGATGATTCTGCTGGTGCAGGCCACGGGTCCTGATCGCGAACCGTTGGCTCAGATGGATGGTCCGACAGTCCCGGAATGGGGCGGTGTGGGTGATCCGGCTCAAGGGTATTATGCCGGCCTGCCTGGCAAGGGCTACGCCAAAATCCTGATGGAGCTGTGGACAGAAATCTCCCCCTCCGGCGCATACTGGAATCCGACGCGTGTTGTCAGCGACAACCGTATCCCGGCCATGGGTAGCGACACCAGCACCTACACCTTCGCCGCGCCGATGGACGGCAATGCCACTATAAAGGCTACCTTGCTTTTCCGGCGCGCTTTTATCACGCTTGCGGAACAAAAAGGCTGGGATGTGCCGGATATCCTCATGGCGCAGACTACCATACCCGTGCCGTGAATAATCTCGTCATAGGCATAATTCGGGCTGACATCGGCTGCGCCTGAGCGCCTTCCCCTGCGCTTTGCTCAGGGAACGCTTCTCTCTTCGCACGCCGTCGGGGTAATTCGGCAGTGCTTCGCAATGCGGCACCGCAGAAGATATACATTTCAGCAGAGGTGGGATGAATTAGGAAGGAGTCTCACGGTTACCGCCGGAAATCCTCCGCTGCGTTCAGGACAGGCCGGGTGCTTCACAATGTCCATACAATATGATCATCTTCGGCAGTAGGCGCGTAGCTTCTATATGATCAGAAGCAAGAATTCTTGAAGATCCCGCCGCGCAAGTGCCGGATGCGGGGTACTGCGCGGGATCTTTTACCCAATTGGCAGTCCTACCGTGACATACTGCGGGCTGTCCGCATTTTTCAATTTGATATAGCATGATAACCGTGATATTATGATAGTGCGATAAGGAATTTCGCCGATTCTGGAATGGAAGTTGTCTTTTATGGCAAGAATACAGCTGCAGCCAGGCGAAGCTGTCCCAAATGGCTGTGGAACTTGGCAGATAGGAATTTGGATCAGTTAGATTCCGCAACGCTATCAGAGGACCTACGCATTCCGCCAGGAAACAGACTTGAAGCATTGAGGGCTGATCGGAAGGGTCAATACAGTATGAGGATTAATGAGCAATATCGGATTTGTTTCAGGTGGACCGATGCGGGCCCAGAAGATGTCGAAATCGTAGATTACCATGAATGAAGGTTTATGGGAGGACGAAATGGTTAGAGTACCAAGTGATAGGAAGCCGACACACCCCGGCGAGATGCTCTTAGAGGAATTTCTGAAGCCGATGGATTTAACCCAAAGAGATCTTGCTGAAGGCATTCATGTGCCTTATCAGCGGGTGAATGAAATAGTGAATGGAAAAAGGGGTATAACGCCGAGCACCGCTCTGCGTTTGGCAAAGTACTTCGGAAATTCCGAAGGATTCTGGATGAATCTTCAACTTCGATGGGACTTGTATCATGCGAGGGAGTCAGAGGCGAGTGATTTGAAGAAGATTCAGCCGGTTCATGCGTAAACGGTAGAGAGCAACACGGATTGCCAAAGCATAAAACGCTGCAGTTGCCAAGCTTTCTTCCCAGGATGCTAGAATCACCTTCGCGTCTCAAGGCATCTGCTAAGTAACAGAACAATATCAGCTACTGAGTAGCCCGGCTTTTGCTCGTGCCCCGCTAAGCATTCACTTTCCTTTCCTGCAAAAATTAGCACCAAGAAAGGTCCTATCGAAGGTATCCCACGCACTCGATGAGGTTGATACGCTGGACCTCATGCTGATGTAAGTCTTTTTCCTGCTCAGAGCATAGTTCGGGCTGGAGCATCTGATCAACTCACTCGAGACGCCTCGGCGGCTTACCGCGGATTCTATGGTTGCTTTGCGCGCCGCTTTGCCGTAAAGTGAAGCTGGGGTTGCCTGAGTCCGCCGAGCGGCCTAACTCGCCTCCGTTGGGCGCCACAAAGTGCCCCTCGTCTACCGGCTTTTTTACAGGCGATCAATGATCTATTGTCACTTCTTTGTGGTAGAACTTATGAGAAAAATCGGATGCTTGAGCCTCTCGTATGAACACTGACTCATTAACCGTGCAGTTGAAAGAACACGCCTTATCCCAAGGGATTGACCTGATCGGCATGACAACCGCCAAGCCTTTTACCAGGCAAGGCAGGGCGCAGGAAATCATCGATCCCAGGGAGTTGCTTGTTGATGCGCAGGCGATCATCGTAATCGCCTTTTATTTGAACGAAATCGTCGACCCGGCTCCAATGGATAGAGACGATCCCAGAGGAAGATTTTCGCAAGCATACAGTGTAAGGGCATTTACGCCCATGGAGAACCATCACATCGAAACCATTAAAAGCTTTCTGGAAGAGCGCGGTTATGAAGCCGTTCCCAATAAGAATGAGAGGATTCCGGAGAAGATGGCCGCAGCCAGGGCTGGACTGGGTAAGTATGGCAAGAACTCTATCATCATTACCGAGAAATATGGTTCCTATGTCATGTTTGCTGCTCTGATCACGAATGCGCCCTTGGAGTGTGAGGAATTGGATGTATATGCGTCGGAGTGCGGCGCATGCGAGCTTTGCCTGAAGTCTTGCCCCACAGGGGCCATCTACAAGCCCTATAAATTAAAGCGGGAGTTATGCATTACGAACTGGCTATGGGGCGCGTTCATTCCCATCGCTTTAAGAGAAAAACAGGAAAATCGCCTCTTCGGCTGTGGCGAATGCGCAAAAGCGTGCCCCAGGAACGAAAAGCTTGCGCCGAGGGAAGAGTACCCTGTGAAAATAGACGATGTCAGCACGGCACCCGAGCTTATTCCTTTGGTGACGGCAAGTGAAGAATATCACCGGAAAGCAATCGCCTCTTTCCCCCTGCGCGCAGGGGTGGATGCCATCCGAGGGAATGCCATTATCGCCCTGGGAAACATCAAAATAGAGAAAGCCGTCGGCCTGTTATGTAGTACACTTGCATATCCGAAACCGCAAATCAGGGCATATTCGGCGTGGTCTCTTGGCAGGATCGGTGGCTCAAAAGCCAAGAGGGCTCTTGAAAATGCCCTGAAGATGGAAGGAAACCAGGAAGTAGGAAAAGAAATAGAGCATGCCTTGAGCGGATAACCATGAAGGTTGATATTGCACTCACAATCCGGGTGGGCAGAGGAAACGGAAATTCCTGACGGACAAATTTATCTGCAAACAGAGCAGATTCAGAGGCTGAGCAATGCAGCCAATTATGGACCATTCTGGTTTATACGACACAAGAAATCTTAGGGGCTATCTGCCAGGCGAAGAATAGGTTGTATATCGAATACCCAACCGTTACTTGCATCTGATCTCGCAGTCCCTTGAAGGGCATACGCGCAACGTAGCAGTAATCGTCCTGCTTTGTGACACGAGCCTTGCCATTCGCGCCTGGAATAGATAAATGAGGTATTGGGCGCCTATTCCATAACAAAGGTTCAGCTCTACCAAATAAACACATCAATAGAGAGGAAACATGGACTCAAAAGAGCCCTCAACTCCAAAACAGGATTTCTCTTACTTCGACGCTCAGGCCTACTGGGGCGTCACAAAACACATGGGAGGCGTCGACGCCACCGACGAACTTGCTGCCCTTTGCCATATCGACAAAGATAAATCCATCCTGGAAGTGGGCTGCGGCACAGGCGTATCGGCATGCCACCTCGTAAAACGCTACGGCTGCCAGGTCATCGGAGTGGATCTTTCTGACAAGATGATCGAATGGTCCCAAAAACGAGCCCAAAGAAAGTCGCTTGAGCATAAAGTGCAGTTCAGAACCGCAGATGCCCAGAACTTGCCTTTCGAAGACAATCTCTTCGATGCGGTCATCTGCGAATCTGTAGCCGTTTTTCCAGCAGATAAGCAGAGAACGGTGAGTGAATATGTGCGCGTAACAAAAGCAGGTGGATATGTCGGCATGAATGAAGGCACTTGGGTACAGGCATCCCCTCCACCCGAGTTGGTTGAATATATCAATCGCACCATGGCCGGAGCGAAGTTCTTAGCGGCTGACGACTGGGAAAGGGCTCTTGGAGACCGCTGGCCTCACAGACATCACCGTGAGAGCCTACAAGATCAATGCGTTCAGCCAGCGTCTCAACGAGATGAAAGGGCTGGATTTTCAGGACAGGCTTGACCGGATACGAGGATTTAGGGATTTCATCGGTCTATACTTGAGGAATTCAGCCTTCAGGAAATATGCGAAAGAAATCATGCCTTCGGCGAAAATCATCAAAAACTTGTTCGCCTATTTGGGGTATGGGCTATACGTGGGCAGAAAATAGTCTATTGGAATGAGAGCATCGGCTGTCTGATCGTCAATCACTACCGTGGGCGCCTTCCAGTGTTGTCTCTGGCGGACGGTGGTTTCGCCTATGAGCGCAGGGCGCGATACGGCTATAATGGAAAAATGAAGCCAGGATCATTGACTCATCAATATGTGAGCAAAAATGTGCCTGATATTCCTGAACAGGACCTGCGGAATTGAAAGAAGTCATCAATGCTGCTTGTGTTTCGTATGCTTAGCGAATTTCAAACAATGGTTCACCGACAAAATAGCCTTGCATGGAGGACATCATGACGAAAACGGCTTCCAAAATTCTCAATGCGATCATCCTCGTACT
>CAYGXU010000096.1:0-13083 GCA_964353875.1 uncultured Anaerolineaceae bacterium | reverse complement strand
CGTTTTCAATGATCATTTTTCTTGCATGTGGGCGCGTTTTAGATTATCAAAAACATTAAGGAACATGAAGTAACATGTGTAACATTTGAGGTACTTTCGACGTTATCTGAGATAGATAAAGTGGATTGAAGCGCGTTTTTTGGTTTTTTTCAGTTATTGATGTGATGAGTGTAAAGCATGTAAGGTTTCTTTGGGGAGGTGCTTGAAATGACGCGAGAGGAAATGCAGGTAACCATGCGACGATTCTCAAAAATGCATTCTTATTTTTTGCGATTAATCTCTTCCGATCCTACCAATGCAAAGTATTATAAAATTCTGGTCGATCATTACCAGAGGCAATATTCGGCTGTAGGTGATCATATTCGAGAAATGGATCAACAGGGTCTAGAAGGTACTTTGGCACCAGCAGCTTGAGAGGCTGCTCTTTGAAAATCCTTTGTAACCCTCGATTTGATTGGGTCTAACCATGAGTATTAACCCATAGTCCTATTTATATTAAGTAATTCCAAACGATATCTACCTTCCCTGATTAGACTTCTTTCTTCAGGGATTTTCCGTTTTAATCAGTATGACCATTTCTTGAGTTCTATCATAGACAAGATTACCCAGTAGCAAAGTGACTGCTAAATTGGAAACCTATCAGATCTTTGCCTGTTAAGTCCGTTCGTGGGGGCGATATTCTACGAAAAGTGCTAATGACAATCGTCACTTGGTGCGTGAGTGTGACAATTTATACTGAATTTGTATTTATATTGCATTTTGATATCAATTTCTCAAGCCATGCATATGGGAAGAAGCCAAATTTAAATGGCTGGATACCAAAATACTTGGAATCAGAGCATCAGGAAATGTCCAAAGTGAACCCATCTACTCCATCAAGTTAGCAATGGGCATATTTTTTCTATGTAATCGTGCATCATTCTAGCCCGTTTTGCTTAAGTCACAACGTAGTATGGATGCATTCCATGGAGTGTTGTTATCGTGTACTCCCGCGGTGAGAGTCGTGGACACCACCACCTGCCTCAACACCAGAGGGTTTATGCAACATCAAATGGAATGGACCCACGGAGTATATTCGATTGGAGTATAAAAGAAAGTACAATTAATATCGATAAGAAACCATCTTTCTGATGATGGGAAAATACTCGTTTTATGTTGTTTGAGCAAAATCCGACCCGGATTGCTGAGGCGGTGTGACTGATAGAAGAAAAAGTGAGAGGTGGAAATGCGTCGCTTATTCACAAAAATGATTGGCGGGCGATTGCAGATTGTTCTGGTTATTTCCTTTTCCATTGTTGCTGCATTGACTGTGGGGCTGGGCACAGTGGCTACTTCAAAGCTGATCAGGGATTACCTTAGATCCGCAGAAGATGAACGAGTGGCACGCGATATGGTCCTGGCGCGTTCATTCTATGAGATGAAGTTGGATGAGGTTGCTGCCATTAGTTATCGTCTAATATTGGATCCTTGGGTAAATCAGAACTTTGATGGCGCCTTTGAGGGCGATACGGAAGCGATTAAAATCATTGACCAGCAGATCAATAATAAAATCACTGTGTTGGCGCTTGGCGGCACCTATCTTATTGCAGTGCTCGACCATGAGGGGAATATACTCGTCGGTCGAGTTCAATCTGCAGAGGGGATTCTCTCTCCAGTTATTACGGAAGGGACCTTTGGTGATTTGCCTATTTTTAAGGAAGTGCTCAAAACCGGAGTGGCATTGAGTGCTACGGAAGTCATCCCGGCCGAATTATTAGACCAAGTTGGTCTGGCAGAACAGGCTCGAGTTTCTATTTTAGATACTCCCAAGGCTGCAAAAGAGCCTTTCGATCCAAGGGAAGGTACTGCAGGTCTTACATTAACTGGCGTATGTCCTTTGAATAGCGAAGATGGCAAATTGATTGGTGCAGTATTATCGGTTTATCTAATCAATAATGATTTCACCCTGGTGGATCGTATCAAGGAGGTGGCTGGGATTGACAGCGTAACCATCTTCCTTGGTGATTTGCGAGTTTCCACCAATGTCCCGGATGAGTTCGGCAATCGAGCTGTGGGAACGCGAGTTTCACAGGTTGTATTCGATGATGTCCTCGTTTCAGGGCATGAATACATAGGCGAGGCCTTCGTGGTTAATGAAAACTATATCACTCGCTACGAGCCATTGCGTGATCATGAACGAAATGTGGTTGGCATCCTCTATGTTGGGGCTTTGAAATCGACTTTTCAGGCTCTATTGGATACATTTCATAAGCGCGTGGTGGATATTGCCCTGGTATGCATCGGTCTGGCCGCAGTGATCGGCATACCGATTTCGCGACTCATCACATGGCCAATTACCGAACTTGTCAATGCAAACCGACGCCTTGCCAAAGGGGATATGGGTGCTCGAGTGCCGGCCTATGGCAATGGAGAGTTATCCGTCTTGGCCCGTTCTTTTAACACAATGGTCGAAACGCTCTTCCAGACACAACAACAATTATTACACAAAGAGAAATTGGCTTCGGTGGGTCAGCTCGCTGCTGGCGTGGCGCATGAGATCAATAATCCTTTAGGCACCATTCTGCTGTTCGCGGATGTGCTTTATAAGGAGACTGCCGAAAATGATCCCAAGCGAAATGATCTCCAAATGATCTTGAACGAAACAACGCGTTGCAAGGTCATCGTTGCTGATCTATTGAATTTTGCCCGCCAACAAGAAGTTATGACACAAGAAACCGATCTGCATTCCCTCCTGGATAAAGTCATCGAAGGAGTTCAACATCAGCCCGCATATGAGAATGTGGAGATCGTTCGCAATTTCAGTCCAGAACTGCCCATCATTCAAGTGGATCCATTGCAAATACAGCAAGTATTCGTTAATCTACTCAACAACGCCGCAGAGGCGATTAGTGACAAAGGCACTATTACTTTGAGTACTCGATCCGTGAATGGCCAGTGGGTGGAGGTGAGGGTCGCAGATAATGGTTGCGGTATGTCCGAAGATGTGATGCGTAAGCTATACACACCATTTTTTACGACGAAATCCCTGGGCAAGGGAACAGGCCTGGGATTGTCCATCGTCTATGGCATCATAAAGATGCATCGAGGACAAATCGCAGTTCAAAGCAAAGTGGACCAAGGGACCACATTTACAGTCACACTACCCGTGAAGCTATTTCCAAATGGATCTGGATTAACGACCACATTGATCAATCGCACTGAAGGGCAGAAGTAGGGAGAAATGGAAATAAAAGCTAGCATACTTGTCATCGACGATGAATTTGGAATTCGGGAAGGATGTCGAAGAGTCCTTGAGCCACAGGGTTATGAAGTGGCATTGGCTTCTACAATCCAACAAGGTCGCTCGAAAATTGAGGAAGGTGCATTCGACTTGATTTTGCTAGATGTGATGATGCCGGATGGAAGAGGGATCGATTTGCTTGAAGCGATGAAATCGAAAGACCCGGACACCGTGGCGGTGATTATTACAGGTTACGCTACGGTTGAGCTGGCCGTTGAGGCGATCAAACAAGGGGCATATGACTTCATATCGAAGCCATTTACTTCCGATTTGCTCCTTATGACGGTTAACCAGGGCCTGGAGAAACGTAAGCTTTCTTTAGAGGCGAAACGACTTCAAACTATTGAGCAGCAGGCGGCGGAGCTCGCCCGCACCAAAGAGGAGATGGAGCGGCTGGATAAGTTCAAGACCGCCTATACCACAATGGTTGCACATGAATTGCGCGCGCCTGTCACTGCGTTACAGAGTTTCTTGCTCAGTATGTTGAAGGGCTATGTCCCCGCTGAACAGCAAAAGGAAATCCTTCAACGGGCTGTAGATCGTGTGCAAGAGTTATTAGATCTGGTGAGCGATCTTCTTAATCTGGCCTCGGCTCGAGAAGAAGTGCAAGCTCCAAAACGTCATTCTGTTTCCCTGGCTGAGTTGCTTGAAAATGTAGTGCCTTTATTTAGAACCCAGGCAAATGAAAAAGGGATTAATTTTGAAGTACAGGTCCTCCACAATCCAAGGGTGTGGGCAAACGAGGATCAGATTACGCAAGTCTGGACGAACCTCATTTCAAACGCCATAAAATATACCCCCAACAAAGGTCAGGTTGTGGTTAGCCTGGAAGAGCGTGATGGGTGGGCTATCGCGCAAGTGAAAGATACGGGGATTGGCATCGCTCCCGAACATCATGAGAAGATCTTTAGTGATTTTTACCGAACGCCAGAAGCTAAAGAGTTTTCACGCCTGGGGACTGGCCTGGGATTAACCCTGGTGAAGAAAGTGATCGAAGCCTATGGAGGCTCGATTGATTTTGAGTCTGAGCGAGGGAAGGGGAGTACTTTTCGCCTTCGGCTTCCTGTTGCTGAAGAAAAATGATATTCGGCTGTAGCATATTCCCGTCCTTTTGAAAATTAATCACGATCCCCACATATTAGATGAAACCAAATAGTCAATTGCATCATTATGAATCTTTGATGGATGCGATCCTTTTCTCTTTTTGAAGAAAAGATGGCCACTGCAGGTATATGATGGCGCCTATCAACCATCCTGCACCAAGCAAGCTTGTCAAAGTATTGCCAGTTAGAATATGCAAATGCCCTTAGGAGCATGCACGGAAAGGTCACTGGCAGGGATCGATACGGATTTCATCTAATCGAAGGTAGAGGTGCAAAGTCCTTGGTTGATTCAGAGGCTGTGTCACCCGAAGTGGTCTGCAAATAGGAGGTTATATCTAAGCCCGTATCTATTTGAAAGGTATTCCGTCTTATAGGTAGAAGCGATGCCACATCTCGAAGACGATTGGCTTAATGGTGCCCAGCAATTGGACGAGAAAAAGCTGGCTGCAATTTACGATGCATTTAGCCCAGCCCTATTTCGCTACGCCTATCGATTATTGGGAGATGTGGAAACAGCTGAGGATATCGTGGCAGAGACTTTTTTTCGCTTTTTACGCTCGCTTAGGGCGGGTGGCGGCCCAAATGAACACCTCAAAGCCTATCTTTATCGAGTAGCTCATAACTTGATCATGGATCGCTTCCGCCGCCACCCACCCATCGAGCTAAATCTCGATGTTGAAAATGTGTATATGTCCGATGCCAATGAAGATCCGGTTCATAAAGCAGAGACGACTCAAGCTCAAGCGAAGGCGCGCCAGGCCTTATGGAAACTCACTCCTGAACAAAGACAGGTCATCGTTCTGAAATTCTTCGAGGGTTTGAATAATGAAGAGGTCTCTCGTATTTTGAGAAAACCGGTGGGAGCGGTGAAATCCCTACAACATCGTGCGTTGAGTGCCATTCGAAGGATACTTGTAGGCGAAGAAGTGTAAGGGAGCAAATCAGATATGGCTGATGATGAAAGATTGGATAAAGCGCTCTCTAATTACCTGATAGGCAAGCATCCGAAGCAAGCAGACCTTGATCCTCTGGCCTCGACTTTGGATCGACTTGAGATCCTGAGAGAAATCCCCGAAAGAGATGCGGATATTCATGTAAAGGGAAGGCAAATATTTCTGCAGCAAGCAAGAACCATGCTGATACCCGTATCCAAAGAACCGAAACAACGTCTTAAGGGGTGGAATAAATTCTTCAGGAAGGAGCGTTTACCAATGACGACTGTCGTGAGTGCTATTCTTGCTTTGATTTTGACTCTGGGGGGAGTGGGCGCCACAGCCTACGCAGCCCAAGGCAGCCTGCCAACAGAGCCTCTCTATCCGGTAAAACAGTTTACAGAACATATTCGTCTCAGCCTGACAACTGATCCCGAAGCGGAAGTAAGTCTGCTTTTGGATCTGGCTGAGGAACGTCTCAGTGAAATGGTTTCTCTCGCAAATAAGGGTTCGGCAATTCCAGGGGAGGTACAACTCCGCCTTGAACAGCATTTACAGCTGGCGCTTTCTGAGGCTGCTCAATTGGGGGATTCTGCCATGCAGGGTATATTAGAACAGCTTCGCAATATGGCGCAAAACCAGATCCAGATCCTTCAGCAAACGCAGCAAAACGCGCCCGAAGAAATAACTAAAGGATTAGAGCTTGCCATTCGGGCCATGAATAGCGTGCAGAAAGCTGCAGAAGATGGCCTGACCGATCCAACAACTTTTCGTCTACGGCAGGGCATGAATAGACCGGAGGATGCTCCTCCGCAGCCCGAGATTGTCCCACCAGGAAAGGGAAATGAGAATCAAACTCCTTCCAATGATTTGAACTCGGAAGGTCCTGGGGATGGTACTGGGGAAGGCGGTGATGCATGGGGGAATGGTCCTGGGGATGGCACTGGGGATGGAGGCGATGCATGGGGGGATGGTCATGGTGATGGGAGCGGGGACGGCGGCGGTGCCTATGGAGATGGCAAAGGCGATGGAACACCCTGTGATTCGACAGATTGCACTCCCCAAGCTCCTCAGAATGGCCCACAAGGGACGAAGGGTGGAGGCAGAGAGAACTGAGATTGACCTTTAGCGAATAATGCTAAAATCATCAAGCGGGGCTGTCAGCATTCAGAGTCGACAGCCCCGCTTTGTGCCTGAACGGATTTATCTCACCATCGGTCTATTCCACAATGACCCAATCGCTGCTGCTACGACCAAATACCTCCGGCGAGTACATCTCCTCCGCCTTGGCCGGGGGTACAACAAAAGTGCCTGGTGTGGTCGCCCTGGCGACGTAGGAATAGTTGTAGACGCCTTCCCACAGCAGCGGCGTGAACGCTTCAGCTCGCTGATCGCGCATGTTCTGATGTTCGTACCAGGTCCACCACCACCACCAGCCGTAACGATAATTGGCGCCATTGGGATCCTGCGGGGTGCTCCCGGAGACTGCCAATGCTGGGTTAACGATTTCAAGTCCTGCTGGGAGCGGGTCAACCAGGGCAACATGATAGCGACGATTTTCTGCCACCATCGTTAATCGTACCCGAACTCGCACCCCGGCCTTAATATGCCAGACCCCATCCTGGTCCCGATAGACATCATCGGGATCGTCGACTGCTTCATAGATGCGCTGGACGACAAATCCCATATCGAGCGGATCGAGCTTTAAATCAGTCGGCGCGTAGCGCAGGCCTAATCGGTAATAAAGGCGACCTGTGCCCTCTTTGCTCAAGATGAGGTTCTGCGTGCCTCCACCACCCAGGGAAGGGTCTACCAGGTAAACCATGGGGATATCGGTCTGCTGGCGCTCTGTTGTCCGGCCGATGTATTCATGACTGCCGGCATAGGTATCGCCCAACCAGATGCGGGCGACAAAATCCGGGGTCTGGGATTCGAAGGTGTTGAAATAGCGATCGAGGGCAAGTAGGACAAAGACATTCTCCTGCGTGCTATTCCAACGACCTTTTGTGCGGTGCGCCAGTAGTCCGTTGACCAGCTTGGGGATCAGATCGCTATTCGGATTGTCCCCGATCAGCGCATCCAGCAGGATGGCGTCGGTGCGCCGGTTCGACCGCAATAGCAAGTAATCTTGTTCGCTGTAGGAGGTAGTGAAATTGGCGGCGCCAGCCGTCTCCACCACGCGGTTGTTGATATACCTGCGAATAGCCTCCAATTCAGTAGCAGAAGCAGGATCATCTACCAATACCTGCCACAACCAGCCTATCGCATCGAAGGTTAGCCCTTCCAGTCCAGTCTCGTTCAACAGGCGACGGGCTTTATCTCTGTCCTCATCCCCCATCAAATCGCGCACATAGAGCGCGTAGGCGCTGAGCGTATCTCGAGTTTGCTTGTCATACCAAGCTGGGTAGTAATTCTCGATAAAGCGAAGATATTCGAGAACGCGTTCTTGCATGGCCTCAGGTACTTCGAATCCCTTCATCTCTGCCCTTTGCAGGGCATGAGCGACATGGATGGTATTGAAGGGGATCGATTCGCGCCCGCGTATCCAATAGGGGAAGCCGCCGTCGCTATTCTGCATCCCTTCCAGTTTTTCGATATCTCTTATAACGGCCGCTTCAATGGACTCTGGCGAGGGTAGCCCTTCCGCCGAGAAGGCTGATAGCACGTCCCGCAGTGCAGCCACAGCCAGGATTCGTGATGATAATTGTTCTGAACACTCGAAGGGATAGGAGACCAGGTACAGCACCGCGTCTGTGAGCGCCTGTAAGGCGGTCGAGGAGGTGTTGATCTCCAGGCCACCGAATTGGGAGAAGACATCGCTGGGCGCAGCCACCGGCTGGAACATCGCCCCTTCATCGAGCACGCCATAAGTAGCGAAGGCTTCTGTCGTGGCTGGGGTGTATACGGGTAACTCCACGGCCGCGGCGTCATCATTTTCTCCCGCCACACCCGCGATCTGGAAGCGAGCTGTACCCGCCTTTATTGTCGTTGCTGGAAAACGTACTTCCAACCGATCACGAGCAGGCACGGTTATGCGTTGACCAGGTGCGCCGATGAGCTCAATGTTCCCCGCTCGCACAGCCACCTCGACTATCATGGGCTCATCCGTTTGATTCTGCAGCACCACGGGCAACTCGAAACGATCTCCAAAGTTGAGGAAACGCGGCGCGGAGGGTCGGACCATGAGCGGTAAACGCGCAACCAGGTTGGCTTCGGCAGAGCCGAATTTGTTCTTATTATCCACCGCCACGACCATCACCCGGTAGCGCGTGAGGTTATCCGGCAACTTGATCTCTACTGCGGCTTTTCCGTTCGCATCCGTCCGCACTTCGGGAGCAAATGTTGCCAACGGGTTGAAATCCGTGCGGATACGGATAGGTGTGGATTCAGCGCCAAGCCCTGCCTCACCTTCTGCCATTTCCATTGCTGCTCCAGGCATGGCTTTACTAGCCTCATCCATTGAGGCAACCATAGTGGGTGAGGGGGGCGGGGCGCCAGCCGCAGCTGTTTCTAGAAACGATTGGGGATTGGCAAGGACGATGCTCGAGCGGCCATAAACACTGCTGAGATCAGCAGGTCGTTCTTGATAGAAGACTGCCACAGGATCAGCCAGTTGATAGTTGCTTAGGGCGAGGATGGCCTCATCAACGACAACAACAGCCAACTCGGCGCCGGAGACAGGCTGGCCGTTCGCATCTTTAAGGAGAAGGTCCAGAGTTGTTTCGCCGCCTGGTTCCAGCTCTGTCTCACGGGGCGTCACCTCAAGCGACAAGGTCCGCTGCAATGGTGGAACGCTCAGGTTGAGCGTGCCAGTGGCATAGGCGGGGCGGGGCGGTATCTCAGCAATGATATTCCCCTCGTCATCGGTGCGGGGTGCAGCACCCACCAGATCCACCTGTATGACCAGGTTGGGGATATATTCCTCCTTGATGGGTACCTGCAATGTGATGCTATCTTCTTCCAGCTCAAAGCGTTCGGTATAGAGGATTCCGCTGCGGCTTACGATCAGTTGACCTTCTGCCGGGCTGAAGGGGGATTGCACCAGGACGTTGGCCACGTCTCCCGGTTGATACATTTCTTTGTCTGGGATCAGGGTGACCTCTTCCTGTTCAACCTGGCGGGAGGGTGGGCGTTGGCCGCCGCTGACCCAACGCGTGATTTGGCTCTGGTTCTGGCGGCCCATCTCATCCGACACTACGGCAGTGATCAAGTAGCGACCACCTTCTTTGGTTTCAAAAGTACAGGTTACCGGCTCCAGTGTCGAACCTATGACGCAGTTCTGGACATCCACTTCTTCTTCGTTCCAGGTTCCTCCACGATATTTCCACTCCATCCGGGCAGCTTTCACCTGTATGGGGCGATCTGCAACAGGGTTGCCATCCAGATCGGTAACGATCAAATCGATTTTCAATGGCGTACCACGTTGGACGAAGTAGCGTTCACTGCGCATGCCAACGTATAGATTGGCCGGGTGCACCAGCAAACTGGTGGAGGATGCCCACGCCTGACGATTCACGTCGAAAACGGTGGCCTCGGCCAATACGCTGAAAGGACGGGGTTGTCCGAGACCATCAAAGTCCAGGCGTAAATAGTGGTTCCCGGTGACATCGGTCAGGCTACTAAAGGTTTGTACCTGACTCGCGCCAGATTCCCAGCCATATGGATCGTATGATGCTTCGATATAGATGGATCTGGAATACCACCAGGGTGTCCAGGTCCCGAAATCGAAGTCGGGCCAATTGGGCGGTTCATAGTTGCTGGGGGAAGAACTGACTTGCCAATTGACTTCGGCATTGGGCAGTGGGCCGCCAGCGAAGTAATTGGCTTCCACGGCGACGATCGCATGTTCACCCGCAAAGTAGGGTCCCATTGTCTCGTTGCGAGCGATGACCTCGAACTCAGGTCGGCGGAATTCCTGGATCTGGAAGCTGTGAGAGAAGCTGGTTCCATATAGATTAACTAGGTTTCCTTGTACATTCAGTTGAACCTGAGCGTATCCAAGATTTGTGTTCTCAGGCAGCGTAAAGGCGAAGTCAAAACCGCCCAATGTGTTGACATCCGTTCGACCTTCCTCGAGAAGATTTCCTTGCGGATCGATCACCTGGTAGCTCATGGCGTTGGTTGCACTCCCCACCAGCCTTACGTCACCATCTTGTTTACCTCCGACGCGCCGCATCCAGCCTTTAATATGGACTTCTTCGTTGGGCCGATACATTTGGCGATCGTCAAAAACGTACCAGCGCAATTCATCAGCGACAACTCTTGAATCCCAACTATCACCTCCCCAATAATAGAGTGAGTGCGGCAGGATCGCTGTATCATCCCCTGAGCGTGCGAGCAAGTAAGTTATGCCCATATCGGGCAAATCAAATCGGACAGTGCCATCATTGCCGGTAGTAGCTTTTTTGCCCGTCGGCACTCCCTCGATACTAATCCCAGCCAGAGGAGCGCCGTTTTGCAGGTCGCTGGTCCACACGATTATTTCACTATGATCGGCAAAAGCATCCAGGCCGATATGTGTCACCTGGACCCAGGCCTGTATGATCGGCCAATATCGATCCTTGTCGAAATCCAGTAAGCTGCGCGTTGGCTCGATGATGACGATAAAGTGACCAAAGTCACCATCCATGACTCTGCTCAGATCGATGTTGGCTTCGACCATGACATCCGAGGGGGCTTCTAATCTCATGGTTTCGTCTAATGCCAGACGACCCGGTGGTTGCGGACGATTATCCTGTTGGTCGAACTCCCGCAGATATTCCTTGAACTTTGACCAATCCGAAGGTTGGACGGCGTAGATTTTCACATCCAACTTGGTGTAATTGAGGGAATAAACCGTGAATATCGGTTTACTGGCTGCAGGATCGAGCGTGACCAGGATTTCATCCGGTCCGATGAGGAAAGGCTCGGCCGTGCCGACCCGGAATGTGAGCTTGACATCCTCCCCTAATTTCTGACCGAAGATGTCTTGAATATCCTGATCGACGGTGACTTTATACGTTGTGCTTCCCCTGGTTGACCCCTGGATGCTGATGGTATTCCCAAAGATGCTAATGTTCGCTCCGCGAAGCTCCGGAGAAATTGTCAACATCGAATCTTTAAAGGTGTCAACATCCAGGGGATTGTTAAAGCTAATATAGAATGGCGTCAGGGGAGGGCATTCATCGTAACCCCATGAGCAGCCGTAGTCCTCGATGCGCAGCGGTGCATAGGTGCGGAATTCGAATCGTTGCAGCTCTTGCGTGACGAGTGGGCCTTCTGCGGAGGGGGTACCGGGTCCAATATTGACGACAATCGCCGCGTCTTTGGGAAGGGTTTGTATTGCTTTAAAAGCCAGCCAGCGGCTATCTCCGGCGTTTTTCACCATACTGCTTATCTGCTTATCCGCCTGGATGTCTTCCTCGGTCGCCATTTTTATGCTGACATTATCGTTGTTAGCTGTCACTTGAATGGTCAACAATACCGCTTGCGGGTCGATGCGTTGATCAAAAGCGATGAAGAATAGAGGATCCAATGGCTGTGGACCATAAGATGGAGAATAGGAGACCATTATCGGCGGAGGCGTGCTAAAAGACCAGCTTACGGCCTCGGCCAACACACCCCCAGTGGCGGATTTGGTACCTGCGGGTACGGTTATGGTGTACTCCGTCGCTTTGGGCAGACGGTCGATCTCATCCGATTCATAGGTGAAAGTGAGTGTCTTCGTGCCCACCCAGCGCCAAGTCCCCGAGAGAGAGGGTTCGACGATGACAGGCACATCCATGGCGGATAGATCTTCGATCGTCGCCAGCGGTACCATGGGCTGGTTGAAGGTGACGCTGATAAAGGGCGCCAGGGAGATTTCCCCTTCAGGGGCGTAGCGCAACACCTCCAATGGGCCGGTCGCAATTGGCTCGGGTTCTATGGATTCTGGGGGCGGTGGGAAACTTTCTTCGATGGTCTCACCGGTGCGAGGCGGAGGCAGAGATTCGGCCGGGAGCCTGAAGTCTACTTGGTCATCGGGCTCAGCGGTCAATGCCGGCAAGCGCGCCAGGATCAGCTCGACTTCATCGTCGCTAAGCGGCTCGCCTGTGGCAACCGGTACCGCTTCCGTTCCTTGAGGTTGAGCCCGGCCTTCGCTCAACCGGACAGCCAGTCCAGACTCATCGCCATCCATGGTGGGCATGCTTTCTACCTGTATGATAGGACTTTCCGATGTAGGAGTAATGTTCTGATCCGGTGGAGAAACCACTGAACCATCCGATCTTAAATTTCGAATTATAAGTATGGCGGCCACGACCGCAAGCAAGACGATGGCAATGATCATCGGCAATCGAGCGCGACGCCAGAAAGTTGATGGCTCTTTTTGTTCCATGGGAAGATTCCTCCTTGATGTAATCCTTAGTTATAGTCAGACAACCCCCGATCTTAATGAATAAACGTCGGGATGGGCATTTTTGTTCCCCGTTTACTCAATATTGATCGCCACAATCATAGTTTTTTTCCTGCCAAAATGGCCTTCTCTATCTAAGGACAATCACACATGTAGATATCGAAAGAATCCTATCATCTAAGGTCATCACGTGGATTCCTGAACGTTGGCATTTGGTTCCAGGAATGAAAATGATCTCCTTATCCCTTAATATGGAATAGATATCGAGGATGTATTTTCATTCCCCTGGGGATCATACAGCCAAACGATTTTCTCCGCTATGGAGTAAGGAAAGGACCTTGGGATAGGTGCGATGCTCTTTTGGTTAATCGCACGTGGATGAAATTTCCTGGCTGA
>CAYGXU010000095.1:0-13237 GCA_964353875.1 uncultured Anaerolineaceae bacterium | reverse complement strand
CAATATTTCGCTGTGGATCCTGAACTGACATGGAAAATGGTGCGTGATGAGCTCCCGGCGTTGGAGCAGGCAATATCGGAAATCCTTAAGGGTATGCCGTGCAGGCCTTACGCCGCTTTCATCCCCCCTTTTATGCCTGTTTCAATATAAAAACCTCTCAAATTCAATTTCCCGACGGATCTGGCCTGGCATGTGATGATCGTTGCCAGGTAGGCTCGAGGCCTATTCAGACGGAGCGGGGGGATAGGTACGTTATGCAGCCGGCGCATGATCCCATGTCTCATCTCCATTTACAGTTGGGTATTTGCTTTTCAACTAAAAAAAGCCCGCTTTTGAGTGGAAGATGGCCGCGCTCACTAGGGTGTATTCCACCTGATGCTGCAAAAACCTTTTGGTGTTGAGGACTAGGGTAGTGTGCGGTAGTCTTTTCAAGAGGGTAAGGGCGAAGCATTCACTCTCAGTTGTTCCCAGCCAAGCTAAGTCAAATCCGTGAATGCTTCGCCCCTACTTTTGAGGCACTTTAACTGGGAGATAGCCGCGCTCAGCCATTCAACTTGACAGTTCGTTTGAGTCAACATAGAATTACGAGTGGTTATAACCAGTTATGTTTGTCCCTTGATCCCGAGTGGACCTTCTCATAAGCCATTTCGTGTTGCATATTTCTGATCAAGGCCTCGAGGCAACATTTACTGAAAATGGTTCAGAGTCTGGGTATTTCCAGCCCGTCATTTCGTTTTTTCATGAATCGTCCAATCGGTATTCGCTTTCCGCAAATTCCTATTCTCGTCAAATAACATTTACTTGTCCTTCATCATGATCAGCGAGGTGAGGTGGAAGGCCCTTGACATAGGAACACGTATGGCTCAACGTTGCTGGGGGGGAGTTGCTGAAAGATGAAAAAGGGTGTCATCGAGATCCGCGTTCCGATCGAGGAACTTGCTGAGCGTGAAGCGCGCATCACTAAGGCCAAGCGATTCGAGACGCCGGACCGCGTGCCTGTCCACCCGGCGATCAATACGCGCTATTGGCTGCCCATGATTGGGGTGACCTTTGGCGAGTATTTCGCAGATGCGGAGACCATGCTTCGCTCTCAAATATTGGGTTATAAGTGGTTAATGGAAAACATCCGCACAGACCAGTTCAACATCCTTGGTTCTTGGGGTTGTGGATGGACAGACTTCCAAAACTGTTCCGATTCGGGCTCGCTGGGGTGTGAGGTTGTTTTTCCACCTGACCACATTCCTTGGGTGTCCGGCAAAGGGTGGGTCAAGACCGAAAAAGATCTCCGAAGGCTTGAAAGGATGGATTTCATCTCCAGCGGCCTCAATGCCCGTCAGATTGAATACCGACAGGCGATGATGGTAATCTTTGAGAAATACCCCGTCCGTTTCCAGGGAGGCCCCGTATTCTATCCGGGTGAGAATCCAGCGCTGACACTTCAAAGCAACGGTCCCTTTACCATTGCGGCCGAGCTGATGGGGGAAGTGGAGATCTATACCGCTCTTTACGATCAGCCCGATTTTGTACACCAGCTCCTGGGGATCATTACCGGAAAAATCATGCAATGGCTGGCGTTCTGTTGGCATGAGATGCAAATCCCTGACCGGGCTTATGGTTTTGCCGATGATGTGGCCTGTACCCTCTCCCCTCGGTTCTTTCGTGAATTTGCCCTCCCATATCATCAGAAGATCTTCTCGGCGTACCCAGAATGGAAATCGCTTCACATGTGCGGTAAGACCGATCATTTATTGGAAATCCTTGCCAATGAATTAGCCATCGATGAGTTCAATGCCTTCGGCTTCCAAACCGATCTGGATTTGGTTGCGGAGCACATGGGAGGGAAGGTCTTCCTGATCGGCAATGTCAATCCGATGCTGATCGCCTCGGGAACACCCGAGCAGGTTAGGTCGGAGACGAGGCGAGTGATCGAGAAATTGGCCCATTACCGGGGATTGATGATCATGGATGGCGCCAATATCGCTCCAGGATCGCCCGTGGAGAATATCAATGCCATGATGCAGGCGGCAGAGGAATTCGGTCGCTATGAATAAGAGCGATCACGGTTGCGCGATTTCGATTGGGATGCCGCCCTATAGGAAGCGAGGGAAAGATGCCTTTCGCCAACGCAAATGACCTTCGAATGTATTACGAGCTCCACGGCCATGGAGAACCGCTCGTCTTGATTGCTGGCATTGGCGGTGATCATAACGTCTGGTCAGCCCATTTGCCCGAAATGTGTCAGCATTTCACCTGCCTGGTTTTCGATAATCGCAGCGTGGGTGAGACTGGAGGGGCGGAGGCTGAATATTCGAGCAGGTTGATGGCGGAGGACACTGCGGCACTGATGGAGAGCCTAGGCATATCGGGCGCGCACGTGGTGGGGGTTTCCATGGGAGGGATCATCGCCCAGGAATTGGCCATTTATCACCCCCAGAAGGTAAGAAAGCTGGTGCTCGCTTCGACATGGGCCAAAATGGATGCTCACTTGGGAAAAGTATTCGGATTTTGGGTTGAGCTGGCGCAGAGTCTGGGAATGGCAGCGACCTATACCGATGCCCTGCTGTGGTCCTTTACGCCCAGATACTTTGATGATCACCCCGACTTTTTCCAAAGCGCCCTGCAAAATGTGCCGGAAGATCCCGGTTTTATAAAAGCGTTTGTGGGGCAGGCGAAGGCCTGCATCCAACACGACGCCTCGGGACGGCTTGATCGCATTCATGCGAGGACATTGATCCTGGTCGGGGAGGCGGACATCCTCACCCCGCTTCGTTTCGCCAGCCAATTGCAAAATGCCATTCCAGAGGCGCAATTGACACTCCTGGAGGGCTGCCCACACGCTTTTCACCTGGAGAGGCCGCAGGATTTCACTCAAGCTGTCTTAGGTTTCTTGCAAAGGGATGAGGGATAGGATGGACTGCGAATGAACCGAGCGCCAAAGCTCTCGATCCTAGACCCCCAGGATATAGACCAAATCCATCAAGCCTCGCTGATGATTCTTAAGAATACCGGGGTGATCATCCCTCACGCTGAGATGCGGCGGCTTTTTCAAAGCGCAGGAGCCGAAGTTGATGCTGTGACCGAGATCGTGAAGATCCCCGAGCGCCTGGTCTGGCAGTGTCTGGAGAGCGCTGGAAAAAGCTTCACCTTATTTGGAAGGGACCGCACTCGCCAAGCTCAATTTGGGGTGGGGTTGAGGAACTATGCTACTTCTGCGGGACAGGCCTTGTGGCTGAGCGACGATGGTAGGCAGCGCCGTTATGCCACGCTCACAGACATTCCCACAGCGGCTCGTTTGGCGGACGGGTTGCCGATGATCAACCTGGTTGGGGCCATGGCCGATCCGAGCGAGCTGCCAGCCGAGTACCGTTGCATTGAAGTGCTTGCCAGCTTGATCAAGAATACAACCAAGCCTGTTCATATCTGGTTCTACAACCGAGAGTCGGCCAAGTACCTGCTTGAAATCCTGACCGTGTTAGCGGGAAGCGAAGAAGAGGCTGCCCGCTATCCACTCACTTTCCCATTTCTCGAGCCGATCAGCCCGTTGCGCTTTCCATACGATGGCATTGACCTTCTTTTTGAGACCGCTCGCTTCTCGCTGCCGGCGCCGATTGGTCCCATGGCTCAAGCGGGCGCAACGGCTCCAGCCACCCTGGCTGGCACATTAGCCCAGGAAAATGCCGAAGTACTGGCGGGTATCTGCGTTACTCAGTTGATTCGACCCGGTCTGGCAACGTTCTTCGGGGGACTCCCGCATGCTTTTGATATGCGCAGCATGCAAACGATCTTCTCAGGCCCAGAGCAGGCTCTTATGGCGGTGGCGATGATTCAGATGGGCAGGTATTATCATCTGCCTATTGCTGTCAACGTGGGATTGACGGATAGCAAAGTGCCCGATGCACAGGCCGGCTTGGAAGCGGGGATTACGCTCGCCTGCGGGGCGATGGCCGGCGCCGATATCTTCGGGGCATTGGGCATCAGTGGGGTTGACCAGGCGACCTCGCTGGTGATGCTCATCATGCAACATGAGGTCATCTGTTATCTCGAGCGCATCATGCGAGGAATCGAGATCAGCGAAGCGAAAATAGGTCTTGATGTCATTGAGGCGGTTGGTCCGGGAGGGAATTTCCTGGCTGAGATGCATACGGTCGAGAACTATCGACAGGAGCTTTGGCTCCCGGCTTTGCTGGATCGCCAGCTGTGGATGAATTGGGCAGAAGGAGGCGCACAAACCATGCATCAGCGCTGTGTGGAGATGAAAGATAAAATTCTAAAGGAACACGAGCCCGAACCTATCGACGAATATAAATCGCGAGAAATCGACCGAATTGTGAACACGGCGAAAAGGCAATTATTGCAGACGGATCATTAAAAACTATTCAATGGAGGGATCGATGGCTACCGATTTACTTATGGGCATTGACGTTGGAACCTTCAGTTCGAAAGGGGTGTTGTGCACTCGCAGCGGAGATATCTTGGCAGAACACCAGGAAGAACACGGGCTTTCCGTACCCCAATCCGGTTGGGCGGAGCATGATGCCGATGAAGTCTGGTGGAAAGATGTCTGCGCCATTTCAAAGGCGCTTTTAAAGAAAGTGAAAGTGACCGGCGACGATGTAGCTGCCATCGCCATCAGTGCCCTGGGTCCAGACCTCGTGCCGCTCGATGCTGAAGGGCGGGCTCTCCGACCGGCAATCCTCTATGGGGTCGATGTGCGTTCCATGGAGGAGATCGAGGAGCTGAATGGGAAGTTCGGCGCCGATAAGATGGCGGATCTGGCGGGGATGATCCTGACTTCCCAGGCGATCGGTCCAAAAATCCTATGGCTAAAGAATAAAGAACCCAAGATCTTTGAGCGAACGAAATACATGTGTTCCGCCAGCACATTTCTTGTTTATCGCCTGACGGGGGAGTATGTGCTCGACATCCATTCCGCATCGCATTTCAATCCGCTCTTCGATAACCGCAAACTGGAATGGAGCGATCGATTTGCGCATTACATCATCGCGGATAAGCAAATGCCTCGCCTGGGGTGGGGGCATGAAATCGCTGGAGGGGTGACGCCTAAGGCAGCGACTGAAACCGGTTTGAAAACGGGCACACCCGTCACGATCGGCACCATCGATGCCATCTCGGAGGCTGTCAGCGTGGGTGTGTTGCACCCTGGCGATTTGATGATGATGTACGGCACCACCACCTTCTTTGTGCTTGTCACGGACGAGTACGCCCCGAGCGAGACCACCTGGCTGACCGCCTACGCTTTTCCGGGGCTGTATGATGTCGAGGCCGGGATGGCGACCTCCGGGGCGCTGACGCGTTGGTTCCGCGACAACTTCGCTCAGAAGGAAAAGGACGAGCAGGCAGTGGGAGGTCCGAGCTCCTACGCTATTCTCACACGTGAAGCCGAAGCGATCCCTGCGGGGAGTGAAGGTCTGATCATCCTGCCCTACTTTAGTGGTGAACGCACCCCGCTCAACGACCCCTTGGCGCGGGGCGTGATCGCTGGACTGAGCATGGCGCATGGCCGCGGTCACATCTATCGTGCCATTCTGGAGGCGCAGGCCTATGGCGCTGCCCACATCATGGAGACCATGCGTGCTGCCGGGGCGGTCTCGAAGCGCGCCGTGGCGGTTGGCGGCGGGACGAAGAGCGAATTGCTGTTGCAGATTGTGACCGACATTACCGGCATTGAGCAAGAATTGCCTGAAAAGACCATCGGCGCCTGTTATGGGGATGCATTTCTTGCTGGTATGGGCATCGGCTCGCTTACGCTGGAAAATCTAGAGAGGGAGTGGGTTCGAATCGCGAAGCGGTTTGTGCCCAATGCCGCCAGCAAAGCAGCATATGAGGAGTACTATCAGGTGTATAAAGATTTATATCCTCATACCAGGGAGGTGATGCATAGACTGGCTAAATTAGGAATGAAAAAGGTAAGTTGAAGTGGATGGGCAAATCAAAAATAAAAGATATGGCAACTGTCATGGCGCAGTTGCCATTTTAAACGACTTAATCAAATTGATTTAAGTGCTCTTCGAGTTGTTGCGCGTCGGGAATGGCTGAGCCACCGACAGCAGTGGTGGAGATTCCACCGCAGTAGTTACCTGCCCGAAGACATCTTTCCAGGGGCGCTCCTTGGGTAAGGTAGGCATAAAGGAAGCCAGCATTAAAACAGTCTCCCGCTCCGGTGGTATCCGCAACTTGAACCGCAAGCGCGGGCACATGGATGAAATGGCTGCCAGATTGGGCAATTGCCCCCTGGCTGCCAATTTTGATCACCACCGTTGACGTGAATTGCGAGAGAAGGGTCAGGGCCTCGGCCACATTGCTTGTCCCTGTCAGTTGCAGCGCTTCGCTTTCGTTGGGGGAGAAAATATCGACGGAGGATAACGCCTCTTTTACCCCAGGCGTCTCCAAGGTTACGCCTGTGCTTTGGCAATCCATAAAGATCAATGTGTTGTTCTGACGTGCGACTGCAAAGAGGTCTTTATATTCATCGCCAAAATAAAGATGGGGCAAGAGCAAACAACGAGGTCGGTATTGCTTGATCAAAGGAACGGCGGATGTCTGTTCAATCTCATCGATGAAGCTGATAAAACCGCGATCGTGGGAGAACGAAAATACAGCGGTGATGCGACGCACGGGACGAGGGTGATAAGTGAAAAGCCGGGCATCGATCCCCTCGCTGCGCGCGCGTTCCAAAACAAACTGGCTGAAGAGGTCATTACCGAAATCGCACGCCCAGCCCACCCTCAGGCCAAGGCGCTGCATAGCGAACGCGGTGTTGTAGCAGCCGCCGGGGATCATGGTGAAATCACGACTATATATTTCAGCGCCTAGTTTGGGGATGTCCGGCAGCGAGGTGAAGATCAGATCGCAGAAGTAGATGCCCCATAGGAGAATATCAAGCTGATTTGACATCGTCAGTTAGATAAGTGTTTATGCCCACACGCCAACATATTCTGCGTGGGCTTCCAAATATTCGTTGACAAGCTGCTTGGCCAATGGATACGAGTAAACCAGGGGGTGGATCATCAATGCCTTGGCTGCTTTGAAACGCGAACGTTCGAGAACGGCTTCCACCGCCAGCTTCTCATAGAGCTTCACCGTCTGCATCAGAAGTTTTTGATGCTCCGAGATCTCCCCAATCTGCACAGGATGGACGCCACTTCCATCCACACGGCAACTGACCTCAACCACATCTTCTGGAGCCATGCAAGCGATCGCGCCTCGATTGGGGACATTCAGCGCCGTATGGGACGGGTTCCCAGTGTGGAGGCTCAGGATCGTATCCAAGGCAACCCCCATGTAACCTTCTTCTTCCGCTATGGTAGGGGAACTGGCGTTTAAGCGCAACTGCTCTTTCGCTATGACGCCATAGTTCATATAGGTGCCAATGCGCCGGTTCATGTATTTGTTGTAATGTTCTCGGGCAACATTCGGATCGTTTTTAAAATCAACCTGGCGCAGGTAATTGAGCAATTCCTGATTCCAGAGCATGATCGTTTCGCCGCGTGTGAGTTTCTCATTGTTCATTGCCTCAATGGCTTGTTTGGAGTAATACCAGTAAAAAAGATACTCGTTCAGCCACATTCCGACGTCTTCGATGAGTTCAGGAGCGAATAAACGCAGGTAAGTACCGGATTGAAACTGCGCATCTCGTAGCAACGATGGCAGCAAGTCTTGCCCGGCATGGGTGACGGACCGCGCCCAGGAGAGATGATTAAGCCCAAAGACCTCAGATTGCACATCGCTTGGTTTAATCCCATGCCAATTCGCCGCAGCCTTTTGTGCGCCATTGGCGCTGTCGCAGATCCCAATCGTCCGTTCGAAGCCTTGATCACGCAAGGCTTGAGTCACCATCCCCGCCGGATTAGTGAAGTTCAAGATCCAGGCGCCTGGACTTACTTCTTCGAGTAGTTTGGCATAATCCAAGATGGCGGGGATGCTACGCATAGCCATGGCGAAACCGCCCGCGCCGGTGGTCTCCTGGCCAATAATCCCATGTCGCAATGCAATGCGTTCGTCCAGGACACGACCGTAATCATTTCCAACGCGGATGGTGGTAATGACGAAATTTGCTCCGTCTAATGCGTTGCAAGCATCAGTTGTCGAAGAGATGCGGAAGGGATCACCTTCTTTTTTTACTTGTTCACGAGAAATGGCGCTGAAAATCCTCAGCTTCTCTTCGTTGATATCCATCAGGCAAAGCTCTTCAAGACCGAGGTGTTTGGCGCGGCGCAGGATGGGAGGGATCGCCAATGGCGTTCGTAAGCCGCCACCGCCGATGATGGTGAGTTTCATGTAGGGGCTGCCTTCTCAAGCCGACAATGGAGGCTTGCCGCTCCAGGTTCTTGGCGGTGGATTGGGGGGTTCGGCCCGTTACCGATGGCTCTCTCTCTCCCCGTCATTGTTGATGCCTTTGCTCCAGTGCCATCTGTTTATCGGAAGGATCAGGATGGTTTATGAAGCGGAGTGAAACTTGTTTCGCCCTCACCTTGGACCAAGCGGAGCGGGTACCGTCTGGGGTGGATCACCATAAGGGATAATTCAATCGGTCGATCACGATGTGTGTAGGTAAGTTGGTCAACGGTCAGTACTGCATCGGGATTGGCGAGTTCAAGTAAATTCCTCTCCTGTGCACTGGCAAGGCGGGCGCTGATGGATGTCTCCGCGCGTATTAACAGGAGGTCGAATTTTTCTGAGAGGAGGGCATAGAGCGAACCGGCTTCAAGGTTATTTTCGAGAATGCCAGGGCAATTTGCGTGTGGCAGCCAAACATGCTCGATGCGTACCGGGACATTATTCAATAAACGAAGCCGGACCAGGGAGACGACTTCCGAGCCCAGACCAATGAGAAGCTGGCGTGAGAGGGCAGAGGTGGCCGGAATGATGCTCGACTCCAGAATCCGACTGCTGGGAGATAAACCTCGTTCGCGTGCCGCCGAGGTAAAGCTTAATAAGACATTTAAATCATAGGGCTGCGTTTGTTCGGATACGAAGAAACCTTTTGATGGTTTCGTGTAGAGATAGCCCCCCTGGACAAGTTCGGTTAAAGCTTGCCGTACCGTGATCCGGCTGACATCGAATTGTTCCACCAATTGTCGTTCAGAGGGAAGATGGGCATGCGGCTCCAATACCCCTGTTTGAATATCCTGAAGCAGACGCTGTTTGATCTGCTGATAGAGCGGCATAGCAGAATCGCGGGAAAGCTTTTTTATCATTGTTGGTTATAACCAGTTATAATGATCTAATCCTCATTATACGGAACATCCCAGATGATTGTCAAGAGCTTGGAGCTTCTCCGTTCTCCATTTGTGTAAGTGTTGCTAAGTTTCGATAGTATTGCTCGACCCATGTCATAACAATCCTGTGAAACGATACTATTTTACTCAAATTCGTGTCCAAGCATACTGTTGGGGAGGGAGCTATCCTTGGCTTGACAATTGAAAATGCCCATCCTAAAATCATATCTGGTTATAACCAATTATGTTTTTCCGATAGAAAATAATAGTTGCCGGATGCGGTCGGTGACGTTGTCCGTGAGGGGAGGTCATTAGACAGCAGATTCTATTCCTCGTGAAGAAATGCAGCGCTTCATCCCCGATCGCTGACAGCCTGTGTCACTCGCAAGCGACTTAGATTTAAATCGAAAGGGAGAGCCTGAATATGAGCACAAAAATCAAGTCTGCATTCCGTAATCACATTTCGAAAAAACAATTTACGGAGGCTTTAACACTTTTAAAAGTTTCCATTAAAAAGGCCGAGGTATTCGATCCTCGTGATGACTACAGCTGGGGACCGGAATCGGATGAGTTGGGGTATGCAATTTTAGCCGAAGAAGGCCACCAAGCTTTTATCCAGTATTGGGAGGATCTGATTGAATTCTTCCAGGAACAACTTGAGCCCCAGTGGGGGCATCTGCATAAAGGCCACCTCTATTTCCGTCTTGGGTTGGGGAGCTTTGCGCTCGATGTGGCGAAAGCAAAGTCAAATATCCTTGCCGCATTGAAAGAAGATCAGATCGTGGCGGAAAGCTTTTCCAGGACGATGCGGTTATCCCGGGAGAAGCTCCTTCGAAGGTTTCCTTCCTATGTCACTTTGGCCATGTTGGAGCGCTTTGATGCCAGGGCTTTCTCTTCAAAGGAGGATGAAAGCGCCTTTTATCGCGGCCTGGCGCCGATACGATTTGATGTGATTTGGGACAAGAAAGAGGTTGAGCCCTCCCTGGCTCGCTATGCGTTGGGCAGGGTGGTGCCCAAGGCGGGGGTGGAGATCGCCGGTCTTTTACATAAAGAGCTGGCGCTGAGTTGCGCGCAGCAGCAATCCTACAGTCCGATAAGCCTGGTAGCTTCATTGGCTGATGTTATCCTCTGGAGCCTATTGCGCTACCGATATCGTCTGACAGAGCTGAATGGGAAGAGCATCGACCTCCTTGAACGCATCGAACTGTTTCAGGGCGCACTTCAACAGGGCATCTTCCCTTCGGATGTGGTCCGCTCCACGTTTCAAATGGTGGTCATGCTCGAAAAAGCCCTTTTGCATGGTGGAGATAAGACTTACGAATATGAAGTATTGGCCGAAACCGCCTATCTGATCGGATATGCCCTGAAGATCTTGCTCGACCGAGCCCTGGTGGAATGGTCGAAGGAAGGTAAGGGTTAATCATACTGAGGTGTAATTAGAATGCTCATGTCCAAGGGAAGGAGAGAAGAGTCATGCGAGTGATCGCCATTGTAAACGCAAAGACCGGCGCCCTATGTGTGCAGGAGATGGTCGGTCAAGGGGATGAGGTCGTTGCTGTGATTTGTCTGCCTGAAGATCCCTGGCCGGGGATCGAGCCCGGTTGGTCGGTGAAGGAAGTGGCAACCCGCAACTATCTACCAGTCTATCAGCTACCCCCGCGTGAGGTCAATTCGCCCGGTTTTGTCGAACAAATGCGAAAGCTAAAGGCGGATATGATCGTCGCCATGCACTATGGTGTTATCTTCAAACGACCATTGCTGGATGTGGCTCCCAGGGGCACGGTGAACATCCATCCCACGCGTCTGCCGCGCGGTCAGGGGATGACCCCTTCATGCTGGCACATGCTCATGGGCGACGAGAAGAATTGGATCACGCTGCACTGGATCGATGAGGGGATCGATACGGGGCCTGTGATTGCCCAAGCATCTGTTGACATCTTACCCACAGACACGGGTCATGACTCAACCAATAAGTTATTGGATGAAGGGCATCGTATCTTCGCTGAAAATCTGCCTTTGCTGCGGGCGGGAAAAGCGCCTGCGATCCCTCAAGATCAGATCGAGGGCGTGAAGCGTCTCTATTACCGTTGGCAACCGGAATATGCTCGCATCCCCTGGGACAAGTCCGCCGAAGAAGTTGAACTTCACATCCGCGCCTTATGTCATCCGAAGGAAACCCCGACTTACAGCGGCGAGGCGTATACATATCTGGGTGGAAAGAAGGTTTCCGTGTGGAAATCGCGGGTTGTCAAAGAAGGGCGCCTGACGAGAGGGAAGTACGATCCGGGCGAGATCCTGTCTCTCCATGGGGAAGGGGTCTTGGTGAAAACCGGGGAAGGTGCCCTCTTATTGACCGATATCGATGTGCAAGGCGCTGCCGAGCCTGGGCTGCCAGGGTTATTCGATCTTTTGAGGAGTGGGCTATCCGCGACGTTCAAATGAGTCAATTAGATATGGTCTAAGAATGCGGAAGATGTTTTTTCAAACCAGACCTCATGCAAAAGAAGGTTATTTATCTGGCATTTATTAATGTGGCATTCCCCTATCGAGGAAGATGGCTGCATTATCGTTACTTTCTTACTCTTTGATTTCAATGGTGATGATATTTGATGGCAATGTTTCTACCCAGGCGCTTTTGCTTAACGGGGTTTTATGTTGGCAGTACATTGCGAGATCATGAATATCCTCCATTGATTTCGGATCGTGAATTTGCTCATCGTTAGCAAGTTCAGGACATGCTCCACCTTCACAAATCACACTCGGATGAATCCTGTTTGATGAAAGCTCATCCGGGAACGCATCCAGCGAAATATTGGCATCTTCACAATCTTTTATAGAGAAGTTCCTTGGGTTCGGGTCGTTCGAAGAGAATCTCAAAGATAGTTTTATTTCTTTGCTATGATTGCTGCGGATCAGAATATGGTCATTCGGCATGAAGGAGGGCAGGTCGATATAGAAGCCATCATGAATGATGATTGGTTCTCCAGGATCTTCTTTACTTATTGCTTCTGGATACTCCTCGATCACTCCTTTTCTCAGGGGAAATGCTTCTGACCTTGCCCATTCTTGATTTTGTTGAAGCAGGACATATTCATCGGGGTAAAGGGAAGGCATAATTCGCTGCCAGGTCATATGGAAATAATACTCCAAGGAGTTTCCGGACAGATCGAAGGCTTCGAGCTCGATATTCCCATGGTCTGCAACATAAAAGCCCACTGGTTCTGACCCGATATTTTTAATAGCATAAGAGATCTCAATTGAATCTCCAGGCATGTAAGAGGCTTTATCGGATTTGATAGTAAGAATCAGAGGTGACGATTCTTTTCGCTCACAGCTTTGACCTAAGATCAGAAGAAAAGCGATCGAAAATAATGCCAGGTATTTTCTTGACATTTTTAATCCCTGTTGCGCCAGCCTGCGCTTTTTAACGGTTGCCCCCCTCCATATTCGCACAGGAAATGGCATTCAATCGAGTGAAACGATCAGGTTTTCACATTGACGCCAAATTCATAGAATTATCGCAGCCTCCTCTGACAAATGTCAGGGGCCTCAGATGCCGAAATTTTATGAAAATCATCATGTTTGCAACTGTCCTGTTTGATCCCGACGTTTGTAGACCAGGTAGATTGCGAGAGCGGGCAGGATCATGAACAGTACAGCCAGCCTTTCAACGCTGTAGAGCGTTTCCCATTCGATGCCCATCCAGTACCAAACAAAATTCCACAGGACGTGGGTCAACTGGCTTGCACCGCCCACTACCGTCAGAAGGACGACCATGCGTTCATCCCCGCTAAGGGCCAGCAGGGCCATTGGCCAGATCAAATACCATGGCCAAAACCATATACTGCCCAGGAGCTGGTAGAGCAGGAGGATGCGAAGACCGACAGCCAGACCATAGCGGGAGGCAGCGAGGTAGCCTAAGGCTTGGGAGACCAGCACCTCCCCGTGGTTGCCCTCCTGAGCAAGACGGTCGAGCAGGTTGCGCTCGACGATGCCGG
>CAYGXU010000094.1:0-13285 GCA_964353875.1 uncultured Anaerolineaceae bacterium | reverse complement strand
GCCTCATCTGCCATTCCTGATAACAATGTCGAGATTATGGCTGCTCGACAGATCGGCATCCCTGTCATTCGTCGCAAGACTTTTCTTGCTGAAGTTACTGCTGCCTATGAAACCATTGCCGTGGCTGGCACGCACGGAAAGACAACCACCAGTGGGCTTATTGCATGGCTATTGGAAAAAGCTGGATACGATCCCAGTTTCATTGTTGGAGGGCTTTTAGCGGATTTCGGTGTGAATGGTAAGGCAGGTGCTGGACGCTACTTTGTGGTTGAAGCAGATGAATACGATCGAGCTTTTCTTGGGCTGCAGCCGAGCATAGCGGTGATTACCAATGTCGAGTATGACCATCCAGATTGTTATCCCACATTGGAGGCTCTTTATGCTGCCTTTGAAGCATTTATTCGTCAAGTAACGAGAAAATTAGTTCTGTCTTCGACAGATCCGGGCGCAATGGGGCTCGACCATGGAGATCTTGCCTGTATCACTTATGCGGTCGAAGGGGAGGCGGATTGGCGAGCGGAGGAAGTCCGGCCGAATGCTGCCGGAGGGATGGATTTTCTGGCTATTCGATATGGAGAAATGCTGGGTCTGGTCCGCACAAGGCTGCCTGGCAAGCATAACGTCGGGAATGTTCTTGCAGCACTGGCAGTGGCCGATGAGCTTGAGGTGCCTTTTTCCAAATCGAGGCAAGCGATAACAAGCTTCCATGGTGCTGCTCAACGATTTGAGATCGTTGACCAGGTTGGAAGGATCACGGTTGTCGATGATTATGCTCACCATCCCACTGAAATCCGAGCAACATTGGCAACGGCTAAATTGCGCTTTCCACAGTCGGAAATCTGGGCTGTTTTCCAGCCGCATACTTACTCAAGGATTCGAGCATTATTGGCAGCCTATATCACCGCGTTTGAAGATGCGGATCATGTCATTGTAACGGATGTCTATGCAGCACGCGAGCAACCCAATGGGAGCATTACCGGTCAAATGTTGGCTCAAGAAATTCGGCATCTTGATGTGACTTATATCGGTGATTTCAACCAATTGGCTGAGGAATTGGAAAAACGGGTTAAACCTGGAGATGTGGTGGTTACATTGAGCGCGGGAGATGCGAATAAAGTAGGTAAGCTCCTCTTGGAGCGGTTACGAGGTGGGGAGAAAAGGACAGGTAATGAATAGGAGAGAGCAGCGCGTTTTTGAGATGGATCGAAAAGTGGAATTACGTCTCCGGCTGGCATTGAAAAAGTATCGAAAAGAAAGGCAGACATATTTCCTTCCCATTACACCGGAAATTTTAGAGCCGGAGATGGTGACCCGGATTATTGAGAGGGTACGTCGGCTGTGAGTTCGAGACGGATCGCGCCTGAGAACTTGAGAGAGATGGAGCATACTTTTGGCGATCGTTTACGCCAGGGAGTTGCCCTCGCGCCTTATACCTCCTCATTGATAGGCGGACCGGCGGATTTCCTAATAGAAGCCCGATCAATTGATCAATTAGTGCTGACCGTCCAACGATTGTGGAAGATGGGAATGCCCTTCCGTATCCTGGGCAGTGGCTCTAATGTTCTTATCTCCGATCGAGGGGTGCATGAAGCAATCGTGCTCAATCGTGCTCAAGGTGTGGAGTTCCTGGATACTGAGGAAGGACCTTTGGTGAGAGCAGAATCGGGGGCGTCTCTAGGTTCCTTATGCCAAAGGGCGGTAGAACGTAATTGGTCTGGAATAGAGTGGGCAGCCACCATCCCTGGAACAGTAGGTGGGGCGGTGGTTGGGAATGCTGGCGCACATGGGGGCGACATCGCCAGTTGTTTACAGTTGGCTGAAATCTTGCAACGAGGAAGTGATATCGAAGTATGGTCAGTTAAGCGCTTCGGATATGATTATCGGGATAGCTGGCTGAAACAACATCCCGGCCAGGCTGTGGTTTTAACGGCTACTTTCCTTTTAAGGAAAACTAGCCCCAATATGGCCAAAACGATTCTGGAGGAGTTTGTTGCTCATCGACACCGAGCTCAACCAAGCGGCGCGAGTTGGGGTTCGATGTTTAAGAACCCTGCGGGTAAATCAGCAGGGCGTTTGATCGAGGCGGCTGGCCTGAAAGGACTGCAAATTGGAGGTGTTCGCATCAGTCCTAAACATGCGAACTTTTTCATCAATTTAGGCGATGCATCTGCCTCAGATGTCATGCGTTTGATCAAAGCCGTGCAGAAAGAGGTTTCCGAACGGTTTAATGTAATTCTTGAATTGGAGGTTGAGTTGCTTGGCGATTGGGAGCCCGAATTAACGGAAGGGGTTGAATTGCCAGGAGGCGAGATTTGATGTCCAAGATACGAGTTGGCGTTATCTTTGGTGGGAGATCCAGCGAATATGAAATCTCACTCCGATCAGCCCAATCGGTTATTCGAGAATTGGATAAAGCCAAATACGAGATCGTTCCCATCGCCATTACCCTTTCTGGACATTGGCTAAGTGGGCAAGATGCGCTTACGAAAATCGAACAAGGTTATCTTGGAAATTTAGAGCCTGTAACCCTCCTGCCCGTACCTAAGGATTGGAAACTCTATCAAAGAATGGATAGCGCTGCTTGGAAGGTTCTATCCAAATTAGATGTGGTTTTTCCGGTGCTTCATGGCACTTTTGGTGAAGATGGTACCTTACAAGGATTATTAGAGATGGCTGAGATTCCTTATGTAGGTGCTGGTGTCTTGGCATCTTCGGTAGGCATGGATAAAGCTCTCTTTAAAGATGTGATGAAGACTTGGGGCATTCCTGTAGTGGAATCGGTATTGATCACCAGCCGGGAGTTGAATAGGGATGCCGATGCTGCTATCGAGAAAGCCGAATCGATAAGCTCCTATCCACTATTCACGAAGCCTGCGAATTTAGGTTCTTCGGTTGGAGTCAGCAAATGTAAAAATCGGTCTGATCTATTAGAGGGTTTGATGGATGCTGCTCAATATGATCGTCGAGTATTAGTTGAACGCGGTGTCGATGCACGCGAAATCGAAGTAAGTGTTTTAGGGAATGAGGAACCGGTGGCTTCTATCCCAGGGGAGGTCATCCCCAGTGACGAGTTCTATAGTTATCGAGCGAAATATATCGATGGCGCCTCAGAGCTTCTTATTCCGGCTCCGATTGATGAGCAGATTGCTGAGCAGGTTCGTCACCTCGCGGTTCAAGCTTTCAAGGCAATTGACGCTGCAGGTATGGCGCGTGTGGACTTCCTGCTTGATCGTGCGTGTGGGCTGCCTTTCCTGAATGAGTTAAATACCATTCCGGGTTTTACCAGTATCAGTATGTATCCGAAATTGTGGGAAGCGAGTGGCCTCCCCTATCCAACCCTATTGGACCGATTGATCGAATTAGCGTTGGATCGATATCAAGAAAAAGAAATGTTGGTTCGTTCCTATGAGGTCGGTAAATGACAATAAGTGAGCGGGTATTTCAACGCAACCAATCCCGAACGGAACAGGTTCGTTCAAGGCGTGTGAATCGCAAGAAAGTAGCGCCAATTAGGCGCGTACCCAAACGTTCTGTGGCGAGGCGAAACCAAACAACTCGCTACCGCTATGAAACTACTCTCCGTCTCGAAGATCGGCCCCGACTGCGTTTCCCCCTATTTCCTGCCATCTCTCTTCGGACGCGGATGCCAACACTATTACTACTTGGGATCGTGATTTGGCAAATCATTCGGGTGATGGCACTGCCGGCTTTCCGAGTTGGAGAAGCCACGATCAATGGAAGCCATTATATGAGTCCATCGCGTGTACGAGCGATCGCAGGGGTTACGGGCAAATCGATTTTTGAGGTTGACCCTTCGGAAATAATACGGCAACTGGAAGCGCTGCCAGAGATTGTCTCCGCTAAAGTCTTTGTTAAGTGGCCTAATAGTTTGGCGATTAATGTGACAGAACGGCAGCCTGTTCTGGAATGGGATGATGCTGGTGAGGTCTGGTTTATTTGTGCTGATGGTCTTGCCTTCTATCGCCAGGAAATTGTGCTCGGCCTGGTGACTGTTCATTCGTTAACCTCAGTTCTGGATATTGGTAAACCGTTGGAACCCGTGCTTACTGAGGAGATGATTCAAGCAGCCATAGCGTTGAGTAAGAATATTGGAGAGGAGCGAATGCTTTTCTATGATCCCAGTCTGGGGTTTGGGTTTCAAGATGATCGTGGGTGGATGGCGCACTTTGGGGGGGAAGGCGATATGGATATGAAATTTGGACTCTATAACCGCATTGCAGACCGCCTGGATGAAATGAGTTATCCTGCGAGTCTGGTGAGTGTGGAGAATCCAGAAGTCCCGTTTTATCGGTGATCGAGGGTGTACATGTGGCAGCATTAATGGACGAGACAATCTTTGTGGGTTTCGATATCGGTACCAAGAAGGTGTGCGGTCTTGTTGGTCAGTTGGATGATTCCAATCGGATTCGAGTTCTCGGTGTTGGCGTAGTACCTTCAAATGGAGTAAGGAAGGGAACCGTTGTCAGTTTAGAAGGTCTGGCTCAATCGATTACGGCCGCGAAAGAGAAAGCTGAACGGACTTCAGGCTATGAGATCACTTCCGCCCTGGTCAATCTATCTGGACCGCAAATCACCTCAATGAATAGTAAAGGGATGGCCGGTGTGACCGGGCAGACGATTGGGCCGGATGATGTCAAGCGAGCGCTTGAAGCCGCTCAATCGTTGGCGATCCCCTACGATCGGGAGATCGTACATGTGGTGCCGCGAGGTTTCATCATTGATGGTCAGGATGGGATAAAAAACGCGATTGGGATGCATGGCTATCGATTAGAAGTAGAAGCGCATATCGTGACAAATAGCACAACAGCAAGGCGTAACCTGGAGAAGTGCGTGGAGGCAGCTGGCATTGCTGTAGACGGATGGGTAATAAGTGCACTTGCATCTGGAGAGCTTGCACTCTCGGACACCGAACGGGAAATGGGGGTTGTGATTTGCGATATTGGTGCGGGTACGACCGATCTTGCTGTTTATATCGAGGGATCTGTCTGGCATACTGCTGTGATCCCTGTTGGCGGCGATCACCTGACCAATGATATCTCTCAAGGTCTTCACCTGCCACTCGAGACTGCCGAAGTTGTTAAGCAGCGTTACGGGAATGCATTAAGCTCTGCGGTTGATGGTGATCAGACTTTCAGCGTTAAACCCTTTGGAGCCGATCGTCCGGTCCAAATACGGCGAAAAACACTGGCTGCAATCATCGAAGCCCGAATCGAGGAGCTATTTGGCCTGGTGCGACAAGAGATCAAACGCTCCGGGTATGATGCGCTCCTTCCCGCGGGGGTCGTATTGACAGGAGGCACAAGATTGTTGCCTGGGCTTCGAGAATTGGCGGCGAAGGTCATGCAATTGCCGGTTCGATTAGCCCAGCCAGAAAATTTAGTTGGATTGGTGGATGAATTGCACTCTCCCGCCTTTACAACCAGCCTGGGCTTACTCGCTTGGGCACGAATGCAGGAACAGGATGACTATCTACGTGGGTATCGGATGGGCTCAGGATGGCCTCATTTCGATTTCAAACGCGCCTTCGGGTTTTTGAAGCGATTACTTCCTGGTTAGGGGATCAAGGTTTGTTGTGTGAAGCAAAATCTGAGTCGAAGAATGGATTGAGGAGGAAAAGATGCAACCTATACCACAAACAGAATCTTTCGCAAGAATTAAAGTTGTCGGGATTGGCGGCGGTGGGAGCAATGCTGTCAATCGAATGATCGAAGAAGGCCTCACTGGCGTGGAATTTGTCGCAATTAACACGGATGCCCAAGCGTTGTTGCTCTCCAACGCGCCAAAGCGTGTCCGCATCGGGGATAAATTGACCCGTGGCCTAGGGGCAGGAGGAGATCCTGAAATTGGGAAGAAGGCTGCGGAGGAATCGGCTGACGAGCTTTACGAGGTCCTTAAAGGCAGTGATATGGTTTTTCTCGCTGCTGGTATTGGGGGAGGAACAGGGACTGGTGCAGCACCGATCCTGGCGCAAATCGCAAAGGAAATCGGAGCCCTCACGATTGGCGTGGCGACGCGTCCTTTCACTTTCGAAGGAGCAAAACGAGCGCACACGGCTGAGGCCGGGATTGCCCTACTGAAGGAGAAGGTCGATACGTTGATTGTTATCCCCAACGACCGTTTGCTGCAATTAGCGGATAAGCGCGCCAGTCTGCAAGACGCCTTCCGTCTGGCCGATGATGTGCTCAGGCAAGGGATTCAGGGAATCAGCGAGTTGATCACAGTCCCAGGACTGATCAACCTCGACTTTGCTGATGTGCGCGCCATCATGTCCGAGGGCGGAGCAGCGCTGATGGCTGTCGGTCGCGCCTCTGGCGAGGATCGCGCACGCGTCGCAGCAGAACAATCCATATCCAGCAACCTCCTGGATATCACGATCGATGGCGCTCGAGGAATCCTCTTCAACGTAACAGGTGGTCCG
Source organism: uncultured Anaerolineaceae bacterium (assembly GCA_964353875.1). Classification (GTDB taxonomy): domain Bacteria; phylum Chloroflexota; class Anaerolineae; order Anaerolineales; family E44-bin32; genus MGNI01. The sequence continues at coordinate 6,846 of CAYGXU010000094.1, read as the reverse complement.
AATTTGAGCCTGTTCGAGGTAAACCAGGCGGCAGCGATTATTAAGGAAACTGCCCATCCGGAAGTGAATTTGATCTTTGGCGCGGTAATCGATCCCAATTTGGCTGATGAGATTCACATCACCGTCATTGCCACCGGTTTTGAGAGGACGAGCGGCGTACGCCATACCTTGCGCAAGGCACGCCCTCAAACCATTCTCAAGGAAACAGCAGACGGGATGAAATCAAGTGGAGAGCTATTCCAGCAACAAATGATCGATTTTGAGAATTTAGATATTCCTGCCTTCCTACGAAGGCGATAAGAAATCGTCAGTTTGTGATCGTTTTCTTTTCTGGGCGATAGTCTGGAGTGAAAGGGATGTGCCGAGATCAACTCCCGTTCCGAAGTTTTCTGTTGGAAGGTGGACAAAGATGAGCAGGGATTTCCAGTACCTGCTTCCCGCGACTCAATTTGGCACTGAGAGTATCTAAAGCAGCAAATTTGGATTCTCGTCGTTTTGACATTGGCAAGCGTTCGTTGGTGAAGTCGCAAAGATGTTTAATAGAACGCCACTTGATCGGTAAATTATTGCCAAAGAACCGATGCTGGACTCCTCCTCACAGCATCGGTTCTCGATTCCACCCATTGAATAGGACTTAAGTACTAGTCTAAAAAGCAGGAATTTTTCGCAATTAACTTGCGCGTTAGGTCCTGAACATGTTAGAATTCGGTCCTTCTTACCTATATATTGGGGTAATTTTAACAAAAAGCCTACATCTGGCATCGAACTTGTGTTCTAACTATTGGTATTTTTGAATGCGCTGTCCATATTGTCAAAATGATGAAACTCGGGTAATTGACACATCACACGATGCACGTGGGGGGGTCCGACGTCGCCGCGTCTGTTCGGCTTGCGATCTGCGTTTCAGCACATATGAGCGCGCCATCTTCTCGGCTCCCATGTTAATCAAGCGCGATGGAACTCGTGAGGAATTTGATCGCGACAAGCTTTCCCGGGGGTTGCGGATTGCATGTGCCAAGCGACCAGTGTCGGCAACCGATATCGATCGACTGGTCGGTGAAATCGAAGCGACATTGCAGGCTATGGGGAAGTCGGAAATTTCCTCTCGGGTTGTCGGCGACATGGCCATCTCGGGTCTGAAAGACCTCGACCAAGTGGCGTATATCCGCTATGCAATTGTGTATCTGGGATTAGATGATCTTCGCGCTATCCGCAATGAAATTGATCAACTTTTTGAATTGTGATAGGGCGGGGCAGATCTGTTTCTGTTTTCAGTCTTTGCCCTGGTAATTCAGTATAGGATGCTATGGGGTTAAGTAGGAGGTGTTTTATGTTTGGGACATCAGAAGGGCATTTAGATGTTATGAAGGATGAAGATGGTTACTCCTCGAACCTTCCAATGCCGCCGGGCTTAAAGAAAATTGAACTTTCGGAGAACGCCCGAACCGTTTTGATGAAGCGTTACATCCGTCATGGAGAGGGTGGTGAGCCTGTTGAGACCGTTGAGGAGATGTTTTGGCGCGTCGCATACCATATTGCCAAAGTAGAGGATGATTGGGACGGGGATGTCATGGACATCGCCGTGAAATTCTACAATATGTTGGTTACAAAAAGGTTTTTCCCCAATTCCCCCACATTCACGGGAGCAGGGACGCCCTTGGGGCAACTGGCAGCCTGTTTTGTCCTCCCAATCTGTGATGATATGGGGCGAGAATCAAGTGGTATTTTTCAAACATTGCGGGACGCTGCGCTCATTCAACAAACCGGTGGCGGAAATGGTTTCTCATTCAGCCATCTGCGTCAGAAGGGTGCTCTTGTTCGCTCCTCTGCAGGACATGCCACAGGTCCTGTAGGTTTTCTCCGGGTTTATGATAAGGCTTTTGGTGAGGTCGCTCAGGGTGGGACGCGACGCGGTGCAAACATGGCAGTCCTCAGGGTAGATCATCCCGATATACGCGATTTTATTTCTTGTAAAGTCGATGAGAATCAAATCACTAATTTTAACATTTCCATTGCACTCACAGATCAATTCATGCAAGCTGTGCAGGAAGATTCAGTATACGATTTAATCACCCCCCATACCGGGCAGGTTGTAGAGACTGTAAGAGCCAGAGAGATCTTCGACCTCATTGTAAGGTATGCCCATCATAATGGGGAACCAGGGATTCTATTCATTGATGCAGCTAATCGCTCCAATCCACTGCCTCATCTATATAAACTAGAAGCGACCAATCCGTGCGGTGAACAATGGTTGGGCCCTTATGAAAATTGCTGTCTGGGCTCGATCAACCTCGCGCAACATTTCGCAGGACCGGGCGAAGTAGATTGGGAAAAATTACAGGAATCTGTGATCCTCAGTGTGCAATTCCTTGATGACGTCGTTAACGCCAATAAATATGTCCCTGCGGTTCCGCAATTGAAAGAAGCCGCTCAGCGCGCTCGTAGGATAGGCTTAGGTATCATGGGACTTGCGGATTTGATGTTCCATGTTGGCATTCGCTATGGTTCAGAAGAGGCGCAAGTATTCGCTGGTCATGTGATGGAATTCATCAGCTATCATGCCTATCTCACCAGCATCGATTTGGCACGGAAGCGAGGTGCATTTGAAGCCATTTCCGGAAGCATTTTCGATCCACAGCAGTTGGTCTGGGAACCGCCGATATCGATTCTTTCGTCTGAATATGATTTCCATCGTCCCGAAGTGCGTTGGGATAATGTCCTGGAAGGCCTGCGTACATATGGGATCCGTAATGCGGCGTTAACAACCATCGCCCCCACTGGGACAATCGCTACGGTCGCTGGCTGCGAGGGCTATGGCTGCGAACCCGTTTTTGCCTTGGCATATTACCGCCATGTGAACGATCATGGCGAAGATCTTCGATTGACCTATGTCAGCCCGATGTTCGAACAGGCGCTGATTGAAGCCGGTTTTGATGACCAAAGCAGAGATGAGATCATACAAGAAGTGATGGAAAAAGGCTCCTGCCAGGGGGTGAGCGAATTACCGAATACAATCCGCGACATTTTCGTTGTTTCGCAAGATATCTCTGTGGAAGGCCATGTGCGCATGCAGGGCGCTCTCCAGCTCTTTGTTGATAACAGTCTGAGTAAGACCTGCAACTTTCCAGAAACAGCGGTTGAGGAGGAGGTAGCTAAAGCTTTCATCCTCGCCTGGCAGTTGGGCTGTAAAGGCCTTACTGTTTATGTCACCGGCTCTCGTACGAAAGTGGTATTAGAGACAGGAGAGGTGGCCAAGAAGAAATCAGGCGTTCAGAGGAAACCTGCTCAACTTGAAATCTGGCATGAGGGAAAGAAGCCGCGCCCACAACGATTGGACGGTTCGACCTACCAGATCAGCACACCTCTAGGGAAAGCTTTCGTCACTGTTAACCACAATGGCACGGGTCAACCTTTTGAAGTATTTATCACCACCGCCAAAGCAGGTTCGGAAACGGCTGCAATATCCGAAGCGCTAGGACGTTTGACTTCATATATTTTACGCGTTGCTTCACCCCTATCGCCACGCGATCGTATGGCGGAAATTATTCGGCAGCTGGCAGGGATCGGAGGAGGTCATCCGACCGGATTCGGTCCCAATCGTGTCCTCTCTTTGCCAGATGGACTGGCACGTGCCCTCGCGGCTTACTTGGGTGAGGTCCCGGAAGTGAACCGAAATGATCACGAGGATTTCCTTGAGGCGCAATTGCCGATGAGGATCGGTGATTTATGCCCGGAATGCGGGGCGCCTTCTCTGGTGAATGAAGAGGGTTGTCGCAAGTGCTATGGCTGCGGTTATAGCGAATGTTGATTCCTACATTGGAAGGATAAAAGAAGAGTTGAACGAAAAGGTTCGGGCACGAACGCCGTGCCCTTTTTTTCTTAGGGAAATCCTTTTCGTTGGTCGGTTTTCGATGACGCATTTGAGTGGAAATAATCACTGCAGAAAGATGATCGGCATTTTATCCCTTACGTTTCAAGGGAAAGGACGAAATCGATGCATCCAACCCCGGTTTGGTAATTCGTAACGGTCAAAAATCGAGACAGAACCGTTTAGCTTGAGAAGATCATAAGCTTATCGAAGGAGGAGGATCGATGACTAAGCGATTTGTGCTTGTGGCAGGGAATATCAGCTCTGGGAAGACCTCCTTGACAGAACGACTGGGAAGCCGACTCGGATGGCTCACAGCTTTTGAGTCCGTTGTCGACAATCCGTACCTGCCTGATTTCTATGCCGATATGCAAAAATGGGCCTTCCATCTGCAGATTTTTTTCCTGGGGCATCGAGCAGAGCAGCATCTTTCCCTGGCAATGTCGAATAAACCTGCCATTATCGATCGTTCGATTTATGAAGATGCCGAAATTTTTGCGCGAGCTTTGGTAAAACTGGGCAATATGACGGAGAGGGACTATCAAACCTATCGTAAGGTTTTTAATTCGGTCGTCCATAAGCTTCCCGCTCCAGATTTGCTCATCTATTTAAAAGCGCCAATTGAAGTGCTCTTAGAACGGATCCGTAGCCGCGGGCGTGAGATGGAGATGGGCATTTCCTATGAATACCTTCAACTCCTGCAGGAATTCTATAATGAATGGATGCAGTCGTATGACCTATGTCCTGTATTGACCATCCGTACTGACGATCTTGATTTCGTCCATCGCCCGCGCCATCTTGAGATTATTGTACAGAGGATTTATGACAAACTTGCTGGTAAGGAGGAAGTGGAATTCCCTAAGGAACCCATGAAGGAGTAAGTTTACAAGGTTTTTACATTAACAACATACGTAGTTTGCCTGACCAAAGGAAGATTATATTAATTATTCTTCAAGGAGGAACAACATGGTCAGTAAATTCGCAAAAACGTTGTTGTTTGTATTTGTTCTTTCGTTATTCCCTCTAGGTATGACCTACGCAGATATTGAGAGACCACAAGAAAAAGTTCGGATTGTCGGCGAGATCAAGGATGTCGACATAAGTAGCGTGAGTTTCATTTTAAATACCCGTAGGGACCAGGATATCCGCATTTTGGTGACGGATCTGACTGATTTTCGCAGTCGCGGGGACTGGATCGATGGCCTTGAGGATCTGGAAGTGGGGATGAAGGCTCTGGTGATCGGGGAGCGTCAGGCTGAGAATACCATCGAGGCACTCACAATCGCTGCAAGGAATCCGAAGGATTTGCCCGATGTTTCACGTTCATTTGGGAAGATCGCAAGTATCAATCCAGAGGAGGAAGCTTTCACCCTCGAGACAAGAAAGGGTGAATTGCTTCCCTTTATTGTGAATGAGCGAACGCGTTTCCGAAGTCGTGAAGGGAATGTGGAAGAGCTTAGCGATCTCGAGCCAGGCATACCTGCGGCAGTCGTCGCAGTAGGTCGAGAAGGGAATCAGGAATTGGCGCTTGTCGTCTTCGCGGGCAATATAAACGCCTTCGAAAGGAGGCGCGTTTTAGGAGAGGTTATTGCCATCGTTCCAGGCCAAGGGACCTTCGATCTTTCCACCCCTGGCGGTAAGGTGCTGACTCTTTCAGTCTCAGAACGAACCAGGTTTCGAAGTCGCGATGGTACATTGGAGGATATTCATGATCTGAAGAAAGGAATGCATGCCATCGTAGTGGCAATCAAAGGTGATGATGGCGACCTGATTGCTCTCCTTGTCGCTGTAGGCAACCCCCAGGATCATCCTCAACTGTCAAATTTCGATGTCAAAGCGGCGGGGAGAATCATTGCCATTAGCGATCATAGCTTTACGTTAAATACCAGGGTTAAAGGTGAGCTCACATTTCGCGTGGATGAAACGACTACTTTCCACTCTCGCTCAGGTGCAATAAGCGGTTTAGAGGGCTTAGAAGTAGGGATGGTTACGATTGTTGGGGCGACAGAGACAGATGATGGTGCACTATTAGCGAGGGTTGTTGGAGTGGGGGATTAGGAGAGAATCAACTTCAGAAATCCATGCAGGAGTCCTGATTTCAAAGAATACTCCATAAAATTATAAGTATAGCTTGAGACTATTTCAATTCTTGAATATCGAAAGACATGCCCACAAGATACCTTGTAGGCATGCTTATTTTTAATGGAATTGGGCGCTGATATCTATAGGGTTTTTGAGGCCGAAACCCTTCAGAGCATTTCCCCTTCCTTTAACACTCGATATGCACGAGTGTATATGCCCTTCTTGATGTGACCGGGGCAGTTTGAATACGAGTAATTGGATATCCATCCAAATCACTCGATTTGCGCAGTCGAACTACGCCCAGGCACAATCTCACTTTCGAGCCTAAATAAATATGGCTACAAAGGCTCCCACGGCAGCGAGGAGGAAGCCCATGGCACCGATTCGGAAGCGTGTTTTAATCTTATCATTAACCGACTTCAGATAACCTTCAAACTCGAGGACCGATTCGGTAGTCAATGTCCGTATCTCCTCTTCTTCTTTCTTCTCTTCTCCTTCGGCTGAAGGATTTGGTTCCCGTTTTCGAAAGACAAAGGAACGGACTGGCATATTGGAGTATTGCCAGAAGATGAAGGAGAAATACAAGAAAGCGAAAGCAACTAACAACCAGATAGGGAACGTCATAAGACACCTCCACAATAATGTGCAAATGGCTGCACATATCCAAAATTCTATAGAAGGGTATACCAGCTTTGATTTTTGAGCAACTACCCCCTTATCAGGAAAAAAAATAAAATCTTCGTAAATTATTCGTATCTGCTCAGCCATATCGACAATCGCCACGATTCACTCATGACCCCCCTCTGTCCCCCCATTTGCGCCACCGAAATCCATTTCGGGCATAGCCTTGAATGGCGCAAATGGGGGGATGAAAGGGGGGTAAAGCCGGACAAATC
>CAYGXU010000093.1:0-13561 GCA_964353875.1 uncultured Anaerolineaceae bacterium | reverse complement strand
ACCGAAAAGACAATAGATTAACTTATCGCGAGAGAATCATCAAAGTTGCACATTAAGGGTTTCGAGCGAGCCAATCTATTCAGATCTTGTTCTCAGGGGAAATAAGGAGATGACGACCTCTTGATCGCTATAATGGTCAGGGTCCTTCTTTGGAGAGCATGTTCGCATCAGATGAGTCCCTGGTTGTTCAGTGGCTGGACTTGAATCGTTCAACTGTTGTCATTCAAGACACAATCACAGTCGTGCCATGACCAAGGCGGATCATTTCCCCAAGGGGCACACTGGGAAGGGTCCATCGGTAGAGCCAATGCGCTGCTTCGGTTGACGCGTTAACGCATCCATGACTTCGTGGTCGACCAAAATCAGCATGCCAGTAGGTTCCGTGGATGGCGACTCCGGTTAAGTAGAAAGTGGAAACCCAAGGGACGCCAGGCAATTCATACGCTTCCAGGTCAGAAGTGAGGCGACCTTCGCCCATATGGCGCAGGGGCATTTTGCGTGTGATGTAAAAACGACCGGAGGGTGTATTGGTAGGAATCCCACGCGTTTCTATCTGCCGATCCGGCATTCCACTTGAGACTTTGGTTTCGAGGACCACCTGGTCATATTCGTAAGCGCGTAATGTTTGGCTCGCCAGTTCCACTTCAATATGTTTTTCTGACCAAGGCACGTCTGGTGAGAGGGGGGTTAATTCATCTGGCGGGATGAGGCGAAGGTGTTCGGCTTGAGCGTAGTATTGCATCCCGAGGACATCATCGAGCAGTCCATACCAAAAGCGGCCATCACTCCCATTTACGATAGTTTTCACCCACGCGATGGATTGATAATAAAGGCGATAAACAGGGGTTGAACAAGGGTCAGGCTGACGATAGGTACGCGTATAGGGGACTGAGACTTCAAAGACTGCTCCAGATTCGGGGAGGGTAAAATGTGGTATTTGTGGTTGCCAGCGGACAATTTGTATATTGCCTGAATGCGCATAGCCATGAGGGATCCGATACCAGAGTGGATTATAGACCGGTCCTTCTTCCGCTTTCACGCGTTCAATTAATGGTATTAAATCGTCTCTATTAAAACCTCCAATCGCACGCGCATGAAATGAGGGCTCATTGAAAACCCTGATAGCGTTTACAGTGACTCTGCCAATTCCAAGATCATCCGCAACCGGTAGGATCTTTGAGAGAGGCATGGCAAAAAGCGTTGTGAAAGGAATGCGAAGAAATTCTCGTCGTGTTAAGGACAATGTTGTCTTACTTTCATCAGGCAAATGATCAGGCATTGGGTGCTTTATCAATTGATTGCTCAATTTTGTCCAGGCGTGATCGTGCTTTATTATGGCCTGGAACGCTTTTATGAATATTAAAGTTTATCATGCAATGTGCCTTACTTTTCATCTTATTAAGCGTGTGGTTGGGGTGAACATGGTCAGAATAAATATTTACAAATTATGATGATCGGATGAGGTATCCAGTAACTCAAGCAGAGATAAAATCAGGGTATAGATGTGATTATGTCAGTGGATTCTGAACCATGCGAATCGCCATGGTATAATCGCTCTTTAGCAGAAATACCTGCGCTCTTCAACGAAGTTAATGGGCTGAATGTTTTGATGTCTAATATTCCGACACAGTATCGTTATCGCCCATCGGATGATCAGGGAGTATCCCCCAAGTGAGATTATTCGTTGCAATTGATCTCTCACCCGATTTAAGAGAATCCCTTCGAATGTCGATCAACCATTTAAAATCGATTGTCGGTTCAACCCAAGTACGTTGGGTCAATCCTGAGGGTGTACATCTTACATTAAAATTTCTGGGCGAGACTCCGTCAAATCGGATTGAAGAGATTTCGGGAGTACTCAAGAGAATCGCGAGCCAGCATTCAATCTTTACTTTCCATGTTAGTATATTCGGCTGTTTTCCAAACTGGAAAAAACCGAATGTTTTCTGGGTTGGTGTACAGGAGCCAACTGGTGAGCTTGAAAAGCTCTGCAATAGGATGGAGAAAGCATTTAAGGATTTAGGATATCCTCAAGAAGGTCGAGCGTTTAAACCTCATTTGACACTCGGTCGAATTCGTAAGGGGAGGAATTTCGCTGAACTGGTGGATTTGACAAGCCAATTAGAGAAGATACAGATTGATCATGTGGGAACGCAAGAGGTAAGAGATTTTTGCTTTTTTAGCAGTGAGCTGCGTCCAGCTGGGGCAGTCTACACGAAGCTGGCCGGATATGAATTAGGGAAGAGCGAGTGAAGCAAAAAGCCAAGGTAGTCTCTGTCATTGACTCAGCTATCTGTACGACTGAGGAGAGACGATTGGCAGAGAAGGTGGGTTTCCTACTTGCATAACGAGGTATTGTGATCGTTTGTGGCGCAGGCGGGCGATGCGATCATAGCGATCGGCGGTGGCTATGGAACGCTTTCTGAGATTGCAATTGCACTGAAAACCGCTCATCACGTTGTCGGGTTCAGGACTTGGGCAGGCGCAAGTGCGTAGGGGAGTGGGCTTGAGATTATCCGGGTAGAGACGGCGGAAGAAGCTATTGCGCAAGCCCTAAAAGAGAATCCATAAAGAATAATGATCTTTGGGAGGGGCATGTTAGAGGAAGCACTTCAATTGGCACGAACGATTGTTGAGGTCTTAGAAGAGAAAAAAGGCGAGAATATCCTTCTTTTGGATTTGATTGGTATCTGCTCCTTTACTGATTATTTTGTTATTTGCACGGGAAGCAGCGATCGATCCATCAAGGCGTTGTCAGATGAGGTCGTGAAGACTATAAAGAAGCAACAAGTTGTCCAGGTTCAGGGTATTGAGGGGGATGCTTCGAGTGGTTGGGTTTTAATCGATTTTGGAGATGTCATTCTTCACTTGTTTTCGAAAACTGTCCGACATTACTACCAACTGGAAGATCTATGGAGAGAGGGCAGAGTGATCGTTCGGGTGCAGTGAACTCTCCTGTGCACTTCACAACAGCTCTGACCACCATTATGGAAGGACCTCGCCTGCAGGTCCTTTTGGCATTTGGTCAACATAGGGAGTGAGTTTTGTGTTTTCGAGATTGATCTCGATGAGCTTCGCCCTGGCATTCTTTGCCAGCAGGGGCAATAAGCTGGCGATTTGGATACAAGAAAAAGCCCCGATCACCTGCATGGTCTTGGCTGGAGCTGCCCCAAATAGTGCTTGTTTCTGAGTGTAAATATCGGAAAGAGTTCACTTGCGCCGGATAAACGCGGTACGCTCAATTAAGGCCATTTTTGCTGCCAGGCCGAGGTTTTTGAAAGCCACGAGTAGTCATCAAGTGCAATGATTTATTTGGCCGCTTTTTGATTGGAAATCCTCAGACTTCTAGTAGGGTGGCTCCGCTGGCCCATCATACCCACACCTCCCCAATCGAGGTGAGTTCACCAACGGAAATGGCTCCCCGTAATTCTTATGCGGATGTTCCTCTGCATGTTTCTCGCACAGTGTCGTCCACTCTCCCTCTTCATTTAGACACTCCATACACAACCATCCTGCCGGTTCGCCACATTCCGAACAGACTGCATCCGGCATTTTATTACGGGCCATCAGGTAGATTGGATGCTTTGACAACGGATGACCTTCTCTCATATCCACAGCCCTGATCATTGTCTCTGATGATGTCCCAAAATCATATATATGGGTTAATTCCACGCCAGGCTTAAATACATGCTCAATCTTTCGGTTCTTCGGTATCTCTTGACCTCTCCAGCCCCCCACCGAAAATTGACTGAGATGCCCACAACACTCAAGCCAAATTGCTCGCAAATAATGATCCAAGTCTTTTAAATAGGCATTACCGTTATCTCGAGATGCAACCAGTAATTTGAAGACCAGGCATCTTGAATCTGCATGTGATAGAGACGCTGTTTTGGACCTGCCTTCTGGTTGCTTTCAGAAGCCTTGATCGCTTCTTGAAGCTGAATACAATTCTTAAGGTGCCGACTTATTCCACTTTTAGTCATTTCTTGGCCACAAAAAGCGCATGCACCCTGCGATTGTTTTCTTTGCGACATCTTTTTTTACTCCCTACGCAGTTCTATTTCGCAGCCAATTTTTGCCGAGGCCTAGCCAAAGATTCTCCAAGCTATCAGATCCGGTCTGGGAAGTCCGCCGAAGCGTTCGCAGAGTGGAAAAGGCTTGGGAATGGGAACTCCGTAATCCTGCCAAACACATTCCTCGACAGATATATCGGCACCCGACAAAAAGACAAAGGGTTGAGGACTGATCGCTCCTGATGCTCCGAGCTTCATTCTTGCATAGGGCTTTTAGTCCTCGAGAACCCAACGATCAATATCTCTCATCCAATCAACGATTTCCTCTGGTTGAAACCAGAGAGCAATCTCAAAGCCGGCTGTCTCTGGGCTATCTGAGGCGTGTGTTAGATTCCGGCCGACTTCGAGACCGAAGTCGTGGCGGACTGTCCCTGGGGCAGCCTCCAATGGGCGTGTAGAGCCCATCGTCTGTCGCACCGCACCAATGGCTTGTGACCCTTCCCAGACCATTGCCATGACGGGGGAAGAGGTAATGTATTTAATCAGACCATCATAAAATGGCTTTCCTTTGTGAATTGCATAGTGACGTTCTGCCAGAGTCTGATCTACTCGCATGAACTTGGCTGCAACAAGAAGCAATCCTCGGCGCTCGAGTCGGGTGATAATCTCTCCGATAAATCCGCGTTGAACCGCATCGGGTTTAAGCAGTACGAGTGTCCTTTCCAAAGGTTCCTCCATAAAATGCGAACTCGGGAATGAGCCCGAGTTCGGATGTCGCCAGGGATAACCGGCATAGACTTATAAGGCTTCCATACCATGCCGGTAGGCTTCAATGGCTTCGGAGATCTCCCCTTTCTTCATATATGCGTCTCCTAAAACCTGCCATAATAACGGAGCGTTGGGTGTACGATCAATTGCAGTTGTAAGATCAGTAATAATCGTTTCGAGCTCAGCGCCTCGATCGATTAATTTCGAGTATTGATCTAACGCCTGCTCAACATTCCCCTTTTCGAAAGCAACACGAGCTAAATCTAGGATCTCAAGAGGAGATAATTTCCGTTCTGCTGGCTTGGATGGCAGCGGTGCTTTTACAGGGAGTGCTGTTGTTTCTTTAGGAGCAGTTGGTCTTGAGGCTGGTGCTGCTCCGAGGTGTTTCCTGATTTCCCACTCTCCTTCACGATCGGGTGTTTCCCTGGCTAACGGTTGTGCTTCTTCTGTGGGCGTTTTCATTTCAGGTTGAGTCACTTCGCTTGATGGAGGTGCCCACTTCTTCCGTACAGAAGGAATTGCTGGAATGTCTTCCTCAACGAGGAAATCTTCTTCGATCTCAGCCGTTGTACGAACTTGCTCATCCGGGAGCTTTTCCTCCGTAGGGAATTCGAGCATGGGAGGCCATTCAGGTTCACCGAGTTGTTGCTCGATTTTCTCCCCACCTTTGATCTGCTCAATTGGTTTTCCTTGCCTCTCGGCAACTTCTTCAAGCCAATCTGGCATCTCTGCGGGAAATAAATCTTCATCAGCATTGGTTCCGGTAAAAGATACCGGACTTTCACCCTTTTCGTCCACAGCCAATTGCTCTAGCCACATTAGACTTTCATCCAACTCCTCGGGGTATGCTTGAGTTCCAGCTAGAGGTTGCTCTTCCTCAATTATTGCTTCGGTTAGTTGTTCAGGGACTGCTTCTATAGGTGGTAAGGCAATCTCACCTTCGTCGGTCACTTGGCTGGCTGCTAAATCTTCAAGAAAGCTGAAGACCTCTTCATCTTCCATTGGGCTTTCCATTGATGGGACAAGTTCTTCTAGGGAGGTGACATGTTGAACAGCTTCAGGCTGTTCTTTAATTATTTCCGGCTCAGCTGTTACCTCTTGCGCTGTTTCTTGTAGCCACATTAGCCTGGATTGAAAATCTGCTTCAGTGATTTCACCGACATCCTCGGGGATAATCTCTGGTGTTTCAAATTCAAGTTCCCAAACCGCTTCTTCTTGTCTAACCCTCTCCTCTCGATCAGGTTCAGGCACGACATCGGTTGAACCGAAGAGAACTTCTTCTGGAGTCTTTCTCTGGGATACCAAAGTAGGTTCTTGTTCGGTTACTTCAATTTCGGTAAGCCAATCTGGACCTTCTTTAATTGGAGTCTCTGGAGTCTCAGCTTCGGTGAAGGCGATATCCTGCAACCAATCAGGCGCTTGATCTGCTGGAAGGGGGCTTTCTGAAAGAGCAGGAGGTGGCGCTTCTGCTTTTCCAATTTCCGGTGCTTTAAGTGTTGATATGTCTTCTTTGGATTTTTCTCCACCGAACACTTGCATACGCCTGGATATTTCTTCCTCATAGATGGGCGATGGTTCTTGAATGTCAGAAAGCCATTCGGATGTTTCTGCTTCAAGTTCCTCGGATACAGTCGCTAACGGGATTTTAAAAGGCGTTTCTTCTGGTATGGCTTCAGCTTCGATGGGCACTGGTCCTAACTGCTGCAACCAGGAGGGAGGTTCTTCTTCAATCCCAGGAGCTTTGACTCCCTCTTCCAATTGTGGAAGGCTTACGCCTGTAACCCAATCTGGAGGGCTTTCCGCATCCAATGTCGCTTCCGGTTCCGCTTTAATCTCTGTCTCAGCTAAAACTCGAATCCAATCCGGCGGCTCCTCTTCTTGAGGAGTTTCAGCCGGAGCCTGCTCGCTTTCTCCATAGCTTAGTTCTGCAATCCATCCGGGAGGAGCTTCCGTTTCTTCAGAGGGCGTTTTACCCTCGACCATATCCGCCTCGGCCAAACCTTCCAGCCAATCAGGCTTTTTCTCACCTTCGAAGACCTGTTCAGCCTCTACTTGAGGGATATCTTCTGTTATTACTTCTTTCAGCCATTCAGGCGGTTCTTCTTCTTTTATGCTTTCTTCAATAGCAGGTTCGAATTCCTCCTCTTCGATCTCCGTTAGCCATTCGGGTGTTATGTAGGGTTGTGCAGTGGCTGTCGGCTCTTCTGAGGGTGTTTCGTATTGCTCAAGCCAATCAGGCGCCTCGTCGGGTGTGATGCCCTTGCTTTCTATCTTTTCACCTTCTACTTCAGAAATGGCTTCCAACCAATCTGGAGTGCTCTTTGTAGAGGCAATTTCGCTCGGGAAAAGCTCTTCTGCTTCGGAGCGGAGACCTTCTTCTTCAGCTTTTACCGTTTCGAATGCAATCTCATCAAAGGGCGACTTGATGATTGGCTCTTCAGATGGTTTTGGAATCTCGTCGAACTGTTCCCATCCTTTTTCAGCCGAAGGTATTTTTGCTTCTTCAGGCATGATCTCTTGAAGGGGACCTGTTCCACGCATCCATGGGGGGACGTCTTCAGGAAGAGAAGGGGGTTTTTCGAAGGATTTGTTCCCCAGCCAACTTACAATCGTGTCTGTTGCACCTGGGATGGAAGGTTCAAGCCAGGGGGGAAGTTCTTGTGAGATCTCAGAGACGTCCTCTTGCGCTGGTTCTTGGGTTGCTCCTGTGAATGGCCTTTGATCTTCGGCAAAAGCTTCATCTTCGTCTATTGTTTCCCCTGCCTCAAAGCCAAGATCGCCAATCCAATCTGGGAATACCTGTTCCGACTCTCCTTGATCTCCTTTGGATATGGGAGATAGGCTAATTTTGGCTTCTTCCTGGGGGATTTGATCCCGTGGACTGATCTCACTTAGCCAGTTAGGGATTCGGGCGGGTGTGAGGGGTTCATCGGAAGACCCAGTAGTGAAAGAAGGCTCTTCCAGTTCACTTGAGAAATCGATTGGACCCTCAATCGCTTCACCAGTGCCCTCTTGCCATCCTACTTCTTTCATCCATTCGGGGATATCAACCCCTGGCGGGGGTTTTGCCCCGGCAAAGGGATGAACTGAAACAGGAGTCTCTTGTTCGGCTGGTTCCTGAGTTTCAGTGCTCTCGGAGTATTTAAGCCACGCAGGCATTTCCTTTTCTTCGGCTGAGGCTCCCGTATCTCCTTTTAGGTTGACACCCAATGAGGCTGCCCAATCAGGTTGTTCCGCTTCCGAAGAAGGTAAAGCTCGACCCTGCGTCCATGCGTATTTCTCAATTTGAATGGCGCTCACCTCAACTTGATTGGGGTCATCCATAGGGTTGTCGGTGAATGCGATATAGGGATCCAATGCAATCAACCGACGTAGATTAATAGTAGCTTCTTCTGATTTTCCACTGGCCTGGAGGAGGGTAGCGGTAATGCGATTTGCATCATAGCAATAAGGGAGTTTCTCGATAATTTGGTTACAAAGGTTAGCGGCCTCTAGGCGTTGATCCGTATACCAGAAAGTTTTCGCGAGCAGGATTTGGAGATCAGGTCGATCCTCATCCTCCTCTAAAGCCAAACGCAATTCATTGACGGCGTAGGGATAGAGTTCCCCATTATAGTACATACGCGCCAATGCGCCTCGGGTGGGACGAGCGCGTTGAGGCTCAAGCCCGTCCCGTCTTCCGATAAGGCGCTTTAATTCCTGCTCAATGGCAACATTCCCTGGTTTTACCTCAGAAGCGCGTTCCATGTGCCAGATTGAAGCGTCTAGATTGCCTTCGTCTTCCCGAATGATGGCCATTCCAGCATGGGAAACCAGGTCATCCGGCATCGCAGAAAGGACGCGTTGGAAGATATCAGCCGCATCACCGTACCGTTTTGATTCAAGATAGGCTTTTCCGAGCAGGCGATAGGTTTCTATGTGCTTGGGGTAGGTTTTTAAAATATGGCGACAATGCGCGATGGCTTCCTCGACTTGCTGACCTTCTTCGATAAGACTATCGATCTCTTTTGAATATGTTCTTAAATTCACTTCTGCCATTCGACTACCTTATTATTAAGTATGCAACAGTTAGAAGCTTAACGCAAGGTGAACCTTTTTAACCCGGCGTATTCCATCAAAGGGAACTCCATCGCTCTGAGCCCCGGCGGATATGGATATTTGGGGTTTGGGATTGTCCCCCATGCCCAAAAGATGCTACAGATGACCATTCATGGCCGAGAGCATAGATCAATGCCTTTCGAGCATCTAAAATGAGCCGCTTGATGATCTTGCAGGATTAAAAACGGCGGTTGAGGAATAAATAACATGCTCACTGGATGATTGTGGAATAGATCGATCGCTCAGACCTGAAGGATATCTATTAAAATGTGAGGTTTTCCAAGGTCGGACACACAGGGTGCTTTAGCCCCTTTTGCATGAGCCTGGCAATTTTCCGCCGGGCTTAGGAGCACGCGAAAATATCGATCATGTCATTGGATCATTCCGCCGTTAATGATCAAATACTCTAATTGCATCCTATAAATGGAATGGGCTCTTTGCTATATAGACAGATCCAAAGCCCGAATTTATCCCAGGTTGGAAACAAATACCGCCTTAGATGGAATACACCCCCTTTTTGGTTGTGCTCAAGGATGATTTTTAGTCCCAATAAATCATAGAAGCATGCATAACTATATTGAGAATGTCTATTGAACGTCATTTTTGAGGCCATGGATCGATATTACTCGCTCAATTAAGTCTTCGATTGAGACTTCTTCGTAGGGAGCTTTGTCTTTCTCCTTGAACGGGCTCGGCGAACCAGCGATCGCAGAGAGGATCTCCGCAATCGATTCCTGAAGTGTTTTGGGATCATATCCGCCTTCAAGGACGAAAAGCAGCCGACCCTGGCAGAGAGAATCAGCCATGGATGACAGGATTTCACTGAGATGGTAGTATCCATCCCTTGTCAGGATGAGATTAGCCAATGGATCACGCCAGTGACCATCAAAGCCAGCTGAAACCATAATCATATCAGGAGCAAAACGGCGGCTAATGGGAAGCAGGATTCGTTCAAATATCGATATGAGCCCTTGATCCCCTGTCCTCCCAGGCAATGGAATGTTGACTACCGTACCTTCTCCGGCGCCGATTCCTTTTTCGTGCAGGTATCCGGTTCCCGGAAATATTCCGGATTGGTGAGTTGAGAAATAAGAGACGGTAGGATCTGCTTCAAAGATTTGCTGCGTCCCATTGCCATGGTGAACGTCGAAATCAACGATGAGGATTTTGCTCATTCCCATGGTTTGGGCATGTCGAGCAGCGATGGCGATGTTGTTGAGTATGCAGAAACCCATTGCGCGGGTTTGTGTGGCGTGGTGGCCAGGAGGGCGAATCATGGCAAAACCACGTTTTGCTCGCTTTTCGATGATCGCTTCAAGCACTTGCAGAACGCCTCCCGCAGCCATTCGTGCAGCTTCATAGGAAGCAGGAGTGATATAGGTGTCGCCATAGTCTAAGTAGCCTGGCCCTTGCTCTGCGGCTTGCTTTAACGCCTCCAGATATTGTTGAGGATGGACGCGCAAGATCAGCTCTTCATCCGCTGGCTGGGGGGGGATGACAATGAAATGTTCCGCAATGGGAAGGGAATGAAACCGTTCGAAGTAATTGAAACGGTTGGGATTCTCAGGATGCCCATGTAAATCATGATCGTTTGAGGGTACGAAAGTCAAAGCAATAGAGTTCAATTCCATAAGGTTCCCAATTTATTTCTAAATTGCTCAAATCTAAGTCCCAATTTTCTTAATGAACTTACAGTACATTCTATCCTCATAGACCTGATTGTTGCATAAATTCGCTCCTTCTCAAAGGAGCAGGTCCGATAAGGATCATTGGATATGAAGTGTCCATGATGGCCACAAAGATGTTATGTCCCATCTGGATAGAAGCCAGCCTGTTGATGGAACCATTAATGTGTCATTGCCAGGAATTTTAGGGTCATCTTGCACGGTCATTGGAAAGATTAAATGAAATGTAGAGAATGTTACGAGCAAAAAATGAATTCTTCACGCCTGGAATCCTGCCAATGAATTCAATTTCATTGACAAATTCCTATTTATTCCCCCCTTCGAAGAGACCAACCACCAAAATGAGATAGATTCGTGCCTGGAAGATTACTTTGGTCGAATGTCAGGTCATTGCCTAATAGGTTCGTTGAAATTGATCGTACGAGACCTTCATCAAGTTCTATAGCAGGCTGATCAAGATCTCATGGGAGATAGAGCAACAGATTGAATGATGAGATGGACTATTCTGTAACTTCTTTTAATGTCACTTCCGATGCTGAACGTTTGCTTTTTCGAATTGCCCAGATCAGGATGAGTGTAAGGGCGATAACGATAGCCCAGCCTCCAATCTTCAGATCTTGGTACTTAACCACAATGGGAGCAATGATTACAGAGACCAGGTTAACAACTTTGATCATTGGATTCAACGCAGGTCCTGCGGTATCCTTCATGGGATCGCCAACAGTATCGCCAACAATACTTGCCTTATGCCTTTCAGAACCTTTGCCTCGGTTCTTTTCTGGTTCATCAGGTTCATCCTCAATCAATTTCTTAGCATTGTCCCATGCTCCACCTGCGTTGTTCATAAAGACAGCCAGAAGCTGACCTGAGAGGATAATGCCTGCCAGAAAGCCGCCCAACGCCTCCACCTGCAAAACTAATCCAATGACAATCGGTGTGATGACCCCCAGGAGTGCCAACGGCACCAATTCTTTCTGGGCAGCTGTGGTGGAGATGCTGACAGCCTGGGTATAATCCGGTTTTATCTTTCCTTCTAGGACTCCTAGCTTGAATTGACGACGCGCTTCCTCAACAATGAGAGATGCCGCACGACTTACACTGTTGATGGCAAAGGAGGAAAACAGCCAGGGCAAAGCACCACCAATCAGTAAGCCCACAAATACCTGGGGAAGGTCAACCCGAATCCCAACCGCCTGTATTTGCTTCAAAGGATCAATATTAAGACTCGCTTGGGCGCGACTCACGTCCACAATATAAGAACCGAACAGTGACACTGCTGCGATCACAGCAGATCCAATAGCAACTCCTTTGGTGATGGCTTTTGTCGTGTTGCCAACGGCGTCGAGATCGGACATGATCTGCTGCGCGTGGAGAGTCTCCTCATCGACCATTCCATGCCAGGACATCTGCCCAATTCCGTTGGCGTTGTCCGCAATTGGACCAAAAGAGTCCATGGCAACGTTATTGCCCGTCAGAGTGAGCATTCCAATCCCGGTCATCGCTACGCCATACAGAACGAAAGTTACTCGATCTGCGCTGGCGATATCCGGGATGGTGCCGAAAACCAGGATCGATACACAGATCGATAATGCGATCACCAGAATCGACCAGACGCTTGATTCATATCCAACTGCAATACCGGAGAGGATGGTAGTTGCTGGGCCCGTGCTGGTGGATTTTTCTATTTCCTTCACTGGACCACCATGGCTTCCGGTAAATATTTCGGTGAGACGATCGATCATAATGGCCAGGAGAACACCCGCAGCGGTCGCCACGAAAGTACGCCACCAACCGCCAGGTATCCCTCTCATGTAGAGAAATCCAACGATGCCGAATAGGACTACCGATATCGCCGCGGAGGAGAGAAAGCCTCGGAAGATCGCTTTCATCGCATCTCCACGTTTACCTGGATCGCTGCGGACAAGATATGTGCCGATAATCGATGATAGGACTCCGATTCCGCGCACGAGTAGAGGATAAATGATCCAATGAAGCAGGCCGGTTATCCTCCATAAAGCCAGACCCAGGATTAGGGCGGAGACAATGGTTACTTCATAGGATTCAAAGATATCTGCAGCCATTCCTGCGCAGTCTCCAACATTGTCACCAACCAGATCGGCCACGACAGCAGGGTTGCGCGGATCATCTTCTGGGATTCCAGCTTCCACTTTCCCCACAAGATCTGCACCGACATCTGCAGCCTTTGTGAAGATGCCACCTCCGACACGCATGAATAAAGCCAACAAAGTGCCACCGAAACCGAACCCTAGAAGGGCATCAGGAGCTGCAATACCGAAAATAATGAAGATGATGGTTCCCCCGAATAGGCCCAGGCCATCGGTGAGCATACCCGTAATCGTGCCAGTTCGGTACGCGATTCGCAGGGCATCACTGAAAGATACACGGGCGGCAGAGGCGACACGGACATTTCCTTGAACGGCCATCCGCATCCCTATTTGTCCCACGGTCAGACTGAAAATGGCACCCATGACAAACGCCAATGCCCTCCCAATACCGATGATGAGTCGCACTTCCGATTCGCTCCTGCCTCGAAACCGTTCCATGGCTTCGGAAGTGGGAGGGACAATATAGACCGAGAGAAACAAGGCTACTGTGAGGATTAGAATCAACGGGAGGATTGATCTCAATTGTTTGCGAAGATAGGCTTCAGCACCTTCTTTTATTGCATTCCAAACTTGCTGCATTTTTTCAGTGCCGCGATCTTCTTTGAGAATTTGAAAGCGCAAGAAGACCGCATAGAAAAGACCCAAGATGGCAATGGCAAGCACACTCCATATAGCTGCTTGCTCAAAAGGAGTTAAGCCCTCCATGGATATTGCTCCCTTCTGTCGTATTGGTTCTACAAATGTGGAGAGATTCGATTGTACAAGCTCGACTATTTGCTGTCAAGCGACCTTTTTGGGAGAGGGTGCATTCCACGGAGTATTGCATCCTGTACTCCCGCGGCCAGATTTGGGGTGGTGTGGGGCTATCTTA
>CAYGXU010000092.1:0-13674 GCA_964353875.1 uncultured Anaerolineaceae bacterium | reverse complement strand
TCCCTAAGATGAATCGGATCAAAGTCTCCTTCCAGGGATCCTTCGTCGCTGCGCTTCTCAGGAAGACAGCAAGAGAGATGAATTGGAGCGAAGAATCCCTGGGATGAAACGGATCAAAGCCTCGTCTCAGGGATCCTTCGTCGCCACGCTCCGCAGGATAGCATTCTAACGGATGATTGTTGTATATCGTGGAGAAGATTGACCCCTATGGATCCCACCTTGAAAATGACCCATTGACATAGGAGTCGATAGAAGAATTCTATAATAGAAGCGAAATGAAACCATCTAGGATGAATACGGAGGACGGGCATTGACACCCGCCCGTCCACTGATCGAGCGTATTTCCTTTTCTGATTACGGATGAGATTGGAGGATCTCCCTATATCCACATTGGTGAGACATCTCCATTATGTAGCTAATAGAGCGATCATCCTCATCTGCTGTATTGGCGGTTAGTCATTTTGCATGGCCCCTTGTATTAAAGACCAATGATGATCCTCACCTTGCATAAGCTTCTGGCGCTTCGCCTCCGGAGTTGGGCCAAATCTCATCCAGCTTAGTCAATACCTCTTCGCTCAACTTAATCTCCAAGGCTCGCAGGCTGCCCCCCAATTGGCTCATGTCGCGAGGTCCAATAATGGGCGCGCTGACCGCTGGATTATGCAGTAACCAGGCCAGGGCAACATCAGCAGGTTTCTCATTCAGTTCCTTACAGTATGCCTCGTATGCTTCTATTTGAGTGCGGTGTTTCTCAATTGTCTGTTGAACATTTTCCTTCGAACGACGACCTTCTTTTGCCTTATCCAAGGCTCCACCCAACAATCCACCCGCCAATGGGCTCCAGGGGATCAATCCCAACCCATAATTCTTGCAGGCAGGGATCACCTCCAACTCGATCATCCGGTCTTTAAGATTGTAAAGGCTCTGCTCCGATACCAGTCCCATGAAGTGGCGCTCTTTCGCCTCCGCCTGCGCTTGGGCGATGTGCCAGCCAGCGAAGTTGCTGCTGCCGACATAAATCACCTTGCCCTCCTGTACCAACTGTTCCATTCCCTGCCAGACTTCCTCCCAGGGAGTTTGGCGGTCGATGTGGTGCATTTGATAGAGGTCGATGTGATCCGTTTGCATCCGTCGCAGGCTCTCCTCACAAGCGCGACGGAGGTGATAGGCAGACAGGCGCTGCTCATTAGGCCATTCCCCCATCCTGCCGTAAACCTTGGTTGCTAGTACGACTTTCTCCCGTCTCCCGCCTCCCTGCGCCAACCATCGACCGATAATTTGTTCGGTAACCCCCTCTCCCAGCTTCCATCCGTAGACGTTGGCGGTGTCAAAAAAGTTGATCCCCAGCTCCAGTGCTCGATCCATAATCTTGAAACTATCCGCTTCTGATGTGAAGGGACCGAAATTCATCGTCCCCAGACAAAGCCGGCTTACTTGTAATCCAGTCCGACCTAAGTGGACATATTCCATTGTAACCTCCATCATCTTCGATTTTGCTATCCAGCAAAACAGTTGCCATAGGGCTATTCATGGGACATTATCAGGCAAATAATACTCTCAAATTGTACCTTACAAGAAGGTTTACCTGATCAGCACCTGTTGTATTCACACTAGAAATCTGTGTCCAGCAAAAATCATGTAGACAGGCATCCTATTCATGATAGCGATCTCGTACTCATTGCTGCTCGGTTTATGGGATTGAGATGCTGTTCGGCTTTTTTTTATATTCTAAGGGTTTCGTAAAGAAGATAACTCAAAGAAGGTAATTAGCGCTTTGGGCTTTCTTTCACGGGCAGACGAATGTTAAAAACGGTCCCCTGACCCTTGCGGCTTCGAAGCCCAACCTCTCCCCCATGACGCAATACGATGGCACGCACCAATGCCAACCCTAACCCGCTGCCCGGCACACCGCGTGCGCTAGCGGCGCGATAAAGCTCTTCCCATACATAAGGAACATCTTCCTCTGGAATCCCCGGTCCTGTATCCGCCACCTCGACAACCACCGACGAACCATCTTCAACGGCTCGGATTTCGATCGTATCGCCTGGACTGGTGAATTTCAATGCATTTTGCAGTAGGTTATGCACGGCCAAAAAAAGCAAATCCCAATCGCCATAAATATTGGGCAAGGGCCAGGGCGCGCGCGGAACAGTGAGATTCAACCGGCGGTCACTCTCCCCGATCTCTTCCTTCGTCAGGGCGATAAGACCCTCTAAAAGCGCTGTTATGTCCACGGGGACGTTCTCGATCTGGCGCGTCTCAAGATCGGATAGCTTGCGCAGATCGGCAACGAGATCCCGTAGGCGCTTCACCTGAGCCTCAACGCTGATTAATGTGTTTCGGTGAGAGGGTGTGGAAACAACGCTCGAGAGATTCGCCAAACCAGCGAGGATGGCAGTGAGTGGATTCTTTAATTCATGATCCAAACGCTGTAGAAATCGCCGTCGATCTTCCGCTGCTTGTGCAGTCGTACTTAAGCGGATACGCTGCATGCGATGGCCAATAAAGAAACCGAGTACCATCAAGAGGGATAGAATCGTACAAAAAAAGACCAGGATGGTTGCAACGTCGATACGCATCTTGACAACAGGGATCTCTTTGCTGCTGAGTTGCCAAAACACACTCACGGCGAGCCCAATGAAGAGAGGGGCAGGTGCAAGCCACCAATACCATTTCATCCTTTACTCTCCACCTCATGTATGAAACGATAACCTTGGCTTGGTATGGTCTCGATATAGACCGGGTTTGCGGCATCATCATTTATCAGGCGACGAAGCTCTGCAATGCGAGTGTCCACCGCGCGTGTGCCGACAGGATAATCCCAGCCCCAAACGACATCTAATAGGCGATCGCGACTGACAAGTTCATCCGGGTGAGTCATGAGATACTCGAGCAATGCCAACGCTTTGGGGGTTAAGATGATTTCCTTTCCCTCTAGATAGACACGTCGAGAGCGGCGATCCAAAACCAGGTTCCCCGCTTCGAGCTTCCACGCAGCTGCTAAAGGAGGCTGTCCAGGACGAGCCCGACGCAAAACTGCTTTTATACGGGCGATCAATTCATGCGGATCGAAAGGCTTATTGAGATAGTCATCTGCGCCCTCCTCTAACGCCATAGCCCGTTCGCTGGCTTCTCCCACCTGAGTTAGCAGGATGATGGGGGTCCAATTCCCCGATGTGCGCATTTGTCGAAGAACCTCTCGCCCATCCATCACAGGCATGAGCACGTCCAGCACAATCATATTAGGACTGCTCTCCTCTATTTTCGTCAATGCCTCTTCCCCATTTGAAGCGACGGTTATGTGGAAACCTGATCGCTCCAAGAAGGGTGCCAGGTTATCTGTAATGGCTTTTTCATCATCAACCAAAAGGATTTTTATCTTATCGGTCATTTGGCTACCCCTTTTCCTGTGGGATTGGCGTTACTTATAAAGGAGCATTCTCATTCCAGGTCTTTGTGGCAAGAACGATGCGGAGTGTATCCTCTCCAGTAATCCATCACCGTATCTCATACCGAAACTTAGCGACTCGATCCAAGGAACTCCGTAGCTCTTTAGTTGCTCAAACCTTACACGAACCACATGCTGGCGTATTCTACAACCCAGAACCAATGGCCCACATTGTACATCAAAGATTATTTTCCTACCCCACCCGAGAGGCCGAGAACCTGATCTGCTTCTTAATCTGTGGCTGCTTCAGATGGCGTTTGTCTCGCTTCCTTCAAGAAGGTCAGCAGGCAAGATGGAAGACTTGAGCGTCGGTTTACTCATAAGACTTGTGGTTTGGTTTAATACAAGCAGAAGATCATGATGGGATATTGGGGTGAGTTGCAAAAAAAAAAGGAGCCTGATGAGAGGCTCCTTAAATTCGCGCCGATAAGCGCCTATTTCGCTTTGACCGTAATCGTCTTCGGTTTGACTTCCTCGACTTTCGGAAGCGTCAAGGTGAGGATGCCACTTTCGAATTCGGCCTCTGCTTTATCGGCATTGACCAATGTCGGCAAGAGGATGGAACGAGAAAAGCTGGCACTCTGGCGTTCTCGGATATGATAACGGGCACCTTCCTCCTCTTTTTCTTCTTTTACCTCACCGCGGATAGTCAGCGTATCCCCCGTAATGGAAATATTAAGATCCTCCGGCTTCAATCCTGGGGTGGTCGCCTTCACCACCACATTGTCGTCCGTTTGAAGCACATCGATCGGTACCCCGCCTTCAAATATCGAACTCATCAAAGGAGAGCCCGAAAAGGTCCTATCCATCATCCGGTCAAGCATATCATGCATTCGACGCATTTCACGAAAGGGTTCCCAACGAGTTATTCTTGTCATCTTCCCACCTCCAACTCGAAAATCGATTTAATCAGAATCATTTTTAGTTTAAGAATAAAACATTAGAGCGACATCAGAGACCAGCGAATAGGATGAGATTGGCCAAGCCGTTTGCATACCCCGCACTCATGGCATAGGCCCTAGTCCAGAAGGATCCGATCGCCTATCTGCACTCAATATAAAAACGATCCTGCTTTCGATCCATTTTTTAGTCAGATGAGAAGCGCCGTCTTTGCGGGACCAAAGCGGATAGGAGAACCCTTTCAGTATCCAATCACTCCAGAAGATAGCTCTAGGGCGATTGTAAGGTCAGGACAAGCCCTTCCATGCTAACGTGGTGTGTGATGATGCCGGGTCCGAGGACGATCACAAAAGCTTATGAGGTTCGTCCCTCTCCGGATTTGAGGAAGGAAAATATGCTGTCCTTGTTTCTAGACGAGAAAATATTACTCCTCCTGATGATTTTTATGGGTTGTTATTGGCTATTTCTTTTCGGGGACATAAAAGGGAAAAGGGGGATGATCTCCATCCTTATCCCACATTAGGTGGCTGAGGAATTTTGCGAGAATCAGACCTTGGATTCAACCTGATCCGGTAGATGGATCAAAAGGGGTGATGATGAACTGGTGGACTGTTGTTGTATGGGTAGCTCAATTTATCTATTGTTGGCTGGCTGCATGGGCAGTTGTGAGCCTGGTAGATCCCTATGTGACGCGTTTCGTAGAATGGTGGGATCGAAGGTTCCTTAAGGCGGAATAAGTCAGCATAGTTATAAAAAAGCATTGCCAAGAAACCACTTGCTTTCGTGATACCTTATGCGAGATATTCCTCTTTAGTGATCCAAGCTGGGTTAATCCCCGCTTCTGGGAACGCAACCAGCGAGGGGAATTTGCTTTTTCAACTTTCATGAGGAACCATTTTCACCAAAGCACTCAAAAAGAGACGATTTCTACCTCGGACAGCAGCTTCAGGACATCCTCTTTACGACAATCAGCGGTCCCTTCTGTAAGCACTACCGCAGCTGCGGTTGCTGCTGCCCAGCGTAAGGCTTCTGGCCAATCATCGCCTTTGGATAAGCGCCATACCAATGCCGCAGATACCGCATCCCCGGCGCCAGCTGCATTAACCGCTTTTTGCAGTGGAGAGATGACATGAAATGCGCCTTGCTGGATGAAAGCGATAATCCCTTCGACCCCGCATGTCAGGATGAGCGATTGCAACCTGAACTTGGCAAAGACCCGGCTTGCCTGATGCTTGAGGTCTTCTAATGTGGATACGCGTTTCTCGAATGTCCAGGCAAACTCCTCACGATTCATTTTTACGATTTCCGGATTGGCTTGAATCGCCTCTCTCATTGCTGCTTGACTGGAATCCACCAAGACAGGAACTCTGGCTTGCCTGGCGATTCCGATCAGCTCACGATAAAGCGCGCATGAAATTCCCGCTGGTACGGAACCAGCGCAGATCACCCAAGCTGCTTCACTCACCCTGGCACGAAAACGCTGCAGGAATTCCAGCACATGGGAGCTGTCAACCTTCAGCTCCCCTGTAATGATATGGCTGTGACGATGGTGATTCCTTTCAACGATGACATGAGCAATCCGCGTCTCACCCTCAACCCAGACCGGTTCCGGCTCAATGCCATAATCTTCAACCAAATCGATCAATTCTTGGCCAATCCTCCCCGCAACCATGGCCAGGCCAACGGTCTCCACGCCGAGGTGTCGTAAAACCACTGAAGAATCCAGCCCTTTACCCCCCACGCTGGTGACGACACGGTTCGTTCGCATCGGTTGGCCGGGAGTCCACTCATCAATAAAGATCACCTTATCCAGAGCAGTATTGGGCGTAACGGTTAGAATCATGCTGAATCCCTAAATAATTGGATGATTCCGAATGACTGGCTGATGAATGAAACCAGCGAACCCAGCTTTCCTCAATCAGACGATAATAATTTTCGAGCCAGCAGGCACCAGGCATTGGTGTTGATACGCTCAAGCGCATCGAGTACTTGAAATAGGTCCTCTCCCGCCAGGAAGATCCCATGCTTGGGCATCAGCACGGCTGCAGCAGCGGTCTTCATCAATGCTTCCTGCCCTCGAAGCTGATGAATAATACTCGTGGCTTGGGCTTCAGAATACGGTTCAACCTCATCGATATACTTTAATACACCAAATTTGCGCGTGGCGCGCAAAACTGGTTCAATCGGCTTGTGATAAGCACAAAACGGTAGAATATGGAATGGGTGAGCATGAATGATGGATTGGCATTCCCGAAAAGCGCGATAGACAGCCAGATGCGACCTGCCCTCACGCGAGAAAGAGAGGTGATCGAACAAGGCATCCGAATGAATTGGACCAACGACTATATCCTCGGGTTTTAAACGCCAATGAAGCTTGCTGCCCGCATAGCGTGGTGTGATATAAATCTGATCCCCCTCACGAACACTGACATTCCCCCCTGTGATGTCCGTGAGATTTCTTTCAAACATCAATTGAGCAACACGGATGATCTTTTCTTCTATCGTCTCCATTAAACCTTCTTTTTCTTTGCCGATGAACTGATCCTGCTTTGAAAGTCAACCTTGTCTGAATAAAACTGATTATTCATGTAAACTGTAATGGTGCCATCGCAACGCAAACAAAATCCATTCCCATAATCGCCAGATTGCGGATTTTCAGACCAGCTTATAAATTCTTTCAATCGCTCGATCGTCCAAGATTTTAGCCCGGCTCTTCGCTGAACACAAAATGGGTTTTATACTCGATAACCATTCGAGGCAGCCAAGCGACGGGTAATGAAACCCGCCCTACATCGCAATAGCTTCATCCAAACCAGTTTTTTTCAGAAATTGATGATATTTTTCTTCCCATAAATCGCTATGCTGCGGTTCAAAGATTTCTACTGGGAAAGACGTTTGAATAAGCCTTCTCGCCTCCTCGAGACTGACCAGATCTCCCATGGCCTGCATTTGCATGATCAGGTTGCCCAAGGCGGTCGCTTCTGAGGGGCCAGAGATGACCGTCCGTCGGAGTGCATTGGCCGCAAATTGATTGAGCAACCGATTCCGGGAGGCGCCACCGACAATATGAAAGACAGCGGGTGATTCTCCTAGAATATCCGCCAACTGCTCGAAAGTATAACGGTATTTCAGGGCGAGGCTTTCCAGGCAAATGCGGATGACTTCTCCATCGACCTGAGGTACTTGTTGCTTCGTTTTCTCGCAGTAGAACCGAATCCGATTGGGCATATCTCCCGGCAACATGAAATCCGAGGCATCCGGATCGATAAAAGCCAAGAAAGGCTTTGCTTGCTCTGCCATCGCTATCAACTCATCCCAAGTATGGGATTCGCCTTCCAATGCCCATGTCCGCCTACATTCCTGGATAAGCCACATGTTGGCCATATTCTTCAACAACCGGATGGTCTCATTTACCCCTCCCTCATTTCCGAAGCCGTATTGATAGACCTTATCGGCGAGTAGGGGTTGGCGCAGTTCAATGCCAAGAAGTCCCCATGTCCCCGAACTCAGAAAAGCGAAATCGTTTCCAATCGCGGGGACTGAGGCGACGGCTGCAGCGGTGTCATGGCTACCTGTGGCGATAATCGGGAAGGGTTTTACTCCTAATTCATCACAAATATCGGTGCTCAATTCATCTAGCACTTTTCCTGGTGAGATGATTTCCGGAAAGATGTGGTCTGGGATCCCCACAGCCTGGATAAGAGGAAAAGCCCACTGTCTCGCGCGTACGTCCAAGAGCTGCGTGGTTGAGGCGATGGTATACTCGCAGGCCTTCCGCCCCGTAAGCCAATAACCGATCAGGTCAGGGATCATTAATAAAGTTTCTGCGCTGTTGAGAAGAGAAGAATGGGACTGTAATAACGCGAAGAGTTGATAGAGTGTATTCACCCTCATGAATTGAATGCCAGTGGTCTGGAAGATTTGCTCTTTGGGCATTCGAACGAATACCTTCTCCATCATCCCTTCGGTGTGAGGGTCACGATAGCAAAATGGATTTCCAAGCAGATTGCCCTTGCGATCGAGCAAACCAAAATCCACACCCCATGTGTCGATCCCACATGCAATCAGATTTTGAGCACTGCTACGGGCTGCCTTTTGAAGGCCGTCCTTAATATTTTGAAAAAGATCCAGGATATCCCAGAAGAGATGCTTCCCCACACGAACGGCGCCGTTCTCAAAATGATTCGGGGCATCTAAAACAAGCTTATGTCCATCAAAATGACCGATGATCCAACGCACATTGGAGGCGCCAAGATCAAAGGCGAGATATCGTCTGTTTGCATTCATGCAGCTAACCTTTTTATAAGTGCGGACGACTCTTAGGTTATTTATGGGGCTGAACAAACCTGCATGCCCACCGGATTATCTTGCTAGAAAAACCATCATGCTAATACGCACTCGTAAGAGAATCATTCAACAGCCCAACTGCGCTTACCCCATTCTTCAATACCCGGTTTGCCAAAGTGCGTCTTTTATCCCTCCCGTTTTGTCATCCCCCATCTTTCCCTCCTGGCGGAAGGGATTCTTGCTTGGATAAAGACCAACGTGGGTTATCTACGATATAAGGAGACCCCTGGCGTGCAATGACCATTTTCTGAAACCCTTTTTGTTCGATTGTCCCATAATCATGACCGGCATACGCAGGATATACAAAGAAAAGGACCAAGTCATCAACAAGACTCGTATTTACCGAACGATGCGCCCATCTTGGCGGTACGTAGAGCAGCTTGTGTGGATGGAATTCTTCGATCGCCGATTCCCCTTCAGGCGTCTCCATCAGCATTCGTCCTTCCCCTCCTAAACAGTAGTACACCTCCGCAGTTTCAAGCTCGGCGTGGAAGTGACCTTTGGTCATGAAATATTCTTCCCCGACTTTACCCGGATGGATGATGGAAATTCCAAAGAAAAGCTCTCCCTCAGTCTCAGGACGACGAACCTCATAGACCTCATAGATGATCCGATCTTCTTGTGCCAGCAAGGCGTCATAAGCCTCAGAATCGTAGAATTGACCCGCCAGCGCTGAGAGCCGTCGGACAATGTGATGGCTGCTGTGACTTAGTATCCTGTCTGCCAAGTTTACATTCAAAGAAAAAGGGCGATCCTCCATCTTCTTTTCCCCTTCCCAATCGGATATCACGCAGCAAATCATAATCACGATGCCTGTGACATATCAACTGATGCAATACATATAAAGAAGCGAAACAAGACCCAATCATTATAATCTTCTCATGATGTCCCTGATTATACCTTTGATAGAAAATTGACCTGCCAAATTGGGATCGCACCCTATCCGAAATCTCGTCTCTTCCAGTGGAGTATCGGATCTGATGCCTGCCATCTGCAAAGAATCGGTTATTCCATCGATCGGTAGTCATTGTTGGTCTAGAATTTATTGAATAAATATCCCTTTCAGCTTTTTTAAACATGACGTACACTCATTGAAGAATGCCGATTTTGTAGGTTTTCACATGCCTGATGAAATAACGTCAGAAACTTGCCCTCAATGTGGCGGCTCGATCCAGAGCGAGGGTTTCCGAGTGAATTGCGCTTATTGCGGCGCCTCTCTCATACGCAGCCAGAACCTTTCCAAGGAACACGAAGGCTCATGGGGCGTTCACCTAAGAGCGCATAGCTATATCGATCAACAAGCAGGCGGCATCGAGGCATTCCGCATGCTTATTCCGAAGACATGGCAATTCGAAGGGGGCGTCTTCTGGCGTATAGAGAATCCGGGAATGCCAGCGGTGATTGCATTGCGCGTCTTTAACCCCGAAGGTCTTGAAGCCTTCGAGGTCTTTCCCAACCTTGCCTTCTATTGGACCAATCAGCCGATGACATTGGCAATGTTTCCCATAGGCAGCCTTTATTATGGGAATGAAGTTCGCCCCCCAGCTCCGGCACTCCAGGTTCTTAATGAAATCGTGATCCCACGCGTTCGTAATCAGATTGCAGCATGGCAGATCATCCATCAAGAACATCTACCAGATTTGCCCCAACTGATGCGCGCCAATAGCCCGGGGGACAGCAGCGGAATCACTAATGCAGATGGCGGTCGTATTCGCATCCGTTATCCCCAAGGCGGAGATGAACTAGAAGAGGAATTCTTTGGCTTGGTTGAGGTGACGCGGGTGACGCTTCCGATGTTCCTTGGCGTTGTGGAACACATCTATTGGTTTGCAGACTATCTCTTTTCCTATAGGACTGCGCTGGGACAATTGGATCGACTTTCGAATCAATTTCTTTCAATTACTCGCTCATTCCGTCTTAATCCGGCCTGGTACAACCGCTTCATCCAAGTCAGTCAATTTCTGATCCAAAGTCAGATACGGCAAATCCGGCATATTGGCCAAATAAGCCGCATCATCAGCCAGACCAATGAGCAAATCAGCGATTCGATCATGGCTTCTTACGAATCACGCCAGGCTGTCATGGACCGCCTGTCCACCGAATTCAGCCAAACCATCCGGGGCGTGGATGAGTATTATGATCCCTTCCATGGACAGGGGGTTGAACTCCCTGGCGGCTACAACCATGCCTGGTCGAACAATTTGGGGGAATATATCCTCACCGACGATCCCTTCTTCAACCCGAATATCGAGACCAATCTGAACTGGGAGATATTAAAGAAGAAATAAGGAGAAAAGCCCTCCATTGGGAGGGACACTTCCAATCGAACCACTACCCTCTCTTTGGACTACTACCAAATATAGGGCATGAGACGATACCGTACCATTTTTGTGTAATCGTTGTAACCCTCGAGTTCATTTTGTAGGGTTCGATCCTCCATAGCTGTGCGAAGGAAAGTAATGCCAATGGTCAGGAATGCTGGAATGAGTGACCATAACGCGTTGAGGATGAACGGAGCGGCAAAGGTGAAGATGATTGCGCCTGTGTAACCCGGATGACGGATGAAGCAGTATGGCCCCTCCATTATAACTTCGTGACCGCGTTCTTTCTGAATACGCACAACGCCGGAGAAGAAATGGTTGGCTGCCATCGCCCACAAGGTCAATAGCGACCCAGCTGTAGCAATAAGCATGGCAGCGATCATCACAAGCAGGCCAACGCCGAAAGACCAACCAAAACGGACATCCAGTCCAGCAACGATGGCAATGAACACTGAGCTGTAAGCCATGAGGAGAGCCAGGAGAAGGTCAATCTTGTTGCTGCCTATTTTCACTTGTGACCGTTCTGCCAGTAGCTCTGGGCTATTAGGCAAAAGAATCAGAACCGTGATTACCTGGATAAGAACCACGACGCCCAGAAAGAGCCAGCCACCCAGCCAGTTCAGGCGTCCTGCTGAGAGAAAAAGCGCTCCGCTGAGGATAAGTAAGAAAATGATTTGTTTGACCGACCAGCGTAGAACGCCGCGACGGATTTCCATTGAGTGCGCGGTTCCTGGTTTCATCGCCATCATGGGAAATAAGCCCCCTTTCATTTCGGTGTACCCCTTCTGTCAAGGACGTATTGTATGGATGAAAACATATCCGGTCAATCCTCATTCGATTGTGTGAATATTGATCAACATCCGGATAACTTGCTCACGGAAGCTTAATTACGCGGATATAACGATATTCTGGGTGAATAAAGATCCTGGTAGGACAATCCCAAATGGCGCTTACCGGACTCTCATCAAATTGGCCTCCAGCTTTTAATATAATCTCATCTTGCATCTTATCCACCAAGCGTCCAAGGGGACAGATCATTCGTGATAATAAAAGCCCCATGCTCAATGAAGGGGCTTCTATTCTGAGGTGATCGTCTAACTCGCAAACAACCGCTTTGCACCGTCCATACGTAAAGATCGTTCTACTCGCTTATAAAGCAGCTCGGCGCTCCTTGATCAAGTCGAGGACACGATACCAGCTTTTTAGGAAGCTATTGCGGAAGAGATCCACTGGACCGAAATGGTGATACTCCTCCACCGTGAGCCCATCGTCGAGATAGCCTTTCTTGAAGGCCGGAAGTTTCTCCATGAGCTCATCGATGACTTTTTGAGGGACGGGATTGAATAGACGATAGACGACAGGAGGGTCGCTCTCGAGTAGTTGATCGGCTGTCCCGCGCCAGTTAATGGTCATGACCAGGTCGCCGCCGACCATTTCGGTGAAATGATGCAAACCGCGCGCACCACCCCCAATAAAAATGATCTCCGGATTACGCTTCTTCATGATGTCATAGACTTTGCGAGCCACGGTACAGCCCGCCTGCCAGAGCACATCCGGGGAAATTTCGACCTTCTCCTTCTCAACATATTGTTTGAGATAGTCGTCATAAATCCCGGCGATATGTGAAATGTGAAACACATATTTTTTCTTCGAGCGCTTAATCGCCTTTTCATAGGTATCTAGCAAGCTGTTGAGTTGAGCGACAGCGAAGCATTCCGTGGCATTGAGCGGCATCCCTTCCTCGAGCAATTCTTCCATTGCTTCCAGGCCTGAGTGAGTAGTCGGGATTTTGATGCAGGTATTCTCTGAAATCGCCCGATTGCGTCTGCCTTCACGAAGAATGACCTTGGGATCGTCCTCATGGATTGGATCGCCTTGTATGCTGACATAGCCCTTCTTCCCCCCGGTTTTTTCATAGATGGGGAGGAATTTATCCATGATCGGCTTTGCCAGCCGTTGTTGCAGGATGGAGATGGCTTCGTCATCATTCTCGAATTCGCGCATCGTCCTATCCAGCATTTCCAGGGCGTAAGCACTTTCCGCTTTATCGGTAGGATGATCGATCAGTTTTTGGACGAAGGATGGGTTGGTAGTACAGCCTACCGCGCCCTCCTCGATGGCAAGATCCGCTTCTCTGCGCGAGGGATTGTTAATCCAGAACATGGTTGGGGTTTGCTGTGCGACGCGCTGGAAATAGCCATTTTGTTTCATGTGACAATCCTTTCAAGAAGATTCTCATTATGCAGAGTTTGATGCCTTTTCATGCTTTCTGGTTTGATCCCATGATTAGACAGGTGATCCATCGTTCGCCGGCAATGGGAACGAGACTCATTCCATCCCGCCAGATCTTGATTGCCCGATTGACAATCCTTATCCAGCCATCATCCTGGTTGCTAGGGAAAACCCTTCTCTAGAGTCTACTCAATAGTCAGACTACTTCCTCATCCACTGACGACCGAAAGGTATCAAACAAGTAAATTGTTTACAGTAAATTGTATACCATTTTTGGAGATAATTCAAACCCCCCACAATCAAAGCGCCATGCCACTATGCCCATCAAATGAAACCTGCTTCGCAGGGAGGCAAGATGCCCTGGCATCCTGCAATCAGCCAACGCCCAATTATGGTATGACAAACCCCTTCCCCTGTGCAGCATGT
>CAYGXU010000091.1:0-13805 GCA_964353875.1 uncultured Anaerolineaceae bacterium | reverse complement strand
TGGATCAACGACCGCGAACAGGTGTTGTTTAACGCACCCTATAAGCCAGTCCATTGGGGCCAACATCAGGCATGGTTTGAGTCGATCCAGCAACGTAAAGATATGGTTGTTTTTGGTATCCGTCTGCTAGAAGGTAACAAGTTAATCGGCTCTTGCCAATTGCATAGCATCAATTCCGTCCATCGTACTGCTGAATTGCAAATCCGCATCGGCGAAGTCGAAGAGCGGGGTCACGGTTTTGGTACACAGACGGTCCAACTGTTGTTGGATTTTGCTTTCAAAGATCTGAATTTGCGCCGCGTTTATTTGCATGTCTTTGCGAATAATATCCCGGCCATCCGGATTTATGAAAAAAATGGATTTAAAAGCGAAGGTTTGTTGCGCCAGGCCGCTTATGTTGACGGCGCCTATATGGATGTGATGGTAATGGGTATCTTGCGTGACGAATATGCCTAATAAGACAATTGTGGCCATCCATCAGCCCAACTTCTTTCCATGGTTGGGTTTTTTTAACAAGATTGTCCGCGCGGATATATTCATCTTGATGGATAACGCCCAATTTCCCAAGACGGGCGGTGCATGGAGTAACCGTGTTCAACTGCTGGTTAATGGGCAGGCTGCCTGGGTGACTATGCCGATTGTGCGCTCTTATCATGGCACCAGGCGCATTTGTGAAATGAAGATCAATAATTCTACTCCCTGGCGGGAAAAACTACTGAAAACAATTCAAATGAATTATGCTCGCGCACCGTTTTTTAAGCCCACCTACCCCTGGCTGGCAGAATTGATCGACCGGCCGGCAGACTCGCTGGCGGAGTATAATATTGCCGCCATCCGGGCATTGATGGAGCGCCTGAATCTCAATACAGCCAAATTGGTTTTGGGTTCAACGCTGAACGTGGCCGGAAATCTTACTGAATTGCTTATCGCGATGGTAAGGGCGGTCGGTGGGACGGCTTACTTATGCGGCGGCGGGGCTGGGGGGTATCAGGATGATGAGCTGTTTGGTGCACATGGCATGGAACTCATTTATCAGAATTTTAATCACCCGGTCTATCCGCAAGCCAACACTAACCAATTTGTCCCAGGTCTTTCCATTGTTGACAGCCTTTTGAACTGCGGCCCGGATAAAACACGCGGATTGATTCTCCAGAGTATTCGATCCTTGGGATGATATACGATGAAAACTATTACTTATACACCTGAATCTCCCCTACGACATCCGCTACACCTGGTTGTTCAAATGTGGCAAGATGTCTGGAACTCGCGCATGCTGGTCAAACGGTTGGTGGTACGGGATATTTCAGCGCAATACCGGCAAACCTTACTCGGCTATCTCTGGGCGGTCCTGCCTCCCTTGATGACATCTTTGGTCTGGATCTTTCTTAATTATTCCCAAGTGGTGGTGGTCAGGACTACCGATGTGCCTTACCCGGTCTTTGCCTTTGCCGGGACCACGTTCTGGCAGTTGTTCATGGATGCGCTGAACGCGCCGCTCAACCAGATCAATGCCAATCGCTCCTTAATCTCCAAAGTTAATTTTCCCAAAGAGGCGCTGGTACTTTCCGGCATGGCCCAGGTGATGTTCAGTTTTGTCATCAAACTTGTTGTTTTGTTTGGCATCCTGTTAATCTTCCGGATCGATGTAACCTGGACGGTGGTTTTGCTGGTTTTTCCTATTCTTGGTTTGTTGTTGCTGGGGACGACAATTGGCATTTTCCTGGTCCCGGTAGGTTTTCTATATAAGGATATCCAAAATGGGCTTGTGATTTTACTCGGACTGCTAATGTACATCACGCCAGTTGTATATCCGCCGCCGGATTCGGGTCTGTTGGCCGCTCTCATGAGACTGAATCCTTTAACACCTCTGTTCACGACGGCTCGCAACCTGCTCTACAATGGCTTGCCCTCCTTGTCACAAGAATTCTTTATTGTAGTTGGCGTCACTGCTTTGCTTGCATTGGTCTGCTGGGTTTTATATCGCCTGGCATTGCCAATCATTGCAGAAAGGATGGATGCCTGATGGATTCCCCGGTTTTGTTGGATGTACAGGGCATCTGGAAGCGGTATTCCCGCAGTCTCAAGCGCTCGCTCTGGTATGGCGTGCTCGACCTGGCTAGGGAATCAATCGGCTACAACGGCGGAGCCCAGAACCTCCGCCCCAGTGAGTTTTGGGCGTTGAGAGATATCTTCTTTCAGGTACGCCGGGGCGAGTCGGTCGGCCTGATGG
Organism: uncultured Anaerolineaceae bacterium; assembly: GCA_964353875.1. Taxonomy (GTDB): domain Bacteria; phylum Chloroflexota; class Anaerolineae; order Anaerolineales; family E44-bin32; genus MGNI01. The sequence goes on along the minus strand of CAYGXU010000091.1, from coordinate 11,575 downwards.
GCCACAACGGGGCGGGTAAGACCACACTGCTTAAATTGATCTATGGACTGATCAAGCCGACCCGGGGCCGGATCGCCGTCACCGGTTCTGTGCGCGCCCTGATTACCCTGGGTGCAGGCTTTAATTCGGTGTTGACTGGCCGGGAAAACATCCGCATTGCCGGCGCTGTTCTCGGTTACAGCGACCATGAAATGGCCAGACGGTTTGACGAGATCGTTGCCTTCAGTGAGTTGGAAGAATTCATTGATACACCCGTTCAATTCTACAGCAGCGGCATGCTGGCGCGGCTGGGGTTTTCGGTGGCCATCCACACCCAGCCCGATATTTTGTTAGTGGACGAAGTGCTTGCGGTGGGTGACCTCAATTTTGCCATCAAGTGTTACCGGAAGATTTATGAATTTCGTAACCAGGGCGGCACCATCTTTTTAGTCAGCCACAACCCGTATGCCATTCGTACCAATTGTGACCGGGCGATCTGGATCGAGCATGGACAAATCCGTGAAATCGGCAGCGCCAACGATGTGTGCGGCGCCTATGAACAATTTTCTGCGCGTGCAGATACAAAGGCAGCAGAACAGCACTATTTGGATGATTCCTTGAAGATCACGAAAGTGATTTTTCCCCCCAGTATCCAGAGCGGGGATGCATTTTCGATCGAGATTGATATTGAGGCATCCCGCTCCATTGAGAGTCCGATTGTAGCTGTGACAATTAACAATGTGACGGCGCAAATCCTGATCGCCAATACTTCCTTAACCGATCATGTTCCTCTTACGATCAAAAAAGGACGCACTACCATTCGTGCGCAATATGATCAGCTTCCTTTGGTGCGTGGAACGTACTACCTAAGCCTGGTGGTGGCTGAACAAAACATGAATAATCAATTGGCAGCATTGCTGAACATGTATAAATTTGAGGTGCAAACAAGTACGGATGATTACGGCGCAGGCATGTATAAGTTGTCGCCAACCTGGGAGAGCCATTCGTGAAATGGATCAAGAGACTAAAAGGCAGGGTTTTATATGTTGGCCAGGCCTATTACAATGCCTGGTATCTTTCGCGTGCCTTGCGTGAATTGGGGTGGAAAGCTGATTTGCTGAATTGGGATGCAAACGAAGCTAGTCAAAAATTTTATCATGGGGAGGATTTCAAGTTTGATTACCTTGATCCGCATGCATTGCGAAAACAATTATGGTTCTATTTTGTTTCCTTATTTCGCTATGATATATTCCACTTCAGCAATTTCCAGGGATTAACCTTCAGCTTTGTAATTCATGAATACTTTAAGCAGAGAGGTTTTCCCCCCTATACAGAAATCAAACTGTTAAAAGTACTGGGAAAGAAAATTGTCTACTCCAACAACGGCTGTTTGGACGGTGTTTCTCAGACCTCGTTCAGAACATGGGGATCAGAGCCGGTCTGCGATATTTGTCCCTGGCAGAACAGGGCGAATGTTTGCAGCGATGAACGCAATCTGGCCTGGGGCAAGCTAAGGAATAGTCTGGCTGATTACCAGTGTACGCTGGGAGGAAACCGCAAAGACTATAACGATGACCCGCGAGTGCATGAGGTGCCGGAGTTTTATTGTCTGGATACAGAATTTTGGAGGTCGGATCTGCCTGTCCCGGAAAAATACCGACTGCCCTACTCGCCCGGGACGGTCAAGATCTATCACGCGGTGGGCAATTACGATTTACGTACCACTCCCGGCACTCAGAAGAATATAAAAAGCACCCATATTTACCTGCCACTCATTGAGCGGCTCAAATCAGAGGGGTATCCGGTCGAATTCGTCTTTGCAAAAGATATTCCAAACAAGGAAGTCCGCTTTTATCAGGCGCAAGCAGATATTTTCGTGGATATGCTTACATTTGGGTTCTTTGGTGCAAACGTACGCGAAGCCATGATGCTGGGCAAACCGGCAGTGTGTTACCTGCGCCCGGAGTGGCTGGAAAGTATGCGGCAGGAAATACCGGAGTATGTGGACGAATTGCCGGTAATCAGCGCCACCCCCGCAACCATTCATGATGTGCTGGTAGACCTGATTACCCACTCGGAGAAGCGCCAGGAGATCGGGAGAAGAAGCCTGGAATTTGCGGTTAAATGGCATTCAAAAGAAGCAGGGGCAAGGCGTTTTGACGAAATTTATACCGATTTACTCGCTGAAAGGAAAACTCATGCAACAACAGGAAATTGACACTCAAAACGCTAATTTCTGGAACGAGTTGTGCGGGACGAGCCTGGCGCGCAGCATCGGCATTACAAAGATAACACCCGAAACTCTTCGCCAATTCGATCTGGCTTATATGAATATTTATCCCTATCTAGCCGGATACGTCACCAGAGAAGATCTGAAAAACAAACGGGTTTTAGAGATTGGCCTGGGATATGGAAGCTTGGGTCAATTTCTAGCCTCGCAAGGTTGTGAATATTATGGCTTGGACATTGCTGAAGGTCCTGTGAACATGATGCGCTATCGCCTATCCCTCCTTGGAAAAAAAGATGACGATAAAGTAAAATGGGGTTCAGCGCTTGGGATTCCCTTTCAGGATGCGGAATTTGACTATGTTTATTCAATAGGTTGCTTGCATCATACGGGGAACATATCTCGAGTAGTTTCCGAAATTTATCGTGTTCTTAAACCAGGCGGCAAAGCGATAATTGTGCTCAATAATCGTCACTCATTTCGACAGATTGCTAAAGTGTCTCGGATGCGCCTACTTTATTTGTTTTCATCGCATAAACGTCGTGATATTCTTGAACAACAAATCCGAGGGCTTTATGATACCAATATTGCAGGTGAATCTGCCCCACACACCGATTTTGTTTCTCGCTCGCAGGTTAGACAGCTTTTTTGCGGATTTTCGCGCGTTCAGGTCGATGTTCAGAACTTCGATACTTATGTTTTGGCGAGAGGAATATTAAGAATCCGAAGAGAATGGTTGCTTAATAACATCGCACGAGCATTTGGCTTGGATCTTTATATAGTGGCAACAAAATAAGAACAACCTTTCAGATAGCCTTTTTCCATGAATGATAATCCCCTCAAAATCATTGTTCTTAGCGTGTTCGATGGTCGCAGTGCGAACGTTATTCGCGATTTCCTTTTCAGTTTTAACGCTTATTCCCGGCACGATTACTATTATATTTTTGATACTGAATTATTAGAAGAAAATATAGACTTCTCGAAGTACGATGTCATCCTGATCTTTTGGAGTGTTTATCTTCCGATGGCAGTTTCATCCAAGAACTTTGTTGAGAAAATTTCCAAAAGCCGGGCGCTGAAGGTGCTTTTCCTGCAAGACGAATATCGTAATGTACGCGTATTCAACCAGATCATGGATCGCCTCGGTATCCAGGTCATGTTCACCTGTGTAGCAGAAAAAGATCACGATATCTTTTATCCGCGCACATTGATCCCGAGTCTTCAGGGCATCTATACAGTGCTAACCGGGTATACTCCAACCTATTTGGAGAATACGCAGCTTAACCTGGGTCAGCCACGCATAATTGATATCAGTTATCGCTCACGGACAGTTCCGTACTATTTGGGTGACTTGAGTCAGGAAAAGAGGATCATTGCTGAACGCTTTCAACAAATCGCGTCAGATCATGGCTTTAGCCATAACATCTCCGTTCGTGAGCAAGACCGGATTTACGGTCGTCGATGGGTGAAATTCCTGAGATCGAGTCGTTTCGTTCTGGGCACACCGAGCGGGGCCAGTGTTGTCGATTTCACGGGAGAAATCATGCGGAACTGTGAACGTTATTTGGCCCTGCATGCAAATGCCACTTACGAGGAAGTCAAGCAGCGTTTTTTTGCAAATGTTGACTGGAAGGTGATTATTGATACCGTATCTCCCCGAAACTTTGAAGCGGGAGCATTGGGATGCACAATGGTGATGCATGAGGGGGAATACGGCCGTATCTTACAACCGGGCGTGCATTACATTCGCGTCAAGAAGGATTATTCAAATGTCACCGAAGTAATTGCCCAAATGCGGGATAGAAAATATTGCGATCAACTTGCACAAAATGCTTATCGCGACTTGATAGCCAGCGGAGAGTATTCCTATCGCACCTTTGCGAAAAAGTTTGATGCTCTTTTGGACAGGCATATAAGTCAACCGGTTTGGCAGGGCGCTGTCTCAAAGCCGGCTTTTTATGCCCGCAATTACCTCCTGCACGGCAATTGCATTGTTCCGCATCATGATCGTTTCTATATCCTTCCTCCAGGGAATATCATTAACAAGCGCCTTATCTATTTGTTCAGATTGGGGCAATTTTTACTGATATCACTGGTAAAGATAGGGGAACTGCGTCAGTTTCTTGTTGATTACGTACTGAGCCGATCTTGGAATATCTTGCAACCACGTTTGTTTTTCAAAGACCTGATCCGAATAGCCATTCTCTATAATATGCAAACAAATTTGCTAACTATAAAGGAACCTTTCCAGCTAAACGCGGATTTCAATTCGGAAACCGGGGCATTATTATTTACCAGCCAACTAGTCAATGGTCGCTTTTCAAATCATGCATGTAAAGAAGCTGGAACTCAAACCAAAAAATTTTCATCCCAATCATTCAAATCAGCTTTATATAATAAAAAAGTTCGCTCGATTGAATGGGATAATTCGGCTGTTGGCCATTTTCGATTTGTCTTGTTCCGATCTAAATTACTCTTGAATATTGGCATGAATGGGTGCTATCATTTCCAAGCGCTGTCTGAACTCGCCCAACGATTTCCGGAACGGGCTTGGAACGCACTTTCACCAATTATTGATGCACTTGAATAATTATTCCCTTGGATGTCAGATGGGTTTTATGGGTGTAGAAGGCATCCTTTTACTCCATTGAATTCCTCCTGTTCTTTCCTTGACAGATTCTCGATAGATCTGTTTATTTGAGCAGGTGATTCAAACCAAACGTGAGGCTGCTAGAGACAATCTGTTTCTCTTTGTGAACCACATCTACCATGATACTGGGATCGAATACATTTTTGTTTGTTGAAAGAACCGGTTATGAGTAATATTAAAATCCAGGATGTCCGCTCCTATTGGGATGCCAATCCTTTATGTGCCAGTGCCATCCCCTATTCATTAGGCACGCCTGAATATTTTGAATATTATGATGGTCTGCGTGAAGTGAACGAGGACCTCGAATTTTCATATCAGTTACATGAATACAAATCTTTTGCCGGAAGGAAGGTGCTGGATGTTGGCAGTGGCAATGGATATGTTTTGAGCTGGTATGCGCGCGAAGGGGCGGAGGTCTATGGCGTTGATATTTCATCAACTGGAATAGACCTATGCCGTAAGCGGTTCGAACATTCAGGTTTGCACGCCAGTTTTCAGGTGGCCAACGCCGAGGAACTTCCCTTCGAGGATAAGACCTTCGATTGTGTTTGCTCAATGGGTGTCTTACACCATACGCCAGATACAGCGAAGGCTGTTGGCGAGATCTTTCGAGTGCTCAAACCTGGCGGACGTTTGATCGTAATGGTTTATCATCGTGACTCAGCATTATATCGATTCCATTTCCGTCTACGCCGCTTTTTTACTGGAAAAGCGCTCCAAGAAATGGTGAATGAAGTTGATGGCGTGGGTAATCCCAAGGGAGATGTTTATTCAAAGTCTGAGCTGTGGCAATTGCTTGGGCGGTTCGAGCAATTGGAATTGTTTGTTCGTCTTTTGCAAGGTTGGATGGTGATACCAAGAAAAGGGCGCCTGATCCCCACGCGCTTATTAAAGCCGTTCGAAAGGCGCTGGGGGTGGTTTTTATATGCCCGGGGTATCAAACCGGATAATGCCATAAATGCAGAGGAAATCTATCTCTGCACAGAAGAGGCCTGATATGTGTGGTATTGCAGGACTGATGAGTCTCTCTTTGGAACCGATCCCGGGCGTCGCGCCGTGCCTGAAGATCATGAACCAGCTCCTCCGCCATCGCGGCCCGGATGGGGAGGGCGAATGGGTCCACCCCCGCCAGCACCTGGGACTCATGCACCGGCGCTTAAGCATCATCGACCTGACCCCGAGCGGCGCGCAACCCATGACCGACCGCGCCGGCAATTGGATCGTTTTCAACGGCGAGATATACAATTATCTCGAACTTCGTCAGGAACTCGGAGCAGAGAATTTCATCTCTACATCAGATACAGAAGTGATTTTGTTTGCCTATCGCAAGTGGGGTACTGATTGTGTCAATCACCTGCGCGGCATGTTCGCCTTTGCCCTGTGGGACGAAGCCAATCAGAGTCTCTTCTGCGCCCGAGATCGTTTCGGCATCAAGCCGTTTTATTACATGGTCAATGACGGCATCTTTTATTTTGCCTCTGAAGTAAAGACTTTGCTGCCTTTTGTAGACGATATCATTACCGATTTGGATGGTTTCAAAGATTACCTGACTTTTCAGTTATGTCTGGCAGGCAAGACTCTATTCAAAGGCATCCAGGAACTTTTGCCAGCCCATTACCTTCAAGTACGAAACGGCTCCATTCAGACAAACTGTTATTGGCAAGTGTACTTTAATCCAGATTTCGAGCATACTGCGAAGTATTTCGAGGAAAAATTGCGCGAATTGCTTCTGGATTCGGTCAATTTCCATTTGCGCAGTGACGTACCAGTGGGTGCGTTTATCAGCGGCGGATTGGATTCGAGCGCCGTGGCCTCGATAGCGGCGGACAAGCAGGAAGCTGGGGCGATGCTGGGCTTTACCGGGAAATTTGCATCTTATGGTCTTGAGTTCGATGAAAGCCGCTATGCACGCGCCATCGCGGAAGCGAAGAATTTTAAATTGTACGAAGTGGATATCACGGCCGCCGATTTTATCGAGAACATTCGCCGCGTTATCTACCACATGGATTATCCGGTTGCAGGTCCCGGGTCGTTCCCGCAATTTATGGTCTCGCAATTGGCGGCGAAACACCGTAAAGTTGTCCTGGGCGGGGAGGGGGGGGATGAAATCTTTGGCGGCTACACCCGCTATTTGATCGCCTATTTTGAGCAGTGCATCAAGGGCGCCATTGAAGGCACCATGCAAAACGGTAACTTCGTGGTGACCTACGAATCGATCATCCCCAATCTCGTCGCGTTACGCAAATACAAACCTCTCCTGCAGGAATTCTGGCGCGAAGGTTTGTTCGAGCCAATGGACCGGCGGTATTTCCGTCTGGTCAACCGCGCTCCCACTCTCGGCGACGAGATCAACTGGAAAGCACTCGAACCCTACTCGGCACGCGAAACATTTGAGAAGATTTTCAACGGCGAAAATGTGCATAAAGAATCTTATTTTGACTTGATGACACATTTCGATTTCAAAACTCTCTTGCCCGCGTTATTGCAGGTGGAAGATCGCATGAGCATGGCCCACGGTCTCGAATCGCGCGTGCCACTGCTCGACCATCCCATCGTAGAACTGGCGGCAACCATCCCGTCGAATATCAAATTCAAAGACGGCGAAATGAAACACATCTTCAAACAAGCAATGCAGCCTTATCTGCCCGAAGTCATTATCAATCGCCAGGATAAAATGGGCTTCCCAACGCCTTTATCGGAATGGATGGCAGGTGAGGCGAAGGACTTTGTCCGTGATATATTTTCCAGCAGCCGCGCCCTAAGCCGTGACCTGATAGATAACCGTAAAGTGATCGCTGCATTGGACCAGGAACCTCGTTATGGCCGCAAGGTGTGGGGGCTGTTATGCCTGGAACTCTGGCAACAGGAATTTCATGACCGCCAGGCAGAATTCAAGTCGGCATTGGCGAAATAGAAGCGATGATTTTGCACGTGTGCACCTTAATTATCGGGTTTGCTGGTTACTCTATGAGATAGAGAACCAGACCGAATGTAAAATAAGGAGAAATCCCATGAAAGTCTTAATTACTGGCGGAGCCGGATTCATCGGCTCACATCTCGCAGACCGCCTTCTGGCGCGTGGTGAAGAAGTGCTGGTCATTGATAATTACGCCACTGGCCGGCGCGACAACCTCACCCTTCAACCGCGTCTTAAAGTGGTGGAGGGCACAATCGCCGACTCGCCCCTGGTTGACAGCCTTTTTGCCGAGTTCAAGCCCGACCTGGTGGTACATGCCGCCGCATCGTACAAGGATCCCGGCAACTGGGCGGAGGATGCGCGCACGAATGCCCTGGGTTCTGCCAATATCGTAAAGGCCAGTGAAAATGCCAAAGTCCGGCGTTTGATTTATTTTCAAACGGCTTTGTGCTACGGGCTTCATCCTCAGGAGCAGCCCATCACTTTGAATCACCCCCTCAACCCCGAGGGTAGCAGTTATGCTATCAGCAAGACTACTGGTGAGTATTATATTGGTTTGAGCAATCTGGATTTCATTTCATTCCGCCTCGCCAATGCCTATGGCCCGCGCAATCTGAGCGGCCCATTGCCCACTTTTTATCACCGTCTGACCAACGGCAAAAAGTGTTTTGTGATGAATACTCGGCGAGATTTCATTTACGTTGACGATCTTGTTGATGTTGTGGTTAAGGCGATTGATGGCACGGGGAGTCGCGGTTATTATCACATATCCTCGGGCAGCGATTATGCTATAAAAGATCTGTATGATGCTACGGTCGAGGCTCTTGGTATCCTCGAAGAGGATGAAGTCGAAATGCGCGAGCGCGATCCCGACGATGTGTTTTCCATTTTGTTGGATCCATCCAAAACCAATAAAGATTTTTCCTGGAAAGTCGCCACGCCTTTGATGGACGGGGTGTCTCGCACGATCGAGTATTACCGAAAATTTGGTATTATCGAAACGTACACCCACCTTAAAGCCCTATCCGATTAACCGCAAATGGAAGAATTTAAGCAAACGGATATTTTGATATCAGGCGGTGCTGGTTTTGTTGGTGGAAACCTGGTGCGTCGTCTGTTAACTTGTGATGTTTCATCAATCCATATTGTTGATAATCTTCTGTCATCAGAACGAGCGAATATCCCTAACGATTCGCGCATCTGCTTTAGCGAAGGCTCAATCGCCGATGATCGGGTTTTAGCTACTATTGTGGACGAATATGATACTATTTTTCATCTTAGCACCTATCACGGAAACCAGAGTTCGATTGCCAACCCACTGATTGATCACGAAAACAATACGCTGACTACCTTGAAACTACTTGAGCACATCAAGGAATTCAAGCGTTTGAAGAAATGGGTTTATTCGGGAGCAGGTTGCGCTGTAGCAGAAAAGACATTTGGCGAAGCCATCGCGACTCCCGAAGATGCTCCCATTTCTCTGAAGATGGACAGCCCCTACTCCATTTCCAAGATCATTGGCGAGTTTTATGCGGTCTATTACCATGACCACAATGGTGTACCGACTGTGCGTGCCCGTTTCCAGAATGTATATGGACCGGGTGAAATTTTGGGCGCAGGACAATGGCGCGGCACCCCAGCCACTGTTTGGAGAAACGTCACCCCTACGTTTGTTTATAAATCACTGCATGGTCAGGCACTTCCTTTGGAAGGCAGTGGAGAAACCACCCGAGATTTTATTTTCGTTGAGGATATTGTGACTGGTTTGATGCTATGCGCAACAAAGGGAATGCCGGGAGACGTCTACAACATTGCCGCCGGTGTGGAAATATCTATCAAGAAATTGGCAGAAACCATTAATGAACTCACAGGGAATAAGACTCCATTCCAAATTTTGCCTCGAAGAGATTGGGATCATTCTGGCAGGCGCTTTGGAAGTACTGTGAAGGCGAAAAACGAATTAGGCTTCGAGGCGAAGGTTAATCTGCGCGATGGGCTACAGCAAACCATTGAATGGTCCAAACAAAACCTGCCTTTGATTGATGGCTGTATAAAAAAACATGCTGACCACATGAAATTACTAGAACCAGCCCGAAGATGAAGGAAAATATTAGAACGCTAATCCTGGAAGCAAATGGGATCCCTTCGACGAAGGTTGTCATTGCAGATACAGTCATACGGGGTATTTTTAGATTAAGTGCATTTACAGCCGATACGCTCCCTGCCACTTTAAGGAAATTTCCTCTTGCATCTAAACTTTTTGGCCAGCGCTACGATAGTCTCTCCTATGCGCTTGATTGGCGCGATGCTTTATGTGAAATTCCCGAAATGGATGCCAGGGTGTGCAATATTACAAATTTAATTGAGTACGCTTCTTTCCGGAAATCTATCGAGCTATATCCTCTTGTTATCATCCTGCACTCCGCAGCGGGTGACGATATGTCGTTACTACTTAAGACTGCCGAGTGGTTCAAACATCGCAAAGGCAAACTTGTCGTTTTTCTGGGAAATGAATACGACCTATTGGACGAGAAAATCCGGTTCATTCGTAATGTTGAGGCAGATTTTATATGCAGCCAGTTACCGATCGAAACAGCACGCTGGCTGTACGCTAATTGTGAACATTCGCACGTTCTGGCAATGCCTCACGCGCTGAATCCAAAAATCTACTTCCCGGACTCATCCACTCCGCGTCAGGTAGATATCGGTTTTATAGGTGATCTGTATCATAATATTATTGGTGACCGGGAGAGGACAAACTTGATTGAGTTCTTCCGAGATCAGGGTCCGTCTCTAGGATTGCATTGTAAGATTCAATTTCAGCGCCACTCGCGCAGAAATTGGGCACAATTTCTACGCGGTTGCAAAGGAATCATCGGGGCAGAGGCAGGGACCTATTACCTTGATCGGCATGGAGAAGGTATCGCCAGGGCAAAAAAGTATGTAAAGGTTCATCCCGAAGCAACTTTGAATGAAATCGTCGCGAACTGTTTTGCGGGTTTGGATTATGTTTCTGGAAAGGCCATTTCATCGCGGCATTTTGAACCCATTGGAACGAAAACTTGTCAGATATTGGTTGAAGGTCACTACAATGGTATCTTGATGCCTGACGAGCACTACATCAGTATTAAGAAAGACTTCTCAAATATGGATGATGCAATTAAGCGTTTCAAGGATGAAACCTATCGAAATGGTATTGTGGAGTATGCCTACGAGAGCATTATGTCGGCCCACACCTACCGACACCGCATTCTAACTTTGCTTCGTGCAGTGATATAAATTGCGGCAATGGGGATTTGGCCGCGGTTGTATGCAATGAAAACGGTTTTTCACCTGATCACGGATCTCAATGTCGGCGGCGCGGAGATGATGCTCTACCGTCTCCTATCGCGCATGTATCAAGATATCTTTCAATCCCAGGTGGTCTCGATGACTTCGATTGGGGAAGTCGGGGAGGCGATCGCGGCCTTGGGTATCCCCGTGCGCGCACTCGGTATGCGTCCAGGGCGACCGAATCCAATTGCCCTCATCCGCCTGATCCGATGGCTGAGGCAGGATAAACCTGATTTGCTCCAAACCTGGCTGTATCATGCGGACTTGCTGGGATCAATCGCCGCGAGGCTGGCGGGGGGGATTCCTGTGGTCTGGAATCTGCGAGCTTCGGATATGGATATGTCCCAATACCGCCCCCTATCTGGTTGGACCGTTCGGGCGTGCGCACGGCTCTCGCCCCTTCTCAAAGCGGTCATCGTGAACTCCCAGGCCGGGTTGCGCCATCACACTCAGATGGGCTACCGGCCGC